>JAEEHF010000075.1 GCA_016280725.1 Bacillota bacterium | reverse complement strand
TCTCTATTTTTCCGAAGGACACTGACTAATGCAGGGATGTTAGTATCTTCGGAATCGTCATCTACGCCTTCTAGACTAAACGTAGTGCCGAGGTCATTATTTTTATTAGCGTTCCCAGATAAATCTAATTTATTACGAACGCAAATAATTGCAAGCTCAGCTTCAATCTCGTGTAAAGAATAATTATCCATATTATCTTGGATTTCTTTCTTATCCTCATCACTTAACATATAGAAACTATCAATGATAGCTTGCTTGTCTTCTCTATCTTTAACTTTCTTGAACTCCACTAAAGAATCATAAGATTCTTTCATAGCACTATATTGAGTTTGGAGTTCATTATACTGAGCTTCAAGATTAGTATAATCCTCTTTTAGTTTTTGAAAATCTGATAAACTGAATTGAACGCCTTCGCCCTCATTTTCAGGATTTTCACCTTCTGTTGGCTCCTCAGCTGTTTCTGGCTCTACAGGATCCTCAACCACTTCTGGCTGCTCTGGCTCAACTGTAGCTTCAGGTTCAGTGATTTCTGGTTCAGCGCCTTCTTGTCCTTCGAGAGCTGCTGCGCCTTCTGGAGTCTCTCCAGCAGGAACTTCTTGTACAGGATCAACAACAGGATCTAATGCGCCCTCTTCAGGCTTCTTATTATCTTCCACTGTAAGATTTCCTCCTTTCAATTCTCGGACTTCTTTCATTAACGCATAAATCTTATTATTAAAATCGTCATCAAGTGAGAATTTAGTTATATTAGCTCCCTCAAAACAAGGTTCAAAATCATCACCTAATATACATAATTTAGAAAATATTGCGTCATTGATTATAAAAAAATCTATACCACTATTAACATCTTGCGTCCAAAAACCTTTTAAAGTTTCTGGATCAAGTTCCATTGACTAATTATTACCTTTTTCAAGGATGCGCTTGGCTTCTGGATATTGTCCAGTCCACAAATAACCTTCTGTCACCATATAAGTATGGATAACATCTCCATCCAGATAATCTTGAAACCAAACTTTTGCTGACAAATCAATAAATCCATAAGGTCTAGTAGTGTCTTCAAACCTTAACTTTCCATTAGAAATTTTAATACTACGATTATGTTCTTCAAAGTCTTTGGTTTCATTATTATAAAATCCTACAATAGGACTCCCCGGCAAAGTATTTGCAATATTTTTCGCAACATCTTTAGTAATAACACTTCTATTTCTATTAGGATTATCACCGATATAACAGACTTTAATCTAACATTGAGAAATAAAAGGATTCAAAGGCGTTATATTAATCAATTCGCAAGGTGTATCTAATTTAATACTTGAATTCATAGCTACTCTTCCTTTAACTCATTGATTCTTTATTCTAAATAGTTTTTTCACTAAGTTGTCCTTCTTCTTTCTTCGGTCGTCCCATAGTACCTTCACTTTCAGTTTTAGTGGATTGACCAGTATTGCCCGTTCCAGAAGAGTTAGAATTATTTTTATTTTTTCCGCCCATTGTCTAAAGAGTTTCCGCATTCATCGTTGAAGACATAAGTGGAGGTATCATAATTTCACTCAAATGAAGAACTTCATTTTCAAAAATAACTGTATTTAGAATAAAACTTTGACTCTAACCCAATGCTATCTAAGGTAACATCTTAGAAAAACCTAATTGAGTTTGTTCTTTATATAGTTTTGCTAATGCCTAATAGTTGTTTTGTGTTGTGTGTAACATATAGAACCTAAAGTTCCATTTTTTCTTATTACTACTGCGTTTTTGCGCGATATTATCAAAAAGATTCTCAAACTACAAAATTAAATCTCTTAAAGATCCTTCATCAGCAAGAATGGATTTTTCAAGAGCTAAATTACCATCAGTATTAAAAATATTTTTTGAAGTACCAAAAGCATTATAAGCAGTTCTTTCTGCATTACTTAAAGAATCATCAGTAACTGTTGCATTGGCATCAGATACATCTATTCCTTCAATATCAGCAAATGTAGTTAATACATCAACACCAATAGCATTACGTAACATTTCAACCGCATTATTATGAATATCTCTAGCTTCATCTACATCAAAAATTAAATCACCATTTTTATCTAATGGTAATTTCTATACAATAATTTTTAATAATTTCTAAAGCTATCTTTGTCTATCTACTCCCTAAGTCATATCCAAATCAATAAGCTCTGGGATAGCATTGACAAATAATGGCAGTCCACTTAATCCATATAAGGAAATTTTAAATGCACATGAAGGATCTAAGAGATACCAATGTCCATAAATATTAGTTCCTTTTACGTTTACATAAGATTCGTCAGGAGGCAGTTTCTTCTTTTTATATAAGATATATCCCTCTTTGAATTCTGGTGGGAATAGATCTAATACTTTCATACGATATCCTACATCAGGATATTTAGTATCAAAAAAAGACATATCAAACTCAATAGCTGGCATACCTTTAATCATGTACCTTGAACGGCACCATTTCCAAGGAAGCTCTTGAACTAAAATACCAGTCTCTCCCTCATAAGCATATCCATAATAGACGCCATCTCTAATAGTATTTAACGCAAACTCGCCGCATAATTTTTTAATATGCGACGCATCAAAATAATTTAATGTTTTAGTAAAGTCTGCAATAACTTTATCTTCTTTAACACTATCATTTATCATTTCTGGCACCATGTACCAATCGTAACGATAAGTTGTTGCAAAATAATTAACTATTTTCTAATAAATACCATTAGTTTTATAATAATAACGAGAAATTTCACGCAAAGTTGGAATGTCATTATTAATTAGAGCTTGTATAACGAAACCTTTATTTCTATAGTCCCGTCTATCCATTTTTTCATAGTACCGCAAGTCAAGTACCGCATCTCCATAAGAATGACCACCAACTTTTAATTTAGCATAACTATCAACTGCGGAAGTAGGTGCTTTAAGCATATCAAATCCTTTTTCTCGGATTTGATCTTGTCGTTCTGACATTTATATTACCTCCTTAATATCCAGCTTTATGCATAATATAATCATAAGAAATAAGATTTTCATCTGTATAAGGAATTTCAATCAACTTAAATTCATGTAAAGCACAAAATCTTCTTTTCTAAGTATCATTATATTGCTGCTGATAAAATCCTCGCTTGCCGCCAAATTTAGCTGAAGGCTCATAATGTTGTCTTCCTTGATACTCAATAATGAAATCAATTTCACCATCATCATCAAAAACAACAAAATCAAATCGGAGTGGTACACCTTTCGGACTTTTTAAATCTGGAAAAACATATTCTTCTTCAAACCGCAAACCAGCATCAATAAGAATCTCCTCTATTTTAATCTCTCCTCTAGACGCTCTCATATTTTACTCCTCCTTAATTAAAGAACTTCCACTATTTAGCATCGAATTTCTTTTTCTTTTTCTTCTTTTCTTCTTCTTCTTCTATATAATATAATCCATATTCTAATGAAGAAAATTTATCTTTTTTTATACCCTTATTAGCTTGCTTTAAGATAATATTTAAACCTTCTGTTTCTTCGCGAAGATTCATCATTTCCTCTTTTAATATGGAAGTTAAGGTAAATGGTTTTAAATATTCTGCCCTTTGTTCTGGAGTCATTTGCTAACCAACTTTAGTTCCAAGTAATTGTGTTTTCTTAACACGTTCATCTATTAAAAATTTTATCTTTCCAGAAGAAAGCTAAACTAATGTATTACTATGCGCCGCAGTATTGATTGGAGCATTTGCCTTTAAAATATAAATAGCATCTTGTTCGCAATCATTTGATTTAAACTTTTTATACTCCTAAACGGCATCTTCTTGTGTTCCACCATAAACACCAAAGTCTGGATATGTTTCACCAGTATCAGGATCCACTTGCGGCTTAACCATAAAATCCATTAAGCCCATACCAACGCCATTACCATCAATTACTACTCTTCTGGCTTTATATCTATAATATAACTTTTTAATCCATAAAGCCTGATTTTCAAAATGTTCATCACTCTTGGTATCAATATTTATTAAAGATTTTATAGACGCACCAACTTGTTGCGGCGTTACCTTTATAATTGACGCGACAGAATCACACCCTTTGCGGCCAACATCGACGGAAATGATATAATAACCTTTTGAACTTAATCTTCCAGAATGCTCAGATTCTGATTGCTTTAAAATTCTATTGCGATCAAATTGTTCTCCATTAAAATAAGCGTCTTCAACGGTACCAGACCATTTGCTTTCATACTCACGACTAAAAGAAGCTTCATTGTAAGTACCATCATTCTTTAAGTCTTGTAAGAAGTTTTTATCAAGCAATTTAGTTAGGACTGGAATACGCCAAGTGCCACCCATGATAAAAGCTTTTTCAGGTTCAACGATCATGCGCACGAGGAATACTATTAGCTTATCATAGGCAAAAGTACCCTTCCAACCTGCGGTTGTCACGAAAATTTGACTCTTGTTTAGAGTCTCCTCGGGATGAGATGTTCCATCCATACATAATCGGGATACGTTCATTGTAGGAATTATAACTTCACTTAAAATCTTACCATCAACACCAACACACTCCTCAACTAATCCACCATGACGTCGCTTACCACGAGAAGTTTCTCTGGCTGCTATATTATCAAAATAAGAGCCATTCTTAAATACAAAAATACAATAATCTTTACTTTGTCTAGTTTTACCTGGCCGCAAATCTAATTCACGCTCAAGCGCAGGAACTAAAGTACAAAGTTCATTAACTTTTTCTTTTACGATACCTGCGGCCTGCTCTTTACCTCCAGAAGTAACAAATAATTTACATCTTGGATAAAGAATACAACGGCACATTAATACAAGAACTGATAAAAAAGATTTGGAATACGCACGCGGGAAGACCATATATACATACTTATAACGCATTGCCGCTCGTAAGAAAACTCTTTGATAAAAAAAGAATTTTAAGCCATTGTCAGGAATAGTACCATCCTTACCTGTTTGGAGAAAATCTATAAACATATCGGGATATTCTCTCCAGAAGGCAATATACTATCTAACAACAGGCTTCACAGCTTCAATGCGTTCTTCTGAAATTCCAATCTTTCTTTTATTTTGGCTTAATTGTAATAAATCACTTAATGCCATTACAATTCACCATTTTCTAATTTTTTATATAATTCGCTAGATTCATCATCAACTTCGTCTTCCCAATCTGCGAATTCAGAAAAGTCTTTATCTGTTAATTGCGGCTCTTCCGTTTCAAATAATTCATTTTCAAGCAGATCATCGTCATTAGCCGCATCCGCATCAGTTTCAGCTTCTTTAATTTTATCTTGTTGAATTTGCTTAACCGCATTTTCAATAAGATTACCAAGATTGACTTCCTCTAAAACAAGGCTTTTTGTGTAAGTCTATAAATCTTGTAATGTTCTGTCAACTTTATCTTGCGGGCCATCTGTATAATATCGAGGAATAAATCCATCTTCTTCGCACATGGCAAATAATTCTGAAAGAGAATCAACAGCCTCTCCAGATTCTCCCTTATTCTGTGCGGCAGTAAATTTACCTGCTTTCATTAAAATATCATACATACGCACCATCTTTTGCGCACCTTCAACGTCGCCAATATCCAGAAGCTAATCAGCCTTTAGAGATGTCTTGCAGCACTTCTTGAGAATATCAATATGTCCAGCAGACTGAATATCATAAGAAGCCAGCATGTCATTGTATAATTGCTCTAAGGCAATCCATTCTTCTGGTTTATAGGCTTTGCCCCATTTTAAACGAAGATATTTTCGATCTTCATCGGTCAGATCATTATCAAAATCATCTTCATCCGCTCCAGAAGTATGAGCAAAATAATCATCTGTTCCTTGCAATTGCGCTAAAGCCCGTGCGGGGTTCGTCGATGCGTTCGCAGAACCGACGGCCGCAACCTATTCAATATTTTC
>JAEEHF010000074.1 GCA_016280725.1 Bacillota bacterium | reverse complement strand
CGAAATATCACATAATTTTTGGATATTACCATTCCAACTCATTCCGTTTCGCCCAAACACCTCCGTCATGTCCATTGAAATGAAGACGCTCCCGCACAGCAGTAGCGCGATGCACATACATGACGAAGTGGTAATCGAAGTTGCTCCTAATATGAGCCTTGATGCTGTATGTGAACTGATGGGAGGCACCCCCTCATGGGCTGAAGGGCTGATTCTGCAGGCTGCCGGGTACGTAATGGAGTTCTATAAGAAGGACTAAAATACAACAGCGGCTTCGCAAGTTGTTTTTTGAATGGAATTTGGATTAGTTGCCCTGTCACTCCCCGGAATTGCGTTCACTCTCATAATATAACTGTTTTGATTCCATATAAGCTAAAACATCGTAATCAATAAAGCCGTCTTTTCCAAGATCTCCATAGTTAATATCCCTAATAATAACATCTGTGATCAACTTTTCAGCGCTATAAGATAAAACAAGGTACAGAGCTCTTTCCTTATTTCGACTCCTTAACAAAGAATATCCTAGTAAAAGAAGTTCTTTTTCTGAAATGCTTTCCATATTAGGGATTTTAATGACACATATAAGATTGTTAAATGTTCCCTCCATACTAAAAGGTATAATTTTATTTCCTCGTTCTTCCCTAGCTATAACTGTTGAAATTGTATCTTGAAAATTTTGTCTTGAATCAGTCCCCATATCAAGTAAAAGCTTGGCTAAATTTACCCGATTTTTGGTTTTGTTGTTTTCCAAAAAATTAAAAAGTTGTTTAATCATGCTAGGAATTGATTGCTCGGGCCTATTTATTGTTAATTCCTTGTTGTGTTTCCCTGCAAAATAAGCATCTAAATCATACCGAAACCCAAGGCCTTGACATGCGTCTATCATTTTTAAATTACTATAATCATTATATTTAATGTACATACCTAAATGATCCAATTCGTCGTTAAGGTATAACTTATCATTTCTTGTTGCTGCTTGTCTTTGTGCTAAATAGTGTAAAAATATTAAAGGCGAATCGAAGTATTCGGTGTAAATATCAAGATCATCAATACTAATCGCAATAGTTCCATTACTAATCTTTAAAAAATTAGTCTTTTCGATTTTTGCCTCTATATCATTGAAATTATCGACCGTTACACAAAAAGTAAAAAAATTATCAAATTGCTTTCTTTCTAATGAAAACTTTACATCAGACTTTTTACTGTTACTTACAAAAAAATTAGATATTTCATTTTGATTTATATACTTTAGTGTTCTATTGCACTGATAGTCCGCTTTTTCAATTAAGGTCTTTAATGAATTTTCATGTCCTTTAAAATCAGTAATTGCAGGAGTATAAACGTAAGAGCCAGCTTTAACTTCAATTATCAACACACACGTGTCATATATAACTAAAATATCATTTTCATCAAATTGTCGAGAATTATCAGCATTGTGATAATAGTTTCCAATGTACACTTCAGCTTCTGGCAAAAGTTTTCTGATCATATCAGCAACTAAATTTTCACTAGCAGCCTGTTGCAAATTTGACCATTTAGTTACGTATGTACTATCCTTCTCTTTTATATTTTTTTGTATCATTCTATAAATATTATCAAAGAGATTGTAATAGTCGAAGCAATAACTCACTCCATCAATTATAATAAAAGGCTTTTTTTGGACTGGCAAATCCACTATAGGCCAATCGACATATCCATTATTACGCGGTTCTGTTACTCCTGATAGCTCTCCTAATTCGAAAGAAAAATCCTTAATGAAACTATCTGGCCAACCAGTTACTTCCTTGACATCATATAAAGCATATCCAAACAATTTACCAACTACGGACTGTATATCGTTAGTATTGTGAATTTGCTGGTTACAATCGCCGTCACTACTATCAAACTTTTTAAATTCATTAGCAAATTGATTAAATGCTTCTATTTTTCCAGAAGAGAGAGAGTTTTCTAACTTTTCTAAACCATAAATAATGTCATCAACTGTTAAGCTATATAAAGTAAAAAAAATATCCGAATGAGGAGCAATCAATGACTTAATAATTTTTATCTGCTGAAATTGATACCTCTTACCTCTAACATATCGCATTAAATACGAATCCGTTATGTAATCAATTTCGTCATAAGAGTATTCATGTTCAACTAACGCCCGGGCTGCCCAATAATAAATAAAGCTCTGCGTTTTTACGTATATTTTTTCAATTTGTGCTAAGGTCTCGCTAATATATTTATCGTCAGTAATGATATCTTGATTATCAAGCTTATGAGAGATATATAAACTTTGGACATACTCTATATACCGCACAGTTTGAGGATGCTCTGAAGACAACTGAAATTCAGAAACAATATTAATCATAGGAAGCATAACAAGATCAGTAGCCCTTGCTAAAGTTTTCAAAGGATCACAGTGAACTAATCTTTCTATAAGTATCTTGATGTCAGAATCTATTTCATTTTTTTTGACTTCAAATTGCTTACTAAATTCCATCGCCATCTTTTTAATGTCATCTTCGGATAAATGACTATGTAATTGCTTCAAACTATCAACCGTTACTAAATATTTTTTATTATTTAAGCTATCACATTTCATGCAATATCCTCACAAAAATTATTAGTCTAAAAGCTAAACCTAGTTTCAAATAATTATAAGATAAATTACAAAGGAGCATTTTTTAGTCGCATAGATGATTATTAATTCTATAGATTTGATGTATATCGTAAAATGTATCCGAAGGTTGAAATCATGTTCATTTTAGGCATAGTATCACAGTTACACATACAAAAAATATACAAACAATTCAAACCACCTTAGTTTTGCAGTATCATATCACATAAAATATACTGTTACTGTGGTAATTATCAGTTAAACTTTCATCAACGTACATGCTGACAAGAGATACCAAGATGGCCAAAGCAAAGACAAAAAAAACAGCGAACACACAAACCTTAAACCTAGATAATATCCTTTTTAATTGTAGAGATATTTTAAGAGCTGCTCGCAATTCAGGTTCCTTCTTTGAAAAAAGAGACATGATGCTCACATTAGTGTTCCTTCGATTCATGGGGGAAAAATTTGAGGATGGACTTGAGAAACTTGAAAAAAAACTGATTGAATCAGGAATGAATCTTGATAATCCGGAAGTAAGAAGTGCCTTTTTTGAAAGTCCCGTCTTTGAAGATGGTACTCATAGTTTACCACTAGAAGCTAGATGGTCTACGATTATTAACACCTCTGCCCCAGGACTTAATGTTGCACTAGATACAGCTTTACACAGTATCGCCACAACTTCTCAGGACTTAAAAGGATGTTTTGTTGAAGGTACCTTTACCACTCGTAATCTTGCACCAAATGACATAAAGAAATTGGTGGATGAAGTAAATAAAATAAGTCATAAGGCTTTTGGCGAAGAAAAAGATCTTATTGGTAGAGTTTACGAGTATTTCTTAAAGGAATTTGCTGTTAATGCAACCAAAGAAGAAGGCGAATTCTACACCCCACATGATGCAGTTCAACTTATAGCTGCTATGATAGAGCCGTATGAAGGCACTCTATACGATCCTTGTTGTGGTTCTGGCGGTATGTTTATTCAGAGTACTGACCTTGTAAAATCTAGACAGGGGGATATCAATAGAATAAACATCTATGGTCAGGAAAAAGATGCAGCGACCTACCGTTTAGCAAAGATGAATCTAGCATTGAGGGGATTGAGCCATAATCTCGGCGAAACCAATGACTCTTCATTTACTCACGATTTGCATAAAGGGGTAGCATTTGATTATATCATGGCCAACCCTCCTTTTAATCTCAAAGGCTGGTACGATGATAATCTTAAAGATGATCATCGTTGGTCCGATTATGAGACTCCTCCGGAAAGCAATGCAAACTATGCCTGGATCCTCCACATGCTTTCTCATCTAAAAGCTCACGAAGGTGTTGCAGGTTTTCTTCTTGCGAATGGAGCCTTGAATGACGGTGATACCATAGAAATTCGAAAAAAGCTTATTATGAACGATAAGGTGGAAGCCATCATCGTTCTTCCGAGAGAACTTTTTATAACCACTGATATAAGTGTTACCTTGTGGATTCTGAATCAAAATAAAAAAGGTAGCAAGAAAGAAAATAGAAGGTTGCGAAACCGCGAGAATGAAATTTTATTTATGGATCTACGTCAATGGACGGAAAATCCTGTAAAGAATGAAGGCAAAAAGAAAGTAATTCTTCTTTCAGACCAAATTGAGCGCGCTGCTAATATCTATCACACGTGGCAGAATGAAGGCACTGATGGGCAACATTATGAAGAACCTGAACTCTATCGCAGTGTTGGTATTAACGAAATAGAAAGCAAAGGCTGGGCGCTAACACCAAGTAAATACATTGAGTTTATAGACCATGATCTCGATATAAACTACGAAAAGGAAATGGCTCGAATTCAGGCTGAAATGAAAGAGATTTTGAGTCAAGAAAAGAAATCCCAGCAGATGCTGGAAGATGCATTTAAGGGGATTGGCTATGGCATTGAATAAATACAAAATTGGTAAACTAGTCACAGTAGTAGATGAAAGAAATAATCTAGGAATAAAAAATTTTTACGGTATTAACATAGACAAAGAATTCATGCCAACAGTAGCCAATACCGAAGGTCTTGATGAATCAAAATACAAAATAGTTAAAAAGAATAGATTCGTATACAGTGGCATGCAGACCGGTAGAGATGAATGTATAAGAATTAGCATGTATCAAGGAGACGATACTATCATTGTATCGCCGGCATATACTACATTCGAAGTAACTGCCACAGATATCGTGCTACCTCTCTATTTCTTTATGAAATTTTTATCCAAAGAAAAAGATAGATATGGCGCATTCTGTAGCGATGGAAGTATTAGATCAAACCTTGATTGGGATGTTTTTTGTAACATTGAATTAGATTTACCTCCTATTTCAATCCAACAGAAATACGTTGATATATACAATGCCATGCTTGCCAATCAGAAAAGTTACGAGCGTGGACTGGATGATTTAAAATTGGTATGTGATGCTTATATTGAAAATTTACGCAGAGAGATTCCTTGTGAAGCTATTGGATCGTACATCACAAGACATGATGACAGAAATGTTTCCAATAAAGTAAAGAATGTTAAGGGTGTAAGTACATCTAAAGAATTCAGAGATCCAACATCCAAAGTAAACAGAAATGAATTAGCTAGTTACAAAATTGTAAAACCTCGTCAAATTAGTTTTGTTCAAACAACCCATAATGAAAAAGTTTTTGCTTATGCCTTTAACAACACAGACTCTGACATAGTTGTTACATCTGTTAATGAAGTTTTTTCTGTTGATGAAGATAAAATTCTCCCGGAATATTTATCCATGTTTTTTAATAGATGTGAATTTGATAGGTACGCTAGGTATCATTCATGGGGGTCAGCAAGAGAAACATTTACTTGGGAAGACCTTAAAAAAGTTCAAATTCCTATTGCTGACATGAAAATACAAAAATCCATATCCAATATCTACATGGTATATAAAGAACGTAAATCAATAAATGAAAAACTCAAATCTCAGATAAAGGATATCTGTCCTATTCTCATCAAAGGCTCTATCGAAGAAGGCAAAAAAACAGTGGAGAAATAAATATGGCTGAGCTAAAAAACTTTAATGGACACTTCTGTGAGTCTGAATATGAATATGCCTTTATTGACTTTTTAGAATCTGAAGGATGGACATATTCGCCGGGAAATAACGTACCTCGTCGAAACAAGAACGATGTACTGATTCAGAATGACTTTCAAAGTTTTATAGCATTGTCTAATCCTGATTTAACCGAGAATGAGGTTGAGCAGATTTTTGATACTGTCAGACTTGTCGGAGCGGAGAGTGATTTCGCTACACTCCATAAAGTTTATGGTTGGATGGTTAATGGAATCCAATTTACACCAAATGATAGTCTGCCCAAAATGGTTCCACTAATTGATTTTGACAATCCTGAGAACAATGTCTATCGCGTTGTGAATCAGTTCGTTGTTGATTATACAAATCAGGGGCAGAAAAAAGATCGTAGACCGGATGTGCTTCTGTATGTTAACGGAATGCCTCTTTGTGTTATTGAGTTAAAAAATCCTGCTGACGCAAATGCTACTGTTTACAACGCATGGGAACAAATTAATATTCGTTATTGGCGTGATATTCCCCATCTTCTGCATTACTGCCCTTTAGCCTGCATTTCCGATGGTGTAAAAACCAGATTAGGAACGGTTCGTACTCCTTATGAGCATTTTTATGCATGGAGGAAAGTTAACGATAAAGATCCGATTTCTACATTACCATTTGCTGAAACGCAAACAATGATTAAAGGCGTGTATACACCAGAGCGTTTTTTGGAAATATTTAGAGATTACATATATTTCCAAGACAGCATATACGACAGTTCTGAAGTAGAGATAGTCTGCCGATACCCTCAGTTTTTTGCTGCAAAATTATTAAAAAAGAGCATAACAGAATCCATAAAAACCAAGTCTGGTAAAGGAGGAACATATTTCGGAGCTACCGGTTGCGGTAAAACATATACAATGGCTTTTTTGGCTAGACAGTTATCACTTCGCTGTACTGACATAAAAGAAATAGGTTCACCAACAATAATCCTTATCGTTGACCGAGAAGAGTTACAGAAACAAGGCGCCAAGCTATTTACCAAGAGCAAAGAGTTCTTGAATCTTGGTGAAGTTTCCGTTGTAAAAAATAGAGCTATGCTCAGAGAGGAACTAGGCATAAGACAAAGTGGTGGTCTTTACATCTGTACCATCCAAAAATTCTGTGACAGGGAAGAAGATAAAATTGGTCTTATAAACGATCGTCGAAACATTATATGCTTCTCAGATGAAGCACACAGAACTCAACTCGATCGTTCCAAAAAGATCCAGTTTAGTGAAGATGCTGATAAAAACATGAAAGCAATGCTCTCAAAACCATATGCAAAAGTTCTGAAAGAAGCTTTTCCTAACGCTACTTTTGTTGGCTTTACCGGTACTCCAATAGCAGAAACATATCAGACATTTGGCACTGAAATCGATAGGTACACAATGGATCAAGCTGTGGCTGACGGCCTGACAGTACCGATTAAATATCATCCTCGAATTGCCAAAGTTCTACTTGATAAGAATAAAGCTAAAGAGATCGAAAATTATTACAAAAAATGTGCTGAAGAAGGAGCAACAAAAGAAGATATCATTGCAAGCAAAAAAGCCATGAGTTCAATGGAAATTATTCTGGGTGATGAGGACCGCCTTAACCAGCTTGCTATTGATATACACGATCACTATGTTTCTGCATGCGATGCTGATCCTAACAGAATTCAGAAAGCTATGGTCGTATGTTCAAACAGAAAAATAGCGTATTCCCTATATAAAATTTTCAAAAATAAATATCCTGAATGGTTCGTAGAAAAGAAAGTACCGGAAGAAACTGCCATAACTGAAGAAGAATTAAAAAATCTCAAACCAATGCCATTCATGGCGATGGTGTCTAGTGTTGGTAGCAACGATAAAAAGGAAATGTACAACTATCTTGGAGGTGTGCAGAATGACAAACGTACTGACGAATTGGATGCCGCCTTCAAACAGGAAAAATCAAATTTTCGCATTGTTATTGTTGTTGATATGTGGATTACAGGTTTTGACGTTCCTTCGCTTACATACTTATACAATGATAAGCCATTGCAAAAGCATTTATTAATCCAAACCATTAGTCGCGTTAATAGAAAGTACCCAGGCAAAGATTATGGCATGGTTATTGACTATATCGGCATCAGAGATAATATGCGTGAGGCTATGAAGTTATACGGAGGAGACACATCTGTTGCTCCTACAGCAGATGATGTTGAGCAAGCCACCTCTATTTTTAGAAATTACCTAGATTCACAGAAAAGAATTTTTACAGGATTTGATTTAAATCCTTTCTTAGATCCAAACTGTAGTCCTGTAGAACGATATACCCTTCTTGCTAAAGCGGCTGAATTCGTTTTTATATCGACAGAAATACTAAACATAGAAGGCAATAAAGGGACTTCCAAAGTATCATTCAAAACCTATTTTCTAACTGCAGTAAGAAGAATGAGAACAGCATTCGATATCTGTCAGCCATCAGGAGAACTTGGTGAGGAAGAATCCGCTCTTGCCCAGTGCTTTATTGCTATAGCCGGTTTTGTCCGCAAAATGAGTGGAACCAGCGATGTAGATACCGATACCATGAATCTTACGGTTTCCAAAATGGTAGAGGAAGCCCTCAAATATAATCAAGTTGAAAGTATCCTTGAAGCCGGTGAGGAAGAGGATATATTCTCACCTGAATATTATGAAAAACTTACTGATGTAAAAATGCCAGCCACAAAACTGGAATTGCTGATTAAGATGATCCGTAAGCAAATTAAAGAATACGGCAAGGTTAATCAGATAGCCGCTAAAACTTTTCAGGAAATGTTGGAAAAAACAATTGAAGAATATCATGAACGCCGTAAGCACTTAACTGCCGAGGAGGCTGGAGAAACCCAGGAAAAAGCGTCTAATGATATTATAGAAAGCGCAACTAGACAGGCTTTAGAAATCCTCAAAAAAATGAATGAACACAGAGAAAGCTTTCGTAAAATTGGACTGACATTTGAAGAGAAGTCTTTCTACGATATTCTTATTGCTTTACGAGATGAGTTTAACTTCGAATACGGCACAGATGTGGAAGTTGATCATGTAGTGAGCAATGACAAATGTAAGGACCTAGCCAAAAAAATTAAAGAAATAATTGATACAAAATCTTCTTTTGCTGACTGGCTAAACAATCAGAATATACGCAATCAGCTTCAAATTGAAATAAAGATATGTCTTATTAAGAATGGTTACCCACCTCAATATAGCCCTAACGTGTTCAATAAGGTTATGCAGCAGGTTGAGAATTTTGAGAAACATTCTTATGAATCATAAATTATTGAATTTAAATACTAAATAAGCATATAGAATTCTAGTTGGAATGTATTTTTATGGAAATATTATCTAAATTTATAAATTTTATTCTGAATAAATTGTTTCCTGACAGAAACAAAAAAGAATCAATAGTCATCAAAGGAAATAATAATAAGTCACTATCGATTACCAAAATCTGTGATAACAATAATGGACAGATAAATATAAACAGCACAGTAGATAATTCAACTACTAAAAACGTAACACATAACGAAATTATTATCACAGATGACACCTACCATAATAAGGAATACGATTGGGTAGTTGATATTTCTAGCTATTTCATGTTGGATGAAAAAATATGCAGATATACTGCTCCTTGGGAGGGGGTAGTTGAAATAACTGTAAAAAAAGACGATATCATTACTTTGATCAATGAAACCAAAAACTGTCCTGGCAAATCAATTGAATTAACAGATGGCAACAAAACATTGAAAATATCATGTAGCAAGAATGATATAATCAGACTAAAAAATAAGCTAAATCAAGAGTTTCATCTTATTTCCGCTAAGTTTTACCCAATTATGACCCAAAAAAGAAAGTAGTGCCATATAATTCAACTCGTTATACCTTTCAACTACATAACATAGGTCAGAAAGGTATATAACAAGCTAACAAACATTAAATTGAACTCTCGTCAAACTGTAGCACTTTATTATCCAAAATAGTGAATATACCGATCTTATTTTCACTACTGATTTCCCTAAGAGCATCGCATTAAAACAGTCTGTTTTTATATTTTTAATAATTTAACAAATATCACACATTTCCAACATTTTTACAACTTTACAACATATCATATTTATTTGTTTTATATCTCATTTTGATAAAACAAATAATAACCATTCTGACTGTTTTGCCATATAAAACATTGGAGAAATCGTTTTACTGCATGTAAAATCGAACCTTACAATTATTGTTAAGCAGGTCACACAATTGATTTTTCAAACACCTCAGCAGACACCATTACAGATGCCTGCTTTTTTAGTTTGAGATCTCTTATCTCCCTGATTAGAAACTTTTGATAACCGTATTGAATAAACATTTTTCAGTACGGTTTTTCTTTTACTTTTTTCAGATTTGTATCTGCTTTCAATAATTCAACCACTCACCTGCGTAAGCTCTTCAGGTCGCGAACTGATGAGTGCATGGCTGAAACAGGCGAATTTTCATCAATAGTCCGGTGTCATGCACCACTGGTCACCTTCCGAAACGGGGATTATCCCGCGAGGTGACCTTATATGTACACAAGACAATTTAGCCATAACGGTTTTCTCCGCTTCGGTTTTTCCGAACAGGAGAAGCCGCAATGGCCAAAAAAGTTAAGGGTAACTTTACCCAAAATCCAAACAGATTACAGAAGGAGTTTTTCATACCTTGTGAAGTATTTAGAAATGAAAGAGAACGAATGGAAAGCGGATTTCCTGGTGAGAACTGCCGATACGTTTCTTTTCCATCAGGGAAAAGAGCTCTTGTTGGTTTTATCAAAACCAAGATAAAGCCTAGCGAAGCTCTTGTTAGAGAGCTATGGAACAACATAAACAGGCAGCTTAACGAATGGCACCGGACCTCTCTGTTACGCGAGTAAATATTTGACCCCCTAAAACGAGTAAAAAGTTGCCACACCTAAAAATGATAGGAGCAACAATGAAAGTTTCAAAAAAACATACGAGAATTAAGCATCGATTAACTATAAAAGGATGTTCAGAAAAAGT
>JAEEHF010000073.1 GCA_016280725.1 Bacillota bacterium | reverse complement strand
TTTGTTACTATTTCTTTAGCGTTTTCATTATTTGTCTTTATACTATTAATTGTATTATCATCATTGTATGTAACATCATAAAAAGAAGGAACATATACGCCTTCAATTTTTGATATTCTTTCCAAATACTTTATACGAGGTTCACCAGAATTTTTCCATTTAATCCACTCATCTGTAACCTCCATATTTAGCTCTTCGCCTTCACCGAAGTACAATGAAGTCAAAAAAGTCAGCAATAGGCTCCGAATTATATGCACAAGGACCACCAGCCATAATAAAAGGATCTTCTTCTTTTCTATCTTTAGCTAAAAGTGGTATTTTGGCTAAATCTAACATATTTATAATATTGGTATAACTCATTTCATATTGAAGCGTAAAACCAAGCATGTCGAACTCATTTAATGACGTCTTGGTTTCAAGTGAAAATAGTGGAAGATTATTTTTACGCATTAGTTCTTCCATATCAACCCATGGAGCAAAAGCACGCTCACAATATGTATCTTCACGTCTATTATATAAATCATATAGAATTCTAAGTCCAAGATGTGACATACCTATTTCATATACATCAGGGAAACAAAAACAATACCTAAAAGCTATGCTTTTTAAGTCTTTTTTGCACATATTTATTTCTTCACCCGTGTATCTAATAGGCTTTTCTACGTTTTTAAGAAGTTTGTCTATGTTCACCTAAAAACCTCCTTAAATGGTGTATTTGTAAGGAAATTATACTATCAAATAACCAAATATTCAATGTCATACACATATTTATGTTTACATAACTACAGTATAATGATATAATATGTCCGAATAAATATTTAAGGAGGCTATTCAATGAAAATCAATCACAGCTCAGGCAGATTTACGACAGTTCGGAATAGCAGAGGTTCGCAGCTACATAGAGAAGCCGAGTTTATGAGTATTGAATGCGAGATGTTTCAAGAAACCAAACATGGTCTTAGAGGAAAACGACTAGAAGCTGAAAAAGAAGCAACAGAATTAGTTAGAAAGAAAATATTCAATATTATACATTTAGTATCTATTCCAGCCTCTAGAAAAGAAGAGCTCTTAGATTCGATTGATGGAATCCTATCTTCAAGAAGGACTGCTTTCGGCAAAATTATAGCTTTTGAGTCTGAATTAAAAAAAGCAAACGTTGATATCGATATACCAGAAGTACAAGAAGCTATTTTGTCACTCAAACAAATCATAAGCGATATGACAAATCCAAATAGATTCTATTTAACATAGTTATATATATTATTACATCTGTTCCTTACACAACAAAAACTAAGGAGGCTAGTTGGATGAATTCGTACGACAGAAGACAGGACCGGCTTGCTAGAGAACAAAGAACCGACGGATTTGAAAATCAGAGACGTGCGCAAGTAATAAATGCCAAAAAGCAAACCAGAAAGATTGATATGGCAAATGTTCGAGCTACAACTGTTAAGACACTTCACGACCTCATTCACGAACTTGAACCTGTTCGTTCTGGAATACTGCTTGATGCAAGTGCTCAGATTCTTTCTTCAAGTCGTGCTCCATATGGTATGATTATTGCTCTGGAAGGATGCTTACGGGCAAATCAAGTCAATACAGAAAAGTCACCTTGGAAAGAAAGGCTTGATGCTCTCAAAAAAGAAGTATCAATGCTTACAGATCCAAACAAATATTATTTTGAATAATTAAAGACGCTCACACATATTTGTGTGAGCGTTTCATTTTATTTTCTTAAACTTTCTAATCTTTCATTAGTTCCTTTAAGAAGTTCCTCATATTTTGTTATCTTTGCTTTTTCAGCATCAATCTTATCTTGTGGAGCCTTACTTGTAAATCCAGGGTTATCAAGCATTTTCTTTGCTCTATTAATTTCGTTCGTATAAGTTAAAGCTTCTTTCTCTAATCTTTCAATTTCTTTATCAATATCTACTAGCTCATCAAATGGAATATAAATTTCAATTCCTTCAACAGCAAGTGAAACTGCATTTTCAGGAATACCAGTCTTATCTTCTTGGCAAGAAATCTTATCTGCTCCAGCTAGTTTCTCAATAAAGCTACTACCTTCTTCAATAACATCCTTTTTATTTGTAACAAATATCATAGATGCTTTTTTAGATGGTGCAACATTCATGTTAGCTCTTAAGTTTCTAACACCTGTAATAATCTCTTTTACAAGTTCCAAATCTTTTTCTTCTTTTTCAAAGTTAAACTTGCTATCTGCTTTTGGATAGTCAGAAATCATAATACTTTCTCCGGCATTTGGAAGTTTAGTATAGATTTCTTCAGTAATAAATGGCATAAATGGATGAAGCATCTTTAAGCAATCGATTAAAACTTTATTTAAAACAGTTAAAGCACTATTACGAGTTACATTAGTCATATCATATAGGCGAGGCTTGCACATCTCAATATACCAGTCACAATACTCATCACGTGTAAGTTCCATGATTTTTTGAAGTGCAACACCAAAGTCATATTTATCCATAGAATTAATCACTTCTGAGATTGTTCTATTTAGTTTAGATAGCATCCACTTATCTTCAAGTGTTAAGTTATCCCAGTCTTCTTTATATTCTTCTCCAAAATTCATCAATACGAATCTTGAAGCATTCCAAAGCTTATTTGCAAAGTTACGACCTGCTTCTAGTTTTTCTTCAGAGTATCTTAAATCATTTCCTGGTGAAGTACCATGAACTAGTGAATATCTAAATGAGTCGGCACCGAACTTTTCAATTACTTCTAGCGGGTCAACACCATTTCCTAAAGACTTACTCATTTTTCTTCCTTGAGAATCTCTAACAAGTCCATGGATTAATACATCATTAAATGGAACTTCATCAACATTCTTAAGTGATGAGAAAATCATTCTGGCAACCCAGAAGAATATAATATCATAACCTGTAACTAAAACAGATGTAGGATGGAATTTTTCTAGTGTCTTTGTCTTATCAGGCCAACCCATTGTTGCAAATGTCCATAGTGCTGAGCTAAACCATGTATCTAATGTATCTTCATCTTGATGCATTGGCTTACCACACTTTGGACAAACCGTTACATCTTCTTCAGATACTTCAATATGTCCGCAATCATCACAATAATATGCAGGAATTCTGTGTCCCCACCAAAGTTGTCTAGATATACACCAGTCTTTTACGTTATCCATCCAGCTAAAATATATTTTATCAAATCTTTCTGGAACGAATTTTGTTTTACCACTTCTTACTGCTTCGTTAGCAGGTTTTGCAAGTGGTTCCATTTTAACGAACCACTGCTTTGAAATATATGGTTCAATGGTATTATGACATCTATAACATTTTCCAACGTTGTGGCTATAGTCTTCTATCTTAACTAGTACGCCTTCTTTTTCTAGGTCTTCTACCACTAGCTTACGAGCTTCTATTCTGTCCATTCCCTCATATTTAGGAATTAGGTCAAGCATTTTTCCTTGTTCACTAAATACTTTAACAATTTCTAAATTGTGACGAAGTCCTACTTCATAGTCGTTTGGATCATGTGCAGGAGTAATTTTAACAGCACCTGTTCCAAATTCTTTTTCAACGTATTCATCAGCAATAATAGGAATTTCTTTATTCATAAGTGGAAGAATAACTGTTTTACCAACGATGTCTTTATATCTTTCATCATCTGGATTTACAGCTATCGCAGTATCTCCAAGCATTGTTTCTGGACGAGTTGTAGCAACTACTATTTCGTATTTACCATCTGGTGAAGGATATCTAATATGCCATAAGTGTGAAGGTTCTTCTTCATATTCTACTTCCGCATCAGAAATTGAAGTATTACAGAATGGGCACCAGTTAACCATTCTTTCACCTTTATATATTAGACCTTCATCATAATAATCTTTAAAAACTTTCTTAACTGCTCTAGTTAAGTTTTCGTCCATAGTAAAAGAAGTTCTATCCCAATCACATGAAACACCCATTTTACGAAGTTGCTTTAGAATTGTTCCACCATATTGTTCTTTCCATTCCCAAGCTCTTTTTAAGAAGCCTTCTCTTCCTAAATCTGCTTTTGTAATGCCTTCTTCTTTCATCTTAGCAACAATCTTTGCTTCTGTGGCAATTGAAGCATGGTCTACACCAGGAATCCATAGAGTTTCAAATCCTTGCATTCTTTTATACCTAACAATAATATCTTGCAAAGTATTATCCATTCCATGTCCCATATGAAGTACACCAGTAATGTTTGGTGGTGGCATAACAATTGAAAATGCTGGTTTTTTGCTATTCTCATCTGCCTTAAAATACTTCTTCTCAAGCCAATTATTATATATTCTCTCTTCAAAATCTTTTGGCTCATAATTTTTCTCTAAAAGTTTCATTTTGTCTATCTCCTTCTTTTCGTCAATTAGGGACAACCATTTTTGACGATACATAATCAATTTAAATTAGTATATAAATAAATCATTATAATTTATGAGACGAGTACTACCACTCTACCAATCATTTTTATATACATATATTTCTCCTCTTTTCTTAATTATTGAAAATATATTCATACTTTGTGACGAAGCAAGATGCCTGATTTCATTCATATTGATTTAATTCTGCAATTCGAATCAAATTAGGTATATTGCAAGGAACAAGGTATGAATAAACCGGAAACGTATTTATATACGTTGAGGATTTATTCATGCATTGTGACGAAGCAAAATGCCTGATTTCATTCATATTGATTCTATTTTTTCAATTCGAATCAAATTGGGTATATTGCAAGGAACAAGGTATGAATAAACCGGAAACGTATTTGTATACGTTGAGGATTTATTTATGCATTGTGACGCGGCAAGATGCCTGATTTCATTCGAATTGCCAAAAAAAGGAGCAATCCATAATCCCCAAAGGACGAATTGCTCCGTGTTACCACCTTAATTCATTAATTATCTAAAAATAATTAACCTCAAAACACTTAACGCGTGTGACTCGAATAATCTTACTATTTGTTCAGATTATCAGCTCATAAGCTACGTTCAAGAACTTGTACCTAAAGGGCTTTCAGCCGATGACCCTTACTCTCTACTAGGCCTTGAAATCTTTACTCCTCTTAATCATTGCTTTTTTAATCTATGCGGTAATTCTACAACTTTAATTCACATAAGTCAATGATTATAGCATATTTTGCCAACTTATTTTGCCTTTCTCGCAGTTATCCCATAGTATCTTCTAAGAAGCCTAATCCCTTTATCATAAGTGTTTTTAAGCACATACTCATGGATTTTATCTTTGTCTAATTCATTAATATAAAAGTCCTTTACGCCTTCATCCTCCTCTGAAAACTCCTCAAGAATTGGCACTTTTAGCATGAAC
Organism: Bacillota bacterium; assembly: GCA_016280725.1. Lineage (GTDB taxonomy): Bacteria > Bacillota > Clostridia > TANB77 > UBA1234 > RGIG6105. Next base: position 7,429 of record JAEEHF010000073.1, on the reverse strand, counting down.
TTATAAAATAAGTTTTCATTTTTAAAATACTCTCTTTGATGAAGTGGAACAAGTTCTGCATCCTCAAATCCAGCTTCTATTACAGCGTTGTAGTCAATTATGCTTATAGGAGTTGAGTCATCATACGCTTGTCCTTTGCCATATGATTTTTTTAGGTTATAACAATCATACTTGTCTACTCCATGAATGATTAAAAATCCACCCGGCTTTAAACACTCAAATATCTGTTTAGGACATGATGGAGTGTTTCTTGCAACTACTACGTCAAAATACTCCTTTGGAACATCCATGTTTAGATTATCCATTATTCTAAAAGTAATGTTCTTTCTTCCAGACTTTTTTAGATTCTCATTAGCAGTTTCAATCATCGCTTTTGAAAAATCTGTTGCTATTATCTCTTTTGCATACTCTGGAAAATATTTAATAACTTTTTCTCCACCACCTGTTCCTAAATCTAATATCCTTGAATTTTCATCAGTAACACTTTTTAGAATTTCAAACATATCCCAATTCGTGAAATCTTCAGTTTCAATTTGAAACTCATCGAAATTCCAATCTTTTATTTGTTCGTAAAACTCTTTTTCTTCCATTTTGTTTCCTCCTCAAATTAAATTTTGTGTGGTTTTAAGGTATTAAAAAAGAACCTCCTTTCATGAACAGCAAAAACAAACCACAGATTTATAGCTGTAGTATTTTTGTCATTCATGAGGAGATTCTAAGGTTCTCATCATTATTAACCCAAAGCATAAAAGCTTAATTGGTAATAAACCGCGAATAACTAATTGATTTATTACGAGAATATTATATCAAAAAATCTTCCAAACGTCAACTAAGCAGAGTGCAAAAAAAGAGGCGCCATATACTTTAGGCGCCTCATAATAAACTATCTTACAACTTCTGATACAAAGAATAACATTTCGTTTTCTTCCATTCCTGTTGTTTCAATATCAAAATAATATCCATTCTTTTCAAGTCTAACAATGTATTTACCATCATATAGGTATATACGAGCATCAACACCAAATATGCTTGATAGTTCTTCTGTTGATTGGAAAAAATAGTCTCTTAAAGGTGTTCCATCTTTACAAACGCTAACTTGTGCGCTCTTACCTTCGTTTGAGAATAAGAATCTATAATCATGAATTTTATCAAATGCTTCTTTTGATGGATCTGCCTTAATATAAAGTGCTGATACCATATCAAGATTTAATCCAGTCATGCTTCCAGCTTCAGTAATATATGCAATGTCTTCAGGTAATTCTTCTTTTTCGATTACTTTGGACTCAGCAAGTAGTTTCGCACTTGCCATTACTTCAATTTTATTAACATTTATCCCTTTATCTTCCTCTTGCTTTTCACCACAACCAGTTATTGCAAATACTCCAATTACAATAATTGCTGCTAATAATATATATCCTATTTTTTTCATCATAATCTCTCCTTCGGCTCTGGATTATATCACAGAATTTAGGCAATTAAAACACTATTCTTCAACAATTTTCTCTAAACTTTGTGCAAGTTGGTCTGAACATGACGTACCCTTGATACCGCATTCAATACCACGAAGCTTCTTGATTACATCTTCAACTTTCATTCCCTCAACTAATGCTCCGATTGCCTTTAAATTCCCATTACAACCGCGAACATATTTTAAATTATAAATTCTTCCGTCTTCGATGTCATAGTCAATTTGAACAGAACAGACACCTTCTGGATAATATGTATAATGTTTCATAAAATCACTCCTTAATTCGATTTTTTATTTTGTTCATAATAAAGCAATATAAAGTAATTATTGAGCATACAACAACTGAAGTAATCAAAAATTTTAGCTTAATAGTAAAGTTAAAATGTGGATAAATTACAAACTGCAAGACATGAATAATAAATATGTGATATAAGAAAATACTAAATGTATGCGGATTAAAAAATCCCGTTATTTTATCAATGCTTTTATCTTTTGTCTTTTTACATATACCATATGTTACTAAAATTACAAGCATAGAGAAAACAACTTGCCAAAATGGACTGCTTCTGTACCACATTTCGCCAATGCTCATTACATACGATAAAGACAAATGAAAAACTGATACTATTAATAGTATCCCACTTTTAATAAAAATTGATATATTAGTTTGTTCACAATCTTTTCTTTTTGCTAAAAACATTCCTAAAACAAAGTAGAAAAAATATGTTGCAAAAAATCTATCTGAATATTCAAAAGCAAAAAACTGATTAAGTGCTATTGTACAGGCAAATGATATACCCAAAAGTATTAAATCGTTTTTCTTAAATAGCCATAATATAACTGGAAACAGTATATAAAACTGAACCGCTATGATGATATAATAAAAATGTGCTACAAGTTTTCCAAGTAATAATCCTGGTACAAATTCATCCCATGTCGCAAGATTTTGAGATAGATAAAACAAAAAATATACCATATAGCAAATTAAATATGGAACTAAAATCTTTTTTACTCTTCCTAAATAAAACTTTATTAAATCTATTTTGTCATCTTTATACTTATTGAAAAGTTTATATCCACTCAAAAAAATAAATGCTGGAACAGCATAAGTGAAGAACTTATTTATTATAAATAAAAGCATATACCATAAACTATCATGATTTAAATCACTAACTGGTTCTGCCGTCAGATGGATTATAATAACACTAAAGCACATTAATACATTCATTATATTAATCTCTTTAAGCTTCAAATATGCACCTCCAATGTTTACAATTTCGTCCCTAATTTTATACCAAAAATGGCTATTTTACAAGCTATACAAAAAGACTAGGATTATCTCCTAGTCCTCTTTATTATTCCGTAGACGGTTCTTCGGTTTCTACATCCTCAATAGCAGATACAACTCCACACCTTGGACATCTCATACAACCAACTCCAGAAATCCTATAGAACGGCTTTCGACCTTTGATTTCTTTCTTGAAGATGTACCGTTTGCTGTATGAATCATCCGAAACACTTAGTATTTCATGCGTCTCATAGTGGCAAAGCGGACATACATGGCGAAACTGTACGGTACGCATCATCTTTCCTCCTTTTTGATTGTGAAGGCGATAATAAAATAACACTTGCAAAAAAATGTTACCATTACTTTTTCAACAATGCAACAATTCTTTATGCCAAAAATTATTCTCTTTATTATCATAAAACATAGATGGTTGCGTTTTAATTGTTTATGTATACAATTAATCTATATCTTCAATTTTATTTTTATCATAATATTCCTTTATATATTTTAGAAATTCTTTTGTAGCAACGGTCATACTATCTTTTTTTAATGTTGTAATCGCTATTGTACCATCACTAACATTATACTTCTTTATAATTTTTATCTTATCTTTAATCTCTTGTAAAACTGCAACATTAGAAAATCCAATTCCAAAATCATCTAGTACAAGTTCATTTTGAATTTCTGTTCCAGCAACTTCAAAGACATTTTCTTGATCGTAGTTTAGATCTTTTACTAATTTTTCAAAAATCTTGTACTTGCTACTGCTCCTCTTTGGAATAATCATTCTAAGTTTTTCTGAAGTTTTGGTAGTTTTTGAGAAATGATTCTTATAATAATCCTTACTACAAAATAGGCAATAAGCTGATGATAAAAGATTTGTAGTTATTGTATTGTTACTCTTATTATTATGAGGAATGAAATGAACAACAACATCCAACTTACCATTTAACATCATCTCAATTAATGAATCTGTTTTTTCATTTGTCAAAAGTACATTTATTTTTGGATGCAATTTACAAAATTCTTTTAGTGGAGAAAGAATAATTGCAGACATTAAAGCATTGCCTCCACCAATTCTAAGCTCTCCTTCTTCTAACTGTAAATATTTTGAAAAATAGTTATATGCATTACTTATTTTTTCAATACTATCATCCAAATACAAAAATAGAGTTTTTCCGGCTTCAGTTAGAGTTACACCACTTTTATGTCTAGCAAATAATTTATCACCTATTTGATTTTCTAGTTTTTTAATACTTTGTGTAACTGCTGATTGAGAAATATATAAATTTTCTGCTGCTTTTGTTATACTTTTCTCTCTAGCAACTGTACAAAAAACCTTATAAAGTGAAATATCTACTTCCATGGCAATCCTCTCCTTTACATAAACATTTTACACCAAAATTTATACATTAGCAATACTTATATTATAAATTAAATATATTAATTTTACAAATATAGTAGTTTGTGATATTATGTTAATTGTAAACACAACCACAATGCTTGAAGCAGTGAACTGCTTCTTCTCTGGACATAGAAAGGATGCGATATAATGCGGATTTCCTACAGCACGACCTACGTCCCCGCGAGCTCCTATCTCAACGCTGGCATCCTCAGCACCACCTATGACTTTGACAACGGCTTCTCGGTCGTTGTCATCATCGACCAGGAGTCCAGCTACTACCCGCCGATCACTGCGAAGTTGAAGGGCAGCAGCTACCGCTACTGGCTCCCCGTCGCAGAGTCGGTCCAGATGTTCCTGGACACGGTGGCGTCCCTTCCCAACATCAGTGACATCACCCCCGAGCACACCCACGCGCTGATCAACGACCGTCTCTATGTTCACTTCCTCGAACTGAGTGCGAAAGAAGAGTGATAACCTATCAATACTCTTACCAAGTTCCAAAACACCCCTGCCACGTCTGGGGTGTTTTTCATTTTTAGTAAAAAATAATCAAAAAAAGCACGGAGAATCCGTGCTTTTTTGTCAGATTTATATACTATAAATATTTTACCATTTCATCAATACTATTTTTAACTGAATGCATTTTTTCATTTGGAACACTATCGTCTGATCTGTATCCCAAAGATAGCATGAACATTGGTTTTAAATTTTGTGATAAATTAAATACTTCTCTAACTTCAAATGAGTTAAATGCCCTAATCCAGCATGAACCTATTCCTAAGTTCCATGCTTCAAGCATCATTTGTGTTCCAGCAATGGCAGCATCCATTTCTGCAGAATCGAAATTGTCATCCATTTTAATTTTCCAAGATTTTTCAATATCTGCACAAATTAATAAAACAACTGGTGCTTCATATGTCATTTTGCATACTTCTCTAAGTTTTTGATGTCCTTCTTCACTCTTAATTACAAATACTCTTTGTGGCTGAGCGTTAACAGCTGTTGGAGCAATTCTTCCTGCCTCTAGAATTCTATCAAGTTTGTCTTGTTCTATTTCTGTTTCTTTAAAAGATCTAACTGAATATCTTTCTTTAATAACATTTTCAAATTCCATAATTATAATCATCCTTTCAAAAAAAATACTTATATAATGATTCTTTAAAAGGTTATCGTAATTACTTATCCAAAATAAAGAAACATTTCTAATCATTTTAAGTATATATTATTTAATTTTTTTAATCAAGAGACTTTATTTTTTGAGAATAAAAAAAGCACGGTATTATCCGTGCTTTTATGTTTACCTAGAGTATCCCCTCAAAGTATTCAGGATTCTGGTAAAAATAGTACCCGTTTTCTTATGAGGAGTTTCATCACGTTGCTCTTCGAAACATTCTCTCAATCCGTCAGGAGTAACATCAATCGGCTCAGCATAAAGCTTCTTAATCCTAAAGATAAAACCAGAAACATATTCATCCCAATCTTCAGGAGTGACCTCATGCATGAGCAGGCGTCTAATCAGGTTTGCTGATACCCAAACTTCGAAACGGTGCTTATCATCAGAACCATAATTCGAGATTGGTGTAATCCATACTTCATCATCCGGCATTTTAGTGTAGCAATTAAAGCCCTTCAGTGTGTAGTCCGGATAGGCGTGCTCAAACCGTCTCAGAAGAGCGTAGAACAAATCCCGCCTAGGATCATACTCACTCAGTTCATTTTCCGTAGAACCAGCTTTGAACTGACTGAATGAGCACTCTTCAAGAGGACAGCTCATGCAGCGACTCTCTTTCGGAGTATACCCCGATGCATTGAACTCTCCACGGCAAGCGAGAATTCGAAGATATTTTCTAACCTCTTCTCTATTTCCGAGAATATCCATAGGCTGATAATATCCTCCGTTGACCATGGAACCACCACCCCAGAAATATCCAACCTGCCAGTTTGCAGATTCGATATACTCCTTAGCAGAGATTTCACCATTAGCCAGCCGATCATAGTCCACAGGATTCATGTCCACAAAGAACGGTCCTCTGTAATGATGGAGAAGCATAGGGGCTCCTTCGATAGGCGCTTGAATGTAGAAGTACCTTCCATTGGCCGACGGCTGAATATCAACCACACTGATTTCCTGGCCAATGATTTCTCCGAGAAGCGTCGCAAGGGAATTGAGTTGCGTCTGCATCTTTTCCATCTTGTTCTCCTTTCTAGTTCGGGTCACACATAGAGATATGAAAAGTAATTGGAACCAGATAGTGATGGATATACATACATTTCATTCATCAACTATTTCCTTCCTTATCGTTCCATTTGGAACTCTGATAACGTACTCTAGTTTTTCTTGTACTATTCCGAGATCAATAATAGGCTTCCCAGATCTTTGCATGTATGTTTCAATAACCGGTTCTTCAACATCCTGACTATCCATTGTGATATTGCCAGACTGCACAATTAACTCATATGTTTCATCATACGAATTAGGGTCACTAGCATCGTCTTTTTTCATGCAGTAGCAATACGTTGTCCCTTCCTTGCGGATTTGTATTACAAGGTAAGTCCCAGACATTTCCTCCGAATTTTGATTTACATAGCTCAGAGGGTAAATAGGTTGGGTATTGACTAACTCCGGTTCATCAAAATAAATTGGAGTAGTAGCACCAACCATAAACATCACAAGTGCAATGATGATGGAAGTGCCTCTTGCCAAAACCGAGAAATTCTTTTTCTTAGGAGTATAGATGATTGCAAAAGCAATTATAGCGACGCTGAGTATTATTAATACCATGCCACAATCCTCCTATCGCTTTTCCAGAACTTACGTGAAACATATTTCCGCTTCTTGAGTTGTGCCGTGATTATGCCTCCCTTCTTAATTGAAAAGGTCAATAAAAATATTCATTGTAGAAGCATTATATCACACTTTACATAAAATGACAATTATTTTCCAATTTTTTGGTTGTTCCATTAAAATTTTACCAATTTATACAAAAAAGCACGGTATTATCCGTGCTTTTTATGTTTACTTTATGTGCTTCATTTTTAATTAAAATTATTCTTTATGAACTCTTCTGGAACTTTGATAACATATTCCGTTCTACCTGCAAATAATGCAAAATTGAATGGAGTCCTAATAGCTTCACTCCTATATGTTTCAATAACAGGTTCACTAACATCTTTTACTACGACTTGGACATCATCATAGACTTTTTCTAATGCATATCCTTCGTCATTGCCACTAAGAATGCTCATTGTGTCACTCTTAGTGCAATAG
>JAEEHF010000006.1 GCA_016280725.1 Bacillota bacterium | reverse complement strand
TTCAAATGTTGCTCTTTCATCAACTTTAACTTCCTGGTCTTCAAGATCTTTAATAGTTGGTGGAACATCTCTACCTAATGTTGCTTTATGATATGTACCTTCCATACTTAGAACAATACTATATCCATCTTCAACTATTACCTGAGGATGTCCAGACTCAGTGTATACACCTGTAGCATTCGGATCTATTGTTAATGTAGGGTTATTTGTACATTGATATACAACTAGTTCTGTATTTGATAATAATTTACCATCATAGAATTCTAGTGTATTTGCATTTGTTGTATTAAAGACTGCAATCTTTTCACCTTGAACCTTTGGAGATTCAACAGAAACATTTCCATCTTTAACACCAACTTGTACCTTTGAACCGCTTGCATTATTTAGAATACCGTATACATCTCCGACAACTTCTCCACCAGTTACTATGATATCACCATAATGATTTGATGGTGTGTTTTCGATTCCGGCTTTTCCTCCATGAATGTTTCCACCAGAAACCTTAACATCTGAGTTTCCAATATTCAAGATACCAACACCAGTAGTATTGTTTGTTGTTCCTTTAACATTAATTGTTCCACCAGAAATTTCATTTCTGCCATTGTTGGTTTCATCTACATAGATTCCTGCAACTATTACTCCATTGTCATTAGCTGGGCCGTTAACATTAATTGCTCCACCACTAATATTCAATCTAGTGTCTCCATTTACTGTTATACCTATTGTATTACCAGCTGTTGAAGTAGCATTTATTGTTCCACCAGTGATATTAACTTTACCATCTGTTACCGAAATTGCATTTGTCATAACACTGATAGTACCATTTTCAATATTGGTTATCGAACCATTATTTCCTCTTATGCCACTTCCTCCCGGATTATCTATTGTAAATGCTCCGTCTAATGTTAGTGTACCACTGTTATCAATTATTAATCCATTATCTTTATGTATGTTTCCACTACCAGTAACAGTTATGCCTGAGCCATTTGTTATAGATATAGTACCAGTCATATTGATTGTATTACCGTTTAAATCTAATGTAATTGTCTTATGATCTTTTAATGTTGCATCTGTTTCTGGATCTGTTGTAGGTACAGTCTTAATAACTACAACCCTATCTCCACTTTCTGCATAATCAAATGCGTCTTGTAGTTCTTCAAAGTAGTAGGTATTATAGTCACCATGCATTACAGCATAGTATGCATTTTCAAGTATTGTAATCTTAGCTTGTTTAGAAGCTACATGGCCTGTACCTTTATTTAGATAATACTCTAGATTATATACAACAGCATAAACTTTATCATTATTATTAGATAACTCTAAGTTATTTGTTGTATAAATATCTGTTGTTGTTCCTGTTCCAACTGCTGGGCTAACTACTCCATCGTGGATTGTATACCACTTATAATGAAGATCTTCTGGATAACCAGGTTCTGCTTTAACAATAAACTTAACTGGATATCCAACAGCACCATTCATATCAATTGGATGAGTAATGATTGTTGGAGGATAGTAAACAGTTGTCCTATCTGGATCATAATCCTTACCTGACTCAATAGTTTCTGCTATTTCTTTCGAGAAGGTATAGATTTCAGAATTGTCTTTAATGCCATCAAATGCATCATCGCCAACTTTAACTAAATCTTTATCGTCTCCTTCCATTCCATCCTCAAATTCAACCATAACTAAGTTGTCACAATTCTTGAAGGCTTGTGCTTCAACTTCCTTAACTCCATCAGGGATAATAACATGTTCAAGGTTGTCTGCATCTTTAAATGCAGCTTCTCCAATTGTTTCAATTCCTTCAGGTATTGTATAAACATCGTCATCTTTACCAGATGGATAAGAAACAATTTCCTTATGATCAATGTCAACTAGTACACCATCAATTGTATCGTATGATTCACTACCATACTTAACTTCAAACTCTGGCGTATCTACTCCAGCAAATGGGTTAACACCTATTTCAGTAACTCCGGCAGGGATTACTATCTTTGTATCAACTCCCGAATCACCTTCAAACGCTCCATCACCAATCTTTGTTACAGTATCAGGAATAATAATTCTGTCTATCTCGGTTAATCCTGCAAATACATCATCGCCAATATTAGTAATGTTGTCATCTGCGTCAGTTCCAAGATCAAGTGTTGTTATTTTATCCTTATATTCTTCCCAATATGTGTATTCAGGTTCTGGATTCTTCTTAATAATGTCTTCAAGGTCTAACATCTCGCCTTCGCCTGTTACATGAAGAATATATTCTTCAGTTCCAGGAGTTTCTTCTTCTATATAAGCAAAGATGTTTTCATCTTCTTTACCGATAAACCAACCAATACGTAATTCACCAATATTAGATGATTCCGTATCAAAGTAGTTATCATCATTAACCAAAGTAACTTTTACATAGTACACTCCTGGATCAACTGGTGCATTTCCTGTTCTTACTGGTTCCTGTTCTCCTGTATATACAACTGTATATATTGGAGTGGTTGAACAATCTCTATCTGTGTAGTAAGAATATGTTACTGTTCCAGTTATTGGAATGTTTTCTACCAAGTCAAACTTAGCTGGATCAATTTCTTGAGCCGTTCCATCACTTTGGACATTCTTATCTTCTAATGTAATTACAGTTCCAAACTTAGATGTTGTTGTAAATAATAATGGTTCTGATACTGTTGGACCATTGCCAGCATTATCTGATGCTTGAGTTACAATTTCGTAATTTGTTCCATACTTCATATTTACAATAACATTTCCAGAATCAAGCCATGTATATGATGTTTCACCAGCGTCGATGTTTCTATAGCCATATCTGATTGTTGAATTATTTACACCACTTCTAGTTCCATTAACCATAACGTCTTGTTGCTTGAATGAAACTGTTACATCAATACCATCATTTCTGAATTCTTTATACTCAGCAGTAGGTGGAGTTAAATCAATTTCTGTTTTATCATACAAGATGCTATCATGTGCTGGTTCATCAAAACCATTGCCATTGATTACTATATCATCGCTATCTCTATCTACTAATCTAATGCTATCAAAAGCAACTTCAGAAATATTGTCTTCTGAATCCTTAAACCATGCATAAATAGTCTTAATACCTGACTCACTACTAAATACATATGGCAATCTTGTTGAGTAGTCTTGCCAATTTTGATTATCAGAAGAAGGTTTAGTGTTTGTCTCACTAATATACATATAATTTGCATTTTCGGCACTTATATACAATACCGTTCTTGGTGTTACAGTATATTCAGCATCATCATTTATCAAAATTGTTCCAAATGGAGTCTCATCTACAAGAGGATCAATTGGGAATCCCCTAGCCGATTTTACACTTACTTGAACATCACTATGAGCCTCTAGATAGTTATCCGACTCTGGAATAGTAACACTTAAGATTCCAATTCCAGTATTAATTGAAGTAATCTCCATAATTGTTCCAGAAACATTTGTTGTAAATACAGATGTATTACTTGATGTTAATATCGGACCTGTTCCACCATATTCACCGTCATATGTAAAGTCAAGTCTGTATGTTTCTCCCTTATTCATCAAAATATCATGTGTCTTAAGGTTTCTGTCTGCTTTTGCTATCGTAAATGGAAGCCTTATCTCACCATAGTAAGCACCTCTTCCTCTTACAATTGCTGTTGCAGTTCCAGCATTTACATTATTTTCATACTCTACAGGATAATAGTCTACTCCTGGAACAAGCACTTTACTTCCATCTGTAACTATTGCTGCTGGTCTCTTTTGTCTACCATCGTAAACAAATAAAGTTTCTTCAAGTCGAGCATCAATGCTATTTAGTGAAGTACCATAAATATTGAATGTAGCAATGATTTCTTGGCCTTCATAATCGTTTATTCCAGTAATAATAACTTTTCCTGTTCCAACATTTATATTGTCTTCATATGAAACTACATAGTCATAATCCTTATTTAGTAATTCTCCTTTTTCATTATAAACTCTTTCTACTGGAGTAATTTGTTCACCAGTAAATGGTATATCATATGAATCAAGAATTACCTTATCTAGATAATGTGGAACTTTAATCCATTGAGCATATAGTATTATCGTTTCTGTTCCACTATATGTATCACCAGGCATATATGTTGTACCGCTTCCATCTGAGCTTGTGTTCCATGATTGGAATATAAACTCATCTGTGTTAAAGCCGTTTTCTTTAATTGTTATAGCAGTATCCTCATATTTAACTTGCTTGTTCATCGTTCCATGAACACCATTTCCATTGTAATATACTGCATAAACATTAAATGTTTCAACGGTTTCGTTTCCGCCGACGTCTTCAGCAACAACCTCATATTCGCCTTCATCTGTTATTTCTTTTGTGCCAGTTTCACCACCAGTAGGTATTGGTGTAGTGTCAAGCTCTTCGCCATCCACTGTAATCTTTTCTATTCCTGATCCATCAGTATCAGGTATACCATCGCCATCAGAATCAATATCCTCATCCACTGCTGTAATATCAACAACTACTACTTCATCGCTAGGAGTAGGAACTTCTTCTATAGTAAGTATAGGTGGGTTGTCGTCAATATTTGAAATAACAAATATCGCACTACCAATATTACCAGCTTTATCCTTAACTGCAAATACTTGACTACCTACATTATTCGTGTAAGTTTGTTCTTGAATAGTACTAATTGTATTTTCTATATCAACGTACGTACCTTCTGTATCTGGTCCAAATAAGTAGCCTGTTATACCAGATAATGAATCATTTGCATAACCAGTAACACTTACATTTCCATTGCTCCAACCACTAGGATCTATAACAATATTTTGTATTATAGGAACATCTTTATCTATTGCAACAACTATACTTGCAACATCGCTTATATTATCGTTGTTGTCTACACTTCTAAAGTAGAATGTAACCATATTTTGATTATCAGTAAGAAGTATATAACTTGATTCATCTGGTTCAATATTATTTATTGAAACAAATCCTTCACTTGGACTAGTTGTTGAGTACTCATAATGAGAAATACCACTTTCATCTGTACTACTAATTCCAATCCAAACACTATGATTCGTCCATGTTCTTTCTTCATAATTAGCTCCAGATGAACTATCTAATTTAGCAGTAATAATTGGAACTGTTGGTGAAACCATTTCTTTTATGATTCCAATTGAAGTTTCTGTCGTAAATGTTGCATCTTCGTAGTTTTCTTTTGATGCATATGCTTCCACATAGATATATTTACCAAGATATTCCTCTTGAATTACAATGCTATTCTCTGTTCCACTTGCTATAGGTGATCCGCCATCGTAAACATTCGGTTCATTAATCACGTACCAGGTATATACGATATTAGCATCTTGAGGGTTAATGTGTGGTATAGCAACAAGTCCTGTACCTACTTCACATGAACCACTTAAAGTAACACTTCCAGTAATTTGAGCTTTTGTTATTGTGAATGGTACTTCAACCTCTCCAGTGTATGCTCCAATTCCATGAATAATTGCCTTTGCTTCACCTACATTGATATTATCTTTGTACGTTACGAAGTAATCTACACCCTCAGCAAGTGTTGTTCCATTTGGTAATTTTACTGTGGCTGACGGTTCTTTCGGTTGACCATCATATACATATGTATTTGGATTTAATGTTACATTCAAATTATTAGGAAGACTACTTGTAAATATTTCAAATGTCTTAGAAGTATCAAAGTCAATTTCATAGTTAGTACTTCTAAATGAAACACTATCTCCTAATTGTAGCGTACCTTTTAGAATTTGATAGAATCCAACCGTTTCTCCACCAACTCTCGAAAGCTTACCTGTAATAGTTGGATACTCACCAGCTATTAACCCATCTACATTAATTTGTGTCTTGTATTTAATATTATATGTTGTAATTGGATCAGGATCTAATGTTCCAAATAATTTACTATTATTGTTTGGAATAATTATTATTGGTCTTGGTCTAATAACATATGTCTTTTCTGCACTTCCAGTGTAGTTTCCAGAACCTGTTACTGTTACTACAACATCTCCAGCATTAATACAGTCTGTGAATGAAACTGCATAATCTATATTCTCTCTTAATACTTCGCCTTCAATTTCAACTGAAACGTTAGGTTTATGTTCAGAACCATCATACTCGTAAGAGACTTCATCGATCATGAAATCAACAATTGGTCTCCTTATAATATTAAGTACTCCACCTTCAACAAATATCATGTCATAGTTATTTGCTTTAAATAGTGTAGTTCTACTATCTACAATACCTAAGTTTCCAGATAAAATTGCATACTCTCCTACTTCTTCACCAGGCTCTCTTGCTAAGCTACCTATAAATTCTGGGATTTCATCATTCTCAATTCCAGTTGATGGAGAAGCAACTACATTATTTGTATATGAACACAAGAATTTAGGATCAGGAGCACCATATTCCTTTGAGTAAGTTTCTGGATCTACTGAAACATATAATGGTCTCTTACTAATTTCAAATGTCCTTGTTTGTGTACCATAGTAATTTTCTTTACCTGTGATAATTATAGTTGCGGTTCCTGCATCGGTGTTGTTAGCATATTGAACTTCATAATCACGTCCAGCAACCATTGTTACATAAGGTGTAACGCTCTTATCAACAACTGTTACTTCTGGTTCTTTAGCAAGTCCATCATATACATAATTTGGCAAATTATTAATTGTAATTCCACATGATTCTAGCGATATTCCTGTAACATCTACAATTCTAGTTACTGTCATTAGTGGATTACCATTATATCTTGCTTCATATGTTACTTGATATCTTCCCTGTGTTGTTCTATCTACATTATTTAGTGTTATAACCTTCGTCAAACCATATTGTGTGTAATTATTACTATTGGCATCATTATATCCTGCCAAAGTAGCTCCAGCATCAACATATGGCTCAGTATTGCTTTGAGCAACTTCTATAATACTATCTCCAACCAATTCTAGAATTGGTCTAATATTATCTACACCAAATACATTCTGATAATTTGTTTCGGCTTCATATAATTGCTCAGATTCTTCATTTGGTACATATAATACTGTATTAGAGTTGTTATTAATATTGGTTGCTAGCTGAATTGGTGTTTCTGATAACGTGATAATTGCCTCTAAAGAAGAAGTTCCCTCAAGCATATTAACACCTGTTAATTTATTAAATGATGTTCCTAAGAATAGAGTCTTTAGTGTTGAATCATTCTTTAAGAATTCATCCATATGATTAACATTAGAAATATCAAATCCACCTAAATCTAGTTTGCTTATCAATGAGCATCCCATGAACATTTGATCGATATTGGTCAAAGCATTAGTTTCTAATCCAGAAACATCAATTGCTGTTAACTTATTGCATCCTTTAAACATAGCAGACATATTTTCAACATTAGATGTATTAAAGTTTGTTCCGTTTAAATTAATTGATGTAATTCCAGATTCTTCAAACATACTTGCCATCGTTACAACATTTGACGTATTGAATCCAGAAACATTAATAGTGCTTAACTTTGTAGTTCCTTTAAACATCTCTGACATGTCAATTGTACTTGTAGTTTCAAGTTCTGCTGTATTTAACGATGTAAGATTTGAACAGCCTTTAAACATTGCTGACATATCGGTAACATTCGTGGTGTTAAATTTAGTTAAATCAATCGTTGTAAGTGTTGAGCAATTCTCAAACATATGACTTGTATTTGTTACATTTGTTGTAGCAAATCCGTTTCCAGTTACAAATCCTGCAGATGTTAAATTGCTACATCCGCTAAACATATATGACATATTTGTAACCTTTGAAGTGTCAAACATTCCATTAGTTACAGTAATTGTACCTAGGCTTACACAGTCTTTAAACATTGAGCTCATATTTACAACATTTGAAGTATTAAATGTTGATAAATCAATGCTAGAAAGTGAACTTGCACCATTAAACATTCCTCTCATGTTAATTACATTTGAAGAGTCAAAGTGAGATAAATCTAATGTTGTTAGTGCAGATGTATCGGCAAACATTTCATTAAATGTTACTACTTCACTCGTATTAAGCTGAATTCCGTTTTCCTCAATTTCAGTCATAATACTATATTTATTAAATAAATCTCTACCCGAATTTAAGTACAATGAATTACTCATTGCTCCGAAGTACTGAATATAGTTAGAACCATCTCGAACTATCCAGCTCTTTACGCAGTTGTTTTCTTCAAAAGAAGCATCCCAACTATCAATTGCATTTGCTGGAACTTCTAAGCTATTTACAAATACTACTTTAGATACTTGATCTGCATAGTATTCTTTTCCAGCTCTTTGAGCACCTATCATATATGCTCTATTATTTGTTCCATTTATAAACGATGTCTCTCTTGCCATTAATGTTGCTTTTCCTAATGAAATGAAACTCTCTTGTATCTTCGTTCCAACATTATCTACAGCATCAAATGCTTGAACTGTTATTCTATAATTTCCTGGTGCAATACCATCTATAGAAATTGTATCATTCGTTTGAGCAACTTCTGAATACAAGTTATCGTAGTCTGTAACTATAGGAATATAAGTGCCACCATTATCGTATTCCACATTCCATCTTACAGTAACTACTCCTGTACCAGCATCCGCAATATTTGTTGCAGTAATAGTTGCAGATCCATTTGCATCAATTGAGCTACAACTAATGCTTTCTATTGTTGGTGGTGTTGTATCAAGCAATACATCTGTATGGATTGGATCTGTTGAACTTCCATCCGAAATATAAACATATCCAGGTTTAACTTCTTGAATTGTGTATAAATCATCATTTACTATGCTTAGAGATCCAATTAGGATAGGATATCTACCTTTTGGAGATGTATTATTAGCTGTAGTAGACAAATCACCTGTAAATTGTGGAGCTAATGTTGAACCATTAGGCAATTCATATACTTCAGTATATGTATATGCTAAAGGCATTGGAACATTTGATCCTTGTTGAACAACTATTGATTGTGGCCATATTGTTACTAGACGTTTTGTTATACTAAATAGTATTTCCCTTGAATTATAGTAAATTCCTTGACCAGTAATAGCAACCGACGCTGTTCCAATTTCTTCATTGTTAGAAATAACTTTACTATAGTGCGTTCCTTCTACTAGAAGATCTGCATCATTAAATATATTTACCTGAGGTACCTTTGCTAATCCATCATAAGCAAATTGATACCTATCAAGGCTTGCAGTAATATGCTCATTAGCCTCTGATATATCGATACCAAGAAGCACATTATTTAATGATATTTCAGTAACATTATCCATAAAGTCATAAATCTTTAGGATAACATCATAATACCCAGCTTGTGTAACTGTATAAGTATATTCTTTCCTTTCTATTGTTGACGGATATGTTGTTATATTCTCAGTAACTGTATCTACTGCCGTTGTTCCTTTAATTAATGTCCATACTAGTTTTGCTATTCCTGAACCAGTTCCATCAGTAATGTTTGATACCGAGAATGTAGCATTTCCGTTTTTATTCATGTTTTCAAATATAATTCCATCAGCAGTCGGTCCAGTTGAATCAAGAGTAATATCTTTATGAATTGGGTCACCATCTCCAACTTGGCCACCAACTCCATATATATCAGCAATAATTTTAACATTTCCAACTGCATCTGTAATTTTAACAGATATTGTGTAAATACCGTCATCAGGAAGAGTTGCAGTGAATTCTTCTTGAGCAATATTTAATGGGAATTGTGGATAGTTTTTGCTTCCAGAATCAGCTGTTATACCATCTTTCTTCATAACCCATTCTATTTGAGCAATACCAGATCCTGTTCCATCCGAAATTGTATTTAAAGTAATTGGGAGATTATTACTTGCATCTTTCGTACCAAAAGTCAATCCAGCAACTGTTGGAGGAATAATATCTAAAATAACATCATCATGAATTGCACTACCATCATCACCAAAATATGTTGAATAAGTTGTCTTGTTACCAACACCATCTGTAATTG
Organism: Bacillota bacterium; assembly: GCA_016280725.1. GTDB lineage: Bacteria > Bacillota > Clostridia > TANB77 > UBA1234 > RGIG6105. The sequence continues at coordinate 39,483 of JAEEHF010000006.1, read as the reverse complement.
AGAATGATAGTATGTAATCAACCCCATCAACAATTATTGGAGAATAAGTTTCTGAATTCATCGACAATGGATATCCTGTTACATTTGTGGTTCCGTTTTGAGCCGTTTGTCCAGATGCAGTCACAGACCATTCAATGGTTTTTATTCCAGAACCATTTGCACCATCTGAGATTCCTTGTATGCTAAATGGAACGTGATTACTTGAATCTTTTGTTCCATATTGGATACCAGAATAAGTCGGTGCAGTCGTATCAACAAATACTTTTGTAGATATTGCATCATCAGCATACGACACAAAATTAAATGTGACGAAAAAGCTTATTAAAATAGCGAAAATAATTGCAAGTCGTTTCATTTGTTTCTCCCATCCCGTGTGACTAAAAATAGTTTTTCTGCTAATTGGTTTTCTTTGGTGACGCAGAGTATTTGCATAAATATAGCTATTTAATGCAAATTTCATTCCCTGCGTCACCTCTTTTTTCTTTTGTGTTTTTAAGCTTTTTTCTTTTGTATCAATCTATATATTTTTACATAAATAGATTCATCTTTAGTACTTTTCTTGCTTTTCAAGCTCATTTGCTATCTTTCGTATTTCGTGATTTGCCTTAAACTGCACAAATCTGTTTTCATTGGTAACACTGCTTGTACAAACGAGCTTTATGATTAAGCATTTGTACTTTGATTTTTATTATAATAATATATAAAAAAATGTCGATATCACTTTTTGCTGCAATATGCTATTTCAAGCCATTTTTGACAAAAAGGTTACAAAAAAGTCGTTAGGGAAGCTCGTTTTCCCTTAACGACTTTTAATTAAATACTTTATTCTTTTAAGATTACGTTACATTTTCTTGTCTTTATCTTTACCAAAAACAATAAAAATAGACAAATTTGTTCTATCCCTAAGAAAAATCAATCAAGTTGTAGTTAGCATTCAATTTATTCAATAATTTTTCTTCTCTATTTGAACAACTTAAAATGATAATTTGTTTAGCATTAGATATTCTACTTAACAGCTTTAATACATTTTCTAGTCTTTTATCATCAAAATACGCAAAAGACTCGTCTAAAATAATTGGAACGCTCTCATATCTGTCCAATGCAGCCAATCTGAAGCTCACGTATAATTCATCAATAGTTCCAAAACTTAATTGCTCAATAGGAATAAGATTTCCATACTCACCTTCTACCATTATTTCGTTGTCATCAGTATATTTTATAGTTTTGTACTTAGAATCAGTACATTCACTAATCAAATCGCCTATCCTATGGGCAAAACTTGGGAGAACTTGTGATTTATATACAGAATAAGCTTCATCAAGCTTTTCTATCGCAAATCTGAGTGACTTCTCTCTTTCTTCGATTAGTCTCAATTCAATTTCTTTATTCTTAAGCTCTGTTTTTTTCCTGTCCTCTAGTCTAAGTCCATTTTTTAAACTTTGAATTTCAAATTCTTTTTTCTTTGACTCAAACCTAACATCATCAAGTTGTTTTTTATAATTCTTCCCAACTTCTTTTAATTCGTCTACTCCTTTTTCCGTAAGGTTTTCTGGAAAATCTTTTCCGATTTCTTTTCTTATTCTCTTTTTTTCTAACGACTTAACTTCATTAGATACTTCCTCGAAATCTCCAATTTGAACCTTTGGTGCCTCAACCTTGTATGAAATCTTATTGTTTAATACTATAGCCAAAATTGCAAGCAATATTGGAATAAAGCATAGCACCCACTTAGCCATAACAGCTAGTGCTATAAACAGAACTATATTAGATATTACAATTATAGATATATCAATTCGCTTCTTAGTATCAAGTGTTTTCTTAAAGTTTCTTATTTCCTCTTTTTGAACATCAACTTTAGCTTCATATCTCGCTTTTTCGTATTTTAGTTCTTTTTCGCATTGTTCTTTTATTTCGACAACTTTTTCAACATTGTTAATATCCTTCTCTATTTCGCTAGCCTTTTCGTTTAAAGAATCTATCGTGGTTTCAAGCGCCTTAATGTCTCTTTTTATCTTATTCATATTGTCTAAATCGGTTTTTAATGATAACACATCTTTATTCAGCGTATTTTTTGGTTTTGTAGTTGTTCTTTCTGTACCAATTTCATCTAATAATTTCTTTTCTAGTCTTTTTCTGATCTCTATGTATGAAAAACTCTCATCACCACTTTGAACCATATTTATCATTCTTTGAACAATCGCTTTTTGAGACGCGTCATCAAGCTTTAGTTTTCCTTGGTTAAATATTGCCAAGTTGTCAAATGAATATTCATCAATACCAAGCACTCTATCGCCAACAAGGGCTCCCTTTGACTTGTCAATTGTAAAATCTTTTGTGATATCGTTTCCATCTTTATCATGAATATGGTATTTATTTTTTGAAAATTCTCTAAATATCTTAAATTCGTTGCTATCAGTCTCATAATGCAAATAACCGCCATACAAAGGAGTACTCTCCCATGGTTTATATGCTTCAACATCTGATATATAATTTCCATTTTTATTTTTACTTATGCCATATAGCATGCACTTTATAAACTTTACAAACGTTGATTTTCCAGTTTCATTATCGCTTTTTATAAGATTGATTCCATGTTCTAGTTTTATATTTTTGTCACAAAGCTTCCCAAATCCATTTATTTGAACTTCTTTTATAATCATTTTAACTCCTAACTATTTTAGAACGTTTTCTATCGCTTCATAAATCATGTTTGATTTTTCCGGGTGTTTTTCCAATTCATCTATCATTAGTTTAGCAAACGTACCTCTAATACTATTCTCCTTTGATATTTCTTGTATATCAATGCTAGGGGTAGTGGCGTTTTCGATTTTTATTATATTATCGTACTCTTCTAGCAACCTATCTGCTAATCTTTTGATGTCTATATGATAAACACCTTGTAATACAATTTTATAGAAATAGTTGTCCAATTTTATACTATTAATTGCTTCATCTTCCGAATCAAATTCAGTTACATCACAATATAGTGTTACAAAGTTGGATGCATTTAGTTTTATAAATCTATAATCAATTATGTACTTTCCATCTTCATCATTATAAATATTTCCAACAACCATTCCATGGTTTCCTGGTTCATCAAATCCGAAGAGAAACCAAACTTCCAGGATATATAATGGAACTATCATCTATTTTTGGCAAATGTATATGTCCGTAGAGCGCAATAATCAAACTTAGATAAATCTGACTCCTTAATATCATGATATTTTTTTGAATTGCCATTAAGAGTCCCATGTGTAACTAAGAGATTCACTCTATTTGTATCAACTTTAATACTAGCAATATCTCCTTTTTCCATTTCATATTTATTAAATCCAACTCCATAAATAGATATATCGTCGAAATCATATCTACCTACTTCACCATTGAAAATATATACATTATCTGGCCATTCAAACTTGTTATATGGAGAATTAGCAATCAATGGGTCATGGTTTCCCGGAGATATAAGTATTTTGACTTCAGGAATTGTCTTTAGCTCCTTAATGATGAACTCTATAGTATCAATCTCTACATGTTCTTGTTCAAATAAATCTCCTGATATTATAAAAAGATCAATTTCATTTTCTCTAATATATGTAATTACTTTTTTGAATGCTTCTATTTGTTCTTCTCTTATTCTATCTTTGTAACTTTTTTTGTTTTTTAAATTTTCAAATGGTGTGTCAAAATGAATGTCGGCAATATGTACAAATTTCATATTATTCTCCTTAAATATTGAATAAAAAAAGGGGGTATTTGATACCCCCTATTGTAGCTAATTATTGTTATCGTTGTTACCGCTTGTACCAAAAAGTTCTGCAAATCGTTTATCTATCTCTTGCATTATATCATATTCAGCGTCATCATCAGAAGAACTATTATTATTTGATGTGTTTGTATTTGCTGTTTCAGGTTCATCAATAATCGGTTCTGAATCAATTAGATCAGAAGATGTATTTGAAGAAATATGCTTTTGAACTGTATTTGCAAGACTACTTGCTGACGTTGTGCTATCACTTATACCTGAACTTGGTTCTAAGCTTGAGAAATCACCAAGTTCTTCAGCCGACATATTCCATATATCATCTAATGAATCTCTATCATTTTTAAGCCATGTTGAAGGGTCAGATATAACAAAATCGCCTCTCTTTTGATCTTCTAGTGATAAGTGACTTATTTCTGATTTTTGTGCTTCATAGTATAGTGGATGCGGTTTTAGTCTCTTTTTATAGCCTAAAAATGACCACTCAACCTTTGGATAATACCAATATTTTTCCGTTCTAATTGGCTTCATAGTCTGTATAAATATAATACACTCATTTGTATCCATACGTCTTAATTCATCAGGAGTCATAAGGGCTCTTGCAAGAATCTGGTCTGAATAACCACGTCCTGAAGTCTTATTATCTTTATCAGTATTCTTTGAAACGCTCTCATGTGAAATTGTTTTCTCACCCAGTAACTTCGAAAAGGTTTCAAGAGTTTTTTGGGCATTACTACCTAAAAATAGTTGTGTACTACAGTTAGCCATGATTGTTTGAGTTACCTTTTCATCATATATTTCTTCAAGCTGGTCAATACTCTGTAGAATAATACTTATATGTAATTTTTTAGAACGACATGTTGAAAGAATTCTCTCAAAATTTGGAATTCTACCAATGTTTGCAAATTCATCTAAGATAAGAAACATCGGTATTGGTAAAGCTCCTCCGTTTTGGTCACCAAATTCATATAACCTTTGGAACAATTGTGAGAAGAATATGTTCATGATAAAGTCATATGTTCCATGGCTTTCTGGTGTAATAAAGTAAACAACTGATTTTTCTTTAGCTAAATCTTCAAATTCAATTGTATTACTTGCAGTAAGTGCAGCAATTTCCTCAGAATCGAATGCTTCAAGCTTAGCTGCTAGCGAAACTAAGATATTTGAAAATGTTTTTTCACTACCAAGTCTAATAGTATCAAATGCACGTCTAGCAGGGTTATCAAAAGGAAGTGCTTTAAAGATTTCCATCAAATCTTCGCCTTCGTTCTCTGCACCAAGCCTTACTAATGCAGCACAACTTGCTAAACTGTGTTCCTCTTTTGGTCTATTAAACAATATATAATAGATCATAGCTTTAAGCAAGGCTTCTGAAGTCTGATCCCAGAATGGGTCAGAACTTTTTGACCCACCTTTTTCATCTTTTTTAGAAATAATCTTAGTAATAATATCTATATCTGTAGTATTTCTTATATGAGATAACGGATTATAACCATCACTAAATTTAGGATCTGCTAAATTAATAACGTGAACGTTGTATCCGTTCTTTTTCATTATACCAGCTGTTCTATCATAAAGTTCACCTTTAGGGTCTGTAAAAATATATGAGCCAAGCATTTGTAAAGCATTTGGAATTGCAAAAGATGCAGATTTACCACTTCCGCGATCCACCGATTACTAAAATATTACCATTCTTACCTGTAGGTGGATTTGGTATCATAGGCAAATAATGATCTTTAGCAAGTATGAATCCTTCTTTACGACTCAAAACGGAAAATTCTTCACCATTTCGTGCCCAATCGGCACTTCCATGTTCAGCACCAGCATATTCCCTATCCGTTTTCATTACTAAAAGAATTACAATCATTACAATCCAGTATACCATTGATATAGTTTTCAAATTTGATAGATAAGCATTCATATTATTAAAAATGCATGAATAGTTTCCACCAAAATCTTCAACTGCCACTCCTGAAAACATACTTTTTGCTTTGTCAACAATTCCTCTATTATCTTTTGAAATATCTAAGTCTTCAATTTTTTCGGTGCTTGGCAACTCAGAACCTTCATTAGCGAGTATATATTCTATGCTATCTCTTGTGTAAATTGGAACGAAAAATAGGGCTAACAATATGAATGCTACCCCCATTACAATTATTAATGCTTTTCTTTGCTCAAACCATCCCTTCATAAAATGGTTTCCTCCTTTGTATAGCCGGATTAAAAACTAATCTCTATCTTTTCCCTTGTCTTGTCCTTTTCCTTTTTCTAACTCACCAGGAACAAGCGTATCTGTTGGATTACCAACTGGGTTAATTCTTCCTTGTGGATCAGCATCAACAACCATTCCAGCAATTCTTTTTTCTTTACTCATAGTAAATTCCTCCTTACATTATATTAATTTAATCATTCCTTACTTCAATAGCTATATAATACTTGTGTGGCAAAAGTTTGATTTTTGCCTTAATTTCCTTAGTTTGAGTGTCAAAAAACACTGTCGGAGTAACTTCATCTCCAATTTCAGGATCTACAATAGTAATAGGTCTCCTAAAATCTGGCGAATATTTAAACTCTTTATACTCGACATCATCGCTTCCAGATTTTAATCTTGTATATTTAAGATATCCTGGTTTTTTGCCTATATTTAATTTACCATCTAAGTACTCTGCGCCATTTAAAACTGCTTCACCAGGTTTCAATGTTAAGAAAACTACTTCCTTTCTCTGTCCATCTTCTGGCTCAGGATTGAAGAAAAATGTCTTTTTAAAACCACTGTCCACCTGCTCAATAAATGATTTTAGCTTTTCAAGAGAATAAATCTCTGCTCCATTTTCTACAACAGTATTAATTTGAAACGCTAAAGTGTTGGTTCCATAGCTGTCCATAACGGAAAAATTCTTACCACTATCAAATAGTCCCATAATAATCCCCTTTTCTTTGTCCAACTCATGTTCCAAACTTTATTATACCATATATACTCCTTTAGGTCAACATAAAACATGGTGGATTTTATCGTTTTTTGTTTAGTTTTCTTATTTCATTGTAAAGCTGCTTTTCCTTATCTGATAAGGCTTGTGGGATTTCAATATTAATTTTTGCCACTAGATTGCCCCTCAAACCGTTTCTATTAATAAACCCTGCATCTTTTATTACTAATTCCGCACCTTGTTGCGTTCCTTCTGGAATTTTTAGCTTATATTTAGCATCCAAAGAGTCTATAGATATTTCCGTACCAAGGACAGCGTCAAGATTACTAATAGTGATATCTTTATATAAGTTGTTGTTTTTTAGTAGATATTGTTGATCATCTTGAACACTAATATTTAAGAGAACGTCACCTTTCTTATTGTCAAAATTACTCTTATTTCCTTCACCACTTAATTTGATAACTGTCCCTGTTGTAACACCACGGGGAATTTTGACAGTAACGATTTTTTCGTCCTCCCCAAGAGGCTTAAATCTAATTTTTTTAGTAGCACCGTTAAACGCTTCCTCAAGAGTGACCGTTAATGAAATATCTACGTCAAGCTTCTCTTTTATACTTCCCATCGAAAATGGTTTCTCTTGTTCTTCTCTATCTCCAATAAATATCTTGATAAAATCTGATGTACCAGCTTTATTAAAAGTATCTTTAAGTGAAGATAAATCTATACCATTTTGCATAGCATGCATATAATATCTAATATTGTATCTCTTTTTCTTATCTTTGCTTCCTAGAATTTCATATGCTTCATTAATATTTTTAAATTTTTCCTGCGCAATCGTATCCCCAGGGTTAATGTCTGGATGATATTTCTTTGCTAGTTTTCTATACGCAATTTTAATTTCATCTTCTGTAACCTTTGGACCCTTTAGATCCAATATCTTATAATAATTCTTGTACTTCAACTTTTCTTTCTTTCCATTTCTTACATATTTGAGTTATTCTTTATAGCCCCTATAAATAATAAGTGTTCTTTCAATTTCATTAAATGCAAGTCTGTCCCCAACCTCAAGTGATAATTTGCTCTGAACTATATGATTTGCAGTTCTAAACTCCCATTCACCTTTTGTTGTTCTGTCAACTTTTAAAAGAAATACATTATAATCATTTAAATCATAATATTCATCTTCAAAAGAAGCTGTATACTTTTCTACATCTAATTTTCCTGTATTGTTAAGCCCATATGATAATACTTTTGACTTTTCATCTTTTGTTTTTCTATTGACTGATGTGACTATTAAGTCCTTTTTATATCCTAAAATGTTAGGAGTGTATTTTTCTCCAACAATAATCGTTTCTTTGTCTCCAAATTTATAAACCACAAAATCTCCAACCTTACAATCAAGAACTCCTGTATATTTATACTCTGTGTCTTTTGAGCCAACAGGTTGAACTTTAATGTAATTAGTTGCATTTTTACTATCTTTATAAATTGCTTTTACAAGACCATAAAGTAGCGACTCTTTTTCGCTGTAATCCCTAATTATAAATATTTTGTATATTCCATTTGCATCAATTATACCAAGGTAATCTCCATCTGTTTTTTCAAGTTCTTCTACTTCATTAATCTTGATTTGTTTAACATCGTATCCTTTTGGTGTATCTAAATCACCATACTCATAGTGATAAGTTGCTTTTATAATTTTGATTTCATCATCGTCAAAATAACCTAGCTTATCTTTAATTTCTTTGTATGTTAAAAGATTAACTTTTAATTTATCTGTTAACTTTACAGTGTTCTTAATTTCGGTGACTGTCTTAACAATTTTTTTATTGTTTTCATCAAATGTGAAATAGATTAATGTTCCTTTTGGTAAATTAATAGTCTTCAATGCTGTTTTATAGGTCTTTTTGGTACCATCAACATATACTGTGAATGATGACGTTGCATCACCTGTTTCTCTTGAATATTCAAAGCTATCGTAGAAACCTACGTTTAAATCTCCTACATCAAGATTATCCTCATATAGATCAACCTGAATAACTCTATCTGTAGAATCAATCATAAATTGAACTTCTTTTCCAATTAAACTATCAAATTCTTCACTTGTAAGTTTTGATAATAGTTTTGTTTTACTTGAAATGTAGTTTGCATACATGGTATTAGGGTATGCCTGATATTCTAATCCCTCTGTCTTTATTATATTCTTATTTGAATCATATCCAATAAATGTTTCATTCTTTTTAGTTGTCTTTGCAATCATATAATATTTATTCTTAGATAGTTCAACAAGAACATCGCCCTTTTTAAGGGTAGACCAATCAACCCTTTCATTGTTGAAGAATAGTACTGAACCGTCTTCAATTATTAATTCATTTACACTATCTGCATTTACAGTAATTGTCTTCGTTAGCTCCGCTTCATTTTTGCTATATCTATAATTAATATTGTCATCAATAAAAATATTTTTATCTTCTTTTGTTTCCTTATTATTTTTTTCGTTACTTTCAGATTTTTCCCCCGCTTTAGAGTCAATGCCTACACTATTAACAACCGTAAAATTGCTAGTATTTACTGCAATTACTCTATCATCTCTATCATCTATGTAGTGATATACATATGCATAATCAGAGCCAGGGCTTAATCTAGTTTTGTCAGATACATTTATTCCATCCTTTTGCAATTCTTTTAAAGTTCCCGCAAATAGTTTTGAACCTGTATCGGTGTGAATATTAACTATCTCATACCTAATTTGACCATTAGGATATTCAACTCGTTTAAATAGTAAATCAGATGTGCCCCCTATCATAGAGTAATTAACTTTAGCTTTTTGATCAAAAAGTTTATAGTAACCGCCTTTTACCTTAGCATATAATTGTCCATTGATTTCTTTAAATTCAGAAATCGTTGCATCAAGTTCATATGTATGGTCTATTATCTTTCTATCAAACAAGGTTTCATTCGTGCTTTCATACGTAAAACCGGTCACATCATTTTTGAAAATCATTTTCCATGTATCTGTAGTAAGTGTATTCCAAAGAATAATAGCACAATTTCCTCGAGTAGCATGATCATTAAAATTTTTTATGTTTGTATTTCTAAAAAGCCTAAATTCCATAACTTTGTCAATGTACTCTTGAGCCCATTCACTAGAGTTACTTTCTTTAAGGTAGTCATGTCCAAGTGCTTTCGTGATCATTTTGGCAATTTGAGCATATGTTACAGGTTCATCTGGTCTAAAACTACCATCTTCGAAGCCTCTCATGAACCCTTTATTTACTGCAACATTAACATACTTGAAATACCATGCTTTTCTGTCAACATCAGTAAAAATAGTATGTCGCGAATCTGAATCAAGCGCAGCAATTTCAGAACTCTTTAATGATGACTCAACAAGCATTTTTGCAAATTCAGCCCTAGTAACTTCTTTTTCATGGTCAAAAACGTTCGCTTTGACACCCGACACAATTTCTAAGTCGCCCAATATTTCAACCGCGCCCTCATATTCTGTGCCTAAAGTATCATAGAATTGAACTGCATTTACTTTTGTAAACATGGCCATCAAAACAGTAGTAGTGGCCAACACTTTTAAAATGGTATTTTTCTTCATTAGTGTTTTTCGTTCCTTTCGAAAAGAAATTTAAGCTATAATACCCCAATTTTTACTAATACAATTATAAAAATACCAATTTTTAATGTCAACAAAATGGGCTTATTTGTAAGGAAAACTTAACAAGGAAGTGACAAAAAAAAAGACTATTCGATTACTTTTTAATCTGTAATCGAATAGTCACTTTTTTTATTATATAATTACTCTTCTTCTGCATCTATTCCCTTGATTATGAAGCAAACTCTTGCTTCCGTGTCAAATATCACTCTATCATCCTCAGCAATCTTAAGCTTTTCTATATCGGTGTTCTTTGCATAATCAAACACATATTCTCCTTTGTTGTTTTGCTCCATATCAACAACAAAGAAATCTAGATTATATAATTTTATCGTTTTTCCGTTTAATTCATAGGTATCTGCATCTAAATCTAATGTATCAACCTCGTCTTTAAACTCTACTAGTCTTGAATTCTCAGCATCTACAATTAGCGCAGAATCAATAGCTGGTTGTTTTAATTCTTTTACTATTTTTACACTGCCACTTTTATCAACCTTGAACACTAACAAAGAGTTATATTCTGGCTTTTTCGATAGCTTTTTAACTTCAAAACTAACTTCTTCTAAATCAAAAACATCAACTATTACATAGTCTATACCTGCTCTTTGCTTTTCCATTATAACTCTACCAACATAAGGTATATCTGGTTCAAACGAAACATCTTTAGTTTCTTCTGGTTTAGGTGTTGGAGCTGAAGTAGGTTTTGGTGTGACTGTTGGAGTATAAAGTGGTTCCGGAGTTGATGTAGCTTTTGGCTCTAGATTTTTACCAGCATTATATAATAATAATGCTACATTATCTCTTCTTGCTCCATTTATGGCAATAAAATCATTTGTCATTATATTGCTTGAAATACCATTTTCACTTAAATAATTCATGTATGGTGCACTCCAATTACTACCTTCACCTTGTTTAATGCTACTGTCTAAAAATCTAACAAGCATTGCTGAGCATTCACCATATGTAACTGTATTATCAGGTTTAAAACTATGGTCGTCGTACCCCTTTATTATTCCACTAAAGGTTGCTACTTCTATATATTGTTTTGCCCAGTGATTTGATGTGTCTGTAAAATCTACAACCATTTGGGCATCACCTTTTAAGTCAAAAAATGTTACTAGCATCTTCGCAAGTTCTGCTCTTGTTACAGTCTTATCTGGCATAAATGTTCCATCTGGATACCCATTAATAACACCTTTGTTTGATAATTCGTCAATTGCATTTAAATATTCAGAATTATAAGATTCCAAATCCGAATATTTTGCATAGCAAAGCGAAAACATACTTACAATTGAAATTACAATTAACAATGCACAAATCTTTTTCATAATATCCTCCTAATTGTTTTATATAATATCTACTATTTCTCTATACCTTTCAACTTCCTTGTCACTATATTCATACGCATCTTGAATCATCCCAACAACCGATTTTGCCTTTCGTTCTTCATTGGCATGAACAATTATTATTGTTTCACCAGCTTCGACAAAATCACCAATCTTTTTGCACACTTCGATTCCAACTGACTTATCTATTTCATCGTCTTTTTTTAGTCTTCCGCCACCTAATTTGACAACAGCATTTCCAATTTCTTGTGTATTAATACTTGAAACGTATCCTCTATGTGTTGCGGGAACTTCAAGCTTAATAGATGCTGTATCCAAAAGTTCTGGATATTCTATAACATTAACGTCGCCACCCTGAAGTGCAATTAGTTGTTTTAATTTTCTAAGACCTTCACGATTTTTAATTTGGTTTTGGATAAGTTTAATGTTATTTGCAATGTTATCACCTTTGCCAGCAAGTCTTAACATATGAGCTGCTATCCAAGTGCATACCGTCATAACATCTTCTTCACCATTACCTTTTAAAATGTCAATTGCTTCTTTTACCTCAAGTGCATTCCCACAAAATCTACCAAGCGGTTGATTCATATTTGTAATTACAGCTACTGTTTCTTTTCCAACTTTGTTACCAATATTTACCATTATTTCACCAAGAAGCTTTGCTCTTTCTTCACTTGCCATAAAAGCCCCGCTTCCAAAAGTCACCTCAAGCAAAATCTTGTCAGCACCAGCTGCTATTTTTTTACTCATTATGGATGATGCAATAAGCGGGATACTCTCAACGGTTTCAGTTGCATCTCTTAAAGCGTATATCTTCTTGTCTGCAATGGCAACTTTTTCAGACTGCCCCATAATAGAAATGCCTATATCATTTATGTTTGAAATAAACTCATTGAAGTCTAGATTTGTTCTAAAGCCATTAATTGCTTCCAACTTATCAATTGTACCTTGTGTATAGCCAAGACCTCGTCCAGACATCTTTGCTATTGGAACACCTAATGAAGCAACAAGTGGAAGTACAACAAGTGTGACTTTATCGCCAATTCCACCAGTACTATGCTTATCAACTTTTATTCCTTCTATTTTTGAAAGATCAATAATTTCTCCCGATTTTGCCATTTCAATAGTAAGATTATATATTTCATCCTCTGACATACCGTTTAAGTATATGGCCATTAGCAAACTAGCCATTTGATAATCGGGAATATTACCATTTGAATATTCAGAAACGAAGAACGAAATCTCTTCCTTCGATAATTCGTACTGATCTCTTTTTTTTCTAATAATCTCATTAATATTCATAACATCACCTTCAAATAGTAATATCATTTTTTATTTTTTCATACTTGGCTTCACCAATTCCGCTAACATTTTTAATATCTTCTAGCGAACCGAAACCACCATTTTCTTCTCTATATGAAATTATTTTTTGTGCCATTTGTGGCCCTATCCCCGTAAGTGTTTCAAGTTGTTCTTTTGTCCCATAATTAATACTAACTAAGCCATCTACACTTTTAGAACCACCATTATAAATAATTGCACCGTTATCCTCAATTTCCTTTGGGAATGATGGAATGATCACTTTTTGCTCATCTTTAACAATGCTTGCCAAATTTATCTTTGACAAATCAGCATCAGATGTTTCTCCTCCAGCTATTTCAATCAATTCAAAAATACGAGTCTGCTTTTTAACTTTCTTAATTCCTGGTTCATTTACTTCACCCGTAATATGAACAAAAACGTACTCTGCAAAATCGCCAGAAATAGTAGAAGAACCAGAAATAACTATTGTTTCCTCGCCCTTTGGAAACATCAAAAAACCGCAAATTGAGCAGATAATAAAAGCCCCAACATACAAAAGATGTTTAACTTTTATTTTCATAAAGCCATTAACCTCCATAAGTCACGGCTACTTACACTTATATAATAATATTCTTTCATTCACTTTTCAACAATTGCATAAAATATAGTAAAAAGTAGAAAACAAAAAAGCTTCTCCCCAAAAAGGGAGAAGCTTTGGTGAGCCCGGAGGGATTCGAACCCCCGACCCACGCCTTAGAAGGGCGTTGCTCTATCCAGCTGAGCTACGGACCCATGCTCACGTAACGAGTTAAATGTTAGCACAAGTCCATGTTTTTGTCAACCGGTTTTATTTCATTTATTTTTATCTTCTTTTCCAGCTGAAAGCCTATAAAGAGCCATTTTCGGGAATAATTTTTCTAATATAACCCTTATTTTTTCGTTCTTAGTTGTAAATTTTGAAAAATACTCATAAAAGCCTTCTGGTAATGCTAAAAGAATCAAAAAGCCAATAAACATTTGAGCCAAGGCCATGCTAGCTAATGTGTGTACACCAGCCGTATTCTCAATTTTAAATAGTGTTATAAGAAGCATCATTCCGGAAAAAGCAAATCCAATAACACTACCTTTTTTCCCAATAATAGAAAGTAGTGAAACGATTATAGAGATTACCACCATCATTAAGACTACAAGTAATACCAGTTTTTGAAAAATCCCTAATATAATTGCTACTATTAAAGCTGATACTATTCCAAATAGCACTGGCTTTTTGTATGCATAAATCATCACAAAAACAGTACAAACAAGCGATAATAGTGTTATATCAAAAATAGAAATATTCTTTAATACTGAAACCGCCACTATAAAAAGAACAATAGTTGCAAGAACTTCCTCTTTTTTTAATTTTTCACCTGTCCCATATAGATTATTAATTCCATTTTTAAATACAATGAAAAATCCCAATGAAAGAATCATATTAATCACTATATTTATAAAATTATCAAAAGAATGAACATTCACTACAAAAAGAAGAACTTCTGTAAAAGTTATTGCGCCAAGGTATTTTATAAACTCTGCCACTTGTCCATCTTTTTTCTTCCAAAATGCCTGTACTAATGCAAATATAAGTGTAAATACAACTGTTTCCGTGAACCCCTCTAGTCCAAGTGATACAAATGATAAAATACTTGTTATCAAAAATGGAATAGCTATTGGAATTTTTAAAACGACAAGTGCACCAATAAATGCCATTACAAATGGATTGACACCATTTTGCGTTATAGCAAATGGAATTAGAGCACTTAGCAGAATAATAACTATATTCTTTTTATTCTTTTTTAACCAACTTACCAATTTCTTACACCTTTCAAAACTACTAGTTTGCTTCATCAAGTTTCATAGAAACAAGTTTAGTAATACCATGCTCTTGCATCGTTGCACCATATACTATACCAGCTGATTCCATGCTTCCTTTTCTATGAGTTATAAGTAAAAACTGTGTATTTTCTGCAAACTTTTTCAAATAATCTGCAAATCTATATACATTGACATCATCAAGCGCTGCTTCAATTTCATCTAATATGCAGAATGGAGATGGAGATAATTTAAGTATCGCAAATAAAAGTGCTATTGCAGTAAATGCTCTTTCTCCACCCGAAAGTAACATCATATTTTGAAGTTTCTTTCCTGGTGGCTGAACTTCTATTTCAATTCCACTTTCCAAAATATTTTCGGTATCAGATAATATTAGTTCTGCTCTTCCACCACCAAATAATTCTACAAATACTTCTCCAAAATTCTTATTTATCAACTCAAAGTTTTGTGAGAATTGAATTTTCATAAGCTCAACCATGTCTGTAATTATCTTCTCCAGTGAGTTTTGAGACTCTTCCAAATCTTGTTTTTGATTGCTTAAGAATTCATACCTATCGCCAACTGCTTTGTACTCCTCAATACTATTTACATTTATTGGACCCAAATCTTTAATTGAAGCTTTTAATTTTTCTACTTCTTTCCCTGTTTGAGGTGTTACCTCTGCATAATCTGTTGCAGTATTAGGAGTAACTTCATATTCTTCCCACATTCTATTTTGAATATCTTCTATATCTGCTTCTACCTTAGATTTTTTAACGTCTAATTTTGTCGATTGATCATGCAAAATGTCTAGCGTGCGATATTCGTTTTCGATATTCTTTTCGATTTCTAGTGATTTTGAATTCTTATTTTCTCTCTCTTCCTTCAAATCAGATAATGTATTAGATAGCTCAGCAATTTTATCGTTTGTTGTTTTTATTGCCTCTTCAAATTGCTCAATTTCTTCTTTAAATTTAATATTGTCTTCCGACATCTTTTCTATATCTTCTTGTCTTTTCTTTGATGTGCTTTCGCTTTCCTCGATCTCATGATTAATTCTATCAAGCACTTCATCAATCGAACTTGAACTTTCATCAAACGAAGATACAGATATTTTTAAATCCATAATATCAGAATTTAAATCATCAAATACCCTTTGCTGCTCCATATTTTTCTTTGCAAATTCATCAACATTAGTTTGTGAATCTTCGTTTTCTTTATCAAGCTTTTCCATCAATTCATTAATTGTTTGA
This sequence comes from Bacillota bacterium, assembly GCA_016280725.1. Classification (GTDB taxonomy): domain Bacteria; phylum Bacillota; class Clostridia; order TANB77; family UBA1234; genus RGIG6105. The sequence goes on along the minus strand of JAEEHF010000006.1, from coordinate 23,377 downwards.
ATCTCTCTCTTTGCCTCTTCAAGTTGACCAGAAAGAGTGTCTTTTTCTTCCTGAAGTGCTGATATTTTCTTTTCAAATCTTTCGATGTTATTATCAAACACTGTCATTTTCTGTAACTCTGTTGCAAAAAGAACTTGAATTTCTTGGAACTTATTAATAATCTCATCTTCATTTTTAATTGTTTCTTCAAAACTAGCTTTGTAATTTGAATATTCTTGTTCTGACTTTGATAAATCTTTTTTAAGTTCCTCAACAATTCCTTTAAGTTCTGTAATTTCTCTTCCTCTTGATAAAAGAGAAGTTGTCTTTTTGGCGATACTTCCACCAGTCATTTGGCCAGAACTATTTATAATGTCTCCGTCCTTCGTTACAATTCTAAATGCATATTTATTATTTCTAGCAATAGCAATTGCATTTTCCATGTTATCGCAAACAACGCTTCTGCCTAGCAAAGATAGTATAATCCCATCAAACTTAGAATCATAAGAAACTAAATCTGAAGCCACACCAATAAATCCCTTTTCTCCATTTAAATTATTTCTAAGTTTTTCTCCTTTAACTGAGGAAAGTGGATAAAACGATGCTCTTCCAAGATTTTCATTTTTTAGAAAATCTATTGCTCTTTTGGCATCTTCTTCTCTTTCTGTAATGACATTTTGAAGCGCTCCACCAAGAAGCTGTTCAATAGCAGTTTCATACTCATTTGGAACTTTAATTACGTTAGCGACTGTACCCAAAATACCATGTCCAAAATTTGAATCACTTTTGCACTTTTGCATAATAGACTTTACGCTATTAACGTAACCTTCAAACTCATTTTCTGTTTCTTCCAAGAACTTTAATCTCGACTCTTTGTTTGATACATCACTAAGTTTTGCACGAATAGTATCTTCAAATTCTTTAACCTTTGAGTCATAATTGCTTCTATAATCTTTTATTTTATTTGCTTTTTCTTCTAATTCATTTTTTTCTTTTTGTATACTTTCAAACGACTTATATTGCTCTGCTTTATACATTTTTTCTTTGTCTTCAGCAACTTTATTTTCCAAGATTTCCGAATCAATTTGCTTGATTCTGCTAGCCCATGTGTCATGATTTGAAGTAAAGTTTTTAAGTGTTTCCATCTTTTCAAACTTTAAGTCTATGTTTTTCATAATGTTTGCTTTTAGTTCTTCAATATGCTTTGCATCTTCACTCAAATTTTCAGAAAGTTTTGCTAATTCTTCTTCCTTTTCCTTTAGCTCATTCTCGAATTTTTGCTTATCGTTTGCAAGTCTTTCTTTACGAAGCATGCGATCTTCGACTTCTTTTTTTAGTTCTTCTATTTTGTTCTTTAATGCTTCTATATCATTTTTAAAATTTTCAATTGTTGCTAAATTATGCTCTATAGTTGTTTTTTTAACATTAATATCCGAATTAGTTTTTTCTATGTTGTTTTGTTCATTAAAAGATTCTTCCTGAAGTTTTTCAATTTCAGATAATATTTCTTCTGTTTCACTTCTAATTAATTCTTTATCGGAATTAAGTGAAGATAATTTTCCATTTTCATCTTCGGTTTGAGCCAATACCTCTTCTAATTGTTTAGATATTTCGACTAATTTTTCTTTATTTTTTCCAATGTTTGAAATAAATAGTCCAATTTCAAGATGTTTAAGATTTTCTCTATAATCCAAGTACTGCTTAGCCTTTTCTGATTGCTCCTTAAGTGGTCCTAGCTGTGTTTCAAGTTCTAGAACAATATCATTTATTCTAAGCAAGTTTTGTTTTGTATTTTCTAATTTTTTTTCAGCTTCTTCTTTACGAGTTCTATATTTTACAATACCGGCTGCATCTTCAAAAATGTGTCTTCTTTCTTCAGACTTAGTCGAAAGAATTTCATCAATCCTTCCCTGACCAATTATTGAATACCCATCTCTGCCTATTCCTGTGTCCATAAATAATTCAACTATATCTTTTAGTCTGCATTGGTTTCTGTTTATAAAAAATTCACTTTCACCGTTTCTAAATATTCTTCTTGTAACAGTAACTTCCTGATAATCTATTGGCAGTTTTCCATCTTGATTATCTAGTGTTATGGTTACCTCAGCAAAGCTAACAGGCTTTCTAACTTGTGTACCCGCAAAAATAACATCTTCTAACTTTGACCCTCTAAGTGTCTTAACACTTTGTTCACCTAGAACCCATCTTATAGCATCAGATATGTTAGATTTTCCAGATCCATTTGGACCAATAACCGCCGTGATACCAGGTTTGAATTCTAATACTGTTTTATCTGCAAATGATTTAAATCCTTGTAACTCTAATTTTTTTAAATACATTCCTTTTCCCCTTTTGTGCATTTATATCTTGTCGTATTGTTTAAGTTTAAAAATTGCCTACGGATATAGGCTTTTTTACCTAATAATCTTATACCAATAAAATTGAGTTAGCAAGGATAATAAAGAATATTTTTTGCGCTATATACTCTGTTACAATTATGTTATTTTTTCTTCACTTTGTTGAATAAAAAATATTATTTAGATAGAATTAAACTGACATTTACAAGGGGGAAAGACAAATGATGAATTTTATTAAGAATGTTGCTAAAATTGGCATTGGAATTGCTATTGGAGCTTCTATAACTGCTTTTGCAACGTATATTATTCCAGATGTTTATTTAAATGATGAAATACTTATTAGAATTAACGGTACACCTAGAGTACTGCTAGATGAAACTACTGGAGAGAGGCAATATCCTTTAACATATAAGGACAGAACTTATATTCCTCTTCGTAGTGTTGCAACACTTCTAGGATACAGAGTCGGATATAATAATGAAACAAAAACAGCAACTATAGATAGTCCACTACAAGTACCAATGCAACAAACAACTAATGTACCTACTCAAGTACCTATAACTCAAAGACCAATTACACAAATACCAATTACTCAGGCACCATTAACACAAATTCCTACTACTCAAAGAATAGTTACTCCAATACCAGTAGCAACTCAAAAATTGAATACACAAATTCCTATTACACAAGTTCCAATAACTCAAGCTCCTTTACCTCAAACTTCAGGAGCAATTCCAGAATCGACTTCTACTAAAAACAAAACGGTTGACATTCGAACAATTCCTTGTGTTGCAAATTCTAGATGGAGTGATACCGAGTTGGATGAAGGAATTGGTTTATTAACACCTGATGCTATTACTAATGTTATTGGTCTACTATATGGAGTTGATCCTAATCGTACAGACGTTTCATTTACTTGGGAAGACTATGTTCATTCAGAAAGTCCATTCAAAAATGAAATGGGAAATTACCTTCATTCTATTTGGGATCCTATAAATGAAGCAGGTATATCATATGCTTTCAGCTTAGACCGCAGCAATTTTCAACTTAAAATTGAAAAATACGCTTATGATAGTTCAAATTTACTTATTGGAGCTATTGTAACGTATAATAGAACATACAAATTAAAATATGGTGGAGAGACAACAGAAGACACACAACAAATAAGAGCCATCTTTATGCGAGATAATAGTCAATTAAAATGGCTATGTGATATTATAGATTAATTATATAAATAAAAAATACTTCTAAGCTATATGTACCTTGGAAGTATTTTTTTGTTTTCAATTTATCTATTGCTCTTAAAAAATAAAAAACCTTAAAGACATAATCTTTAAGGCTCTGGTGCACCACCGGGGACTCGAACCCCGGACCCACTGATTAAGAGTCAGTTGCTCTACCAACTGAGCTAGTGGTGCACGAAAAATAAAATAAGCAACATCTGATTCTTAATCGGTTGTTTTTAACAACACATGAATTATATTGCTTTTATTGCAAATTGTCAACCAGGTTTTTGGGGACACGACGGTCACACCTGCTGAGAAGGTTTTTGGGGACACGACAGTCACACCTGGTGAGCAGGTTTTCGGGGACAGGTCATCAAAGCTTTATTTTCTGGTTTCAGTGACCTGTCCCAAAAGGAGAAAAAATTCTCCCAAATGTCGTGTCCCCAAAGGAGAAATGTCGTGGGTTAACATAAAAGTTGACAAATTGTCTTAATTTTGATATAATTCACGAGCAAAAAAAATAAAGAAAGGATGGTCACAATTATGGTCATCAAAGTCATGCATAACTCGTTAAAGGCCTATGAAAATACTGTTAAAGATGTGGCCGATACATATCTGAAAAGCCTCTTTTCGCGTCTTCCTTTTGATGCAAAATTGCTGTCTTTGTACGTAACGATTAATATTGAAAACAATCATTTGTCCTATGGAGTGACTCGAAAAGCTGGAAATCTGTACTCGATTGTCCTTGGACTTAATCCGAAATATGGAACTGTTTACAATACGTTTATCATCTGCCATGAATTTGCACATCTTCTTTTTGCTAAGCATTATGACTCGATTGGCATTGTTGGCGCTTCTTCGGATGGGTCTAGGCCTTTCACAAATATTATTCGTATCACTGAAGATGGTACACTTATTGGAAAAGAATTCGAAGAGCAGTGTGCTGATGTTGTTGGCCTTTTCATTCTCCACAAGATGGGAATTTCGGTAGATTCTACTTTGGAAAATGACCTCAAAAAAACAGAAGCCAGGCGTTTCTTTGCTGAAACCTTTATCAATTCTTTTGGAAAGCCTATCGCTGAACTTGAACATCTTGATGATTACTTCTACGATGAAAACTATAATGTGAAACCCAGCAATTATTTTTGGTACTTCGTAACAAATTATGCTCTTAGCGAGCTTATTGCAATGTATAACGCAAGAACGTTTAGTAATGCCTTTTTTGACGTTATCGCTCTTATTGAGCAAACTCCTGATATTCACATTTCTATTAGTGAGTTCATGGAAAAGCTTAAAGTATCATAAAAAAAATCCTAGCATCTCAAAATGCTAGGATTTTTTACACACAAAAAAAGAGCCCCCTCTCGGGGGCCCCTTCCAGCAAGGTTGGCGTCTCAGTACGCCAGCTCCGTGTTGGGGTTGAACGCAAGGAGCTCAATCTGGATGACGGTGGCAATCGCCTCCTGACGGCTCGCCCCGGTGTTGTCCATGATGGACTGAGCCTCTTCCTCCATGTCGGTGAGGCGCCGATCGATGTCGGCCTCCTCAAACTTGGGGCTGAGCTCCGGCCTGACAGCCGGATCGGGGTTGGGGCGGTTCCGCCACCTGCCGCTCCACATGGAGCAGACCTGGCCGAAATCCGGATGCTTCCGAATCTCGTCCTTGATGGAGATGCTCTCCTGGCGCTTCGTCTCCTCGGGCATTGTCTCATCCTCCTTAAGGATGTCCTGAAGAGTTGCTAGTCCCAAGATCGGGATATCTAGCATCCGTGAACCACTCACGAACAATTATATGTTAACATAAATATTAACTTTTGTCAACTGTTTCTGACAGTTTTTTTACTAAATTATTCTTCATTTTTTCGTCATTTTTGAAGTATTCCTCTACTAGTGGAATTAATTCATATTTTACTGTCCTAATTAGTTCCTTGTCATCTTCATCTTTGCAGAAATAGCAGTGCCCAATTTGCTTATTTTTCGCCACTTTCGAGTTTATATCTTTCACCGTTTCAATTAGTCTTGTCTTAAGAGGACTATTTTTGCAGTAGTCTTTAAACTTTTGATTATCAAATAGCGGACTTACTGTATAAAACGAAAACCTTCTTCTAACTGCATAATCTGACATTGTTTTTTCCTCATCAGCTATATTCATAGTACCAATAATATACAAGTTTGAAGGAATATAAAACCTCTCTTTTGAAGCAGGAAGTTCAACGTAATTATCTTTTCCACGCTTATCCGGCTCTAAAAGCATAAATGTATCGCCAAATACTTTTATTACGTCTCCTCTATTTATTTCATCTATTAGCAAAAAATACTTCTTTTCCTTATCATTCCTTGCTTGATTGCAAAAATGCTTAAAACAGCCTTCTCTATACTTGTAAATGCCAATATCATCTGGTCTAAATCCTTCAATAAATTCATCACCCGAATACTTAGGATGAAACTGAACGTTTAGTATTTTTCCTGTGTCCTTGCTTCCTAATATTGAAAAAGCCATTCTTTTTGCGATAAAAGTTTTTCCTGTTCCCGGAGGTCCTTGCAAAATAACATTTTTTCTTGTCAAAATAAGTTCTTTTAGTTCATCATATTCATCTGCTTCAAAAAAACATTCATCAAGAAAATCATTTTTTTCATATTTTGGGTATGTCATGTAAGTAACCTTTGGGTTCATTTCACGCACAATATTATATACTGACAAGTATTCTTCTTCACTTAGCTTAAAAAATATTCCCTCTTGATTTCTAAAAGGCTCAATATTAACGATTTCCCTGTTTTGCTCTATTTCAGTTCTAAGAACGTATTCTGTGAACGCTTCTAATTTTTTAAAACAAATCGCATCATTTTCAAGTTCTTTTTCAACCATGCACATTCCAATAATTCGCCCAACAGGAACTGTTTCATATACAAATACTATCTCACCTTTTTTTGCTTCTAAAAAATTTGAGTGTACTTTTCTATCTGTGCCATCTTCATTTTTTGATGAGTATGAAAACAAATCTCCGTTGTCAAAATCTTTAAATCTAAATACTCTTGGATTGACATTTAGCCACCAATAATTCTGCATTTTACTGCACCCCTTCTAGCGACATATCTTATCACACTTAACATAATTTTTCAACATTTCTGTTCTTCCTTGATACCTTACTCTATAAAAAAGCAGATATTATCCAAAAATATGATAAAATGTATATGATTGAATTGTTAAAAGGAGGATTTATGACGTATCTTTTGACATTTTTAGAAGGTCTAGCAAGTTTTGTATCTCCTTGCATATTGCCACTTGTACCTCTTTATATATCTTATTTTTCTGGTGCCAATGCTACTAATACTAAAAAAGCTTTTACAAATTCGTTATTTTTTGTTCTTGGGTTCACATTAATATTTGTTTTAATGGCTGTCCTTACGAGTACTCTGGGTGCGTTTATATCATCAAATATGAGATATATAAAGTATATTTTTGGTGCATTAACTATTATACTTGGACTAATTTATTTAGATATTTTCAAATTAAAATTTTTAAATTCAGCATTAAATATCAAATTTGATTTAACCAGTTTAAACGTATTTAGATCCTTTATATTTGGAATACTTTTTTCTGTCTCTCATACGCCTTGTATAGGTTATTTTATCGGCTCAGCTCTAATGCTTGTTATACGGTGAACAGGATATAATAAAAGGTATATTGTTAATGACTTTATACTCTTTTGGTTTAGGAATTCCATTTATTATTTCAGCAATAATAATTAATAAATTAAAAACAGTATTTAATTTTATAAAAAAGAATTCAAAATATGTTAAAATTATTTCAGGAATCTTATTAATCATTTGCGGATTAGTATTATTATTTAGCTAAAGGTGGAATTATTATGAAACAAATTCTAATAGTATTTATTGTGTTATTCATTTCAGCATCCGCTTTTGCAATATATTCGATGAAAACTACTGGCTTCTTTGACAATTTTGATTCTGGTGACATTTTTGAAAATGAAACTACCAGTATCACTCCTAGTATAAATAATGTCGAAGTACCTTCATCAGGCATTATTCCTAGCATAAGCCAGGATACATTTGAAAAAAAGGTTTTAAATAGCAAAACTTTCACAATAGTAGAGTTTGGCGCGGAATGGTGCCCACCATGTTATGAACTTGCACCAACGCTGGAAGAAATAGCAAAAGAAAATAGTCAAATAGCAATCTATAGTGTAAATGTGGATAATGAGGATAATTTGACAAGCAGATACAGAATCCAGTATTTGCCAACAATTTTATTCTTTAAAAATGGAGTCGAAGTTGAAAGGAAAGTGGGAGCTCTACCCAAAGAAAATTTAGAAGCAATTATCGAAAAAAATAGCTAGAAATAGCTATTTTTTCTTGACATTTTTATGTAAACCGTGTAAAATATCCTCGGTATCAAACACTATTCCACTACCGACTACACTAAGGAGGTAAAAAGAAGATGCTGCGGAAGTTGACAACGGTGGTACTCATTCTCGTGCTCACTCTGGTTTGTTCTGCCGCCCTTGCGGAGAAGTATCTGGTCGTAACTGAAACAGATCCGCTTCTCGTTCGGGATGCTCCCTATGGCGGAGCGGTTATCGGCAGAGTTCCGAAAGGGACTGTCATTGAAGGTACTCGCTATGATAACTGGAAAGTTCAGATCAACTGGCATGGACAGGTTGGATATCTGTATAGCGGTTATCTTCAGAGAGTGACATCTAGCTCTACTTCTACTAGTTCCACTTCTTCTCAGGTAACTACTACAAGGGCTTCTGCACCCAGAGGAATCCAGAACCTCGAAAGAGCTGAAACACTTCTGCCTGGAAACGGTGATATCTATCAAGTTGCTCTCGAACGAGCGGCAACCGTTAGAATCTGGAGCAAAAAGTCTCAGGACACTCGGTGGTCCAAGGTCAGAATCAAGCTCGAGAATGGTTCCTACGTCAGAATCATCGAGATTGATAGAGACTGGGCCAGGGTTTATTATTCCGAAGACGGCGACTATGGATGGGTTATCCTGAGGTATCTGGCACCCGTCTATGACGTTTCTGACACTGACATCAACACTGAAGGGGATTCTCTCCCTGTTGTTGAAGTAGAGCCTATTCCGATTGAGGCACCGCCTCAGTCTGAGGGCTGACAAAAACAAGGTGGCTGTAAAAAGCCACCTTGTTTTTTATTTTACTTTATATAGTTTACATTCACCAGATTCAAATATTAGGTCAAATTTATTAAGTGAATCTTCATTCACATTAAAGTCATTTCTTTCATAACTACTTACATAAATATAACTAATATTATTTTTTTCACAAAAACGCTTTAAATAATCGTAGTCAGCGCTATATACATATCTAACATCCGCTTCTCTTTGAGAAAATTCATCTTGAAAACCATGAAAATATACAAATACCGATGGACCAACATAAATGCTTCTCCCTGCTAAATCAGAAATTGGGTTTATATGCTGTGTCCCCGTAAGTATTATGGCATCCTTTGGAGTATTCTCTTTTACATATTTGGCAACTTCAATCGTATCCTCAGAGAAAGTTAAAAAAGTTTTTCCGCTTACCCACTCTCTAGCAATTGTAAGAACTCCGGAAATAGTTCCAAGAAATATAATTGCAACCGCATAAAAAACTTTTGTTCCATGTGCACCCTTAAGTTTGTTCCATAGATAAACAAAATAATCACTTTCTAAAATAATAAAAATAAAGTATGAAATATATATCAGTTTGTTGTTATCATATTCATTTGGTTGAAATACAAATAATTCTGCAATTAGAACAAGGGGAAGGCAGGCCAAAAATAATCTCTTCTTTTCTTTGTCAGAATTTAAAAATGCTGGTATTAAAAATATAGCAAATATTCCCCAATTTTTTATATAAAACCATATAAATGGATCCAAGCTATTTACCCAATTAAACTTGAATCTTACAAAAGCACTATTTCCACTCGTTTGTGAAAAAGTCCAATAAAACAGTTGTGGAAATGCAATAATAGCAACAATTACTCCATATATAATCCAGTTAATAATATACTGTTTTCTGTTTGGCAAAGTTTCTTTTCGAATTAAAAATGCAAAAAACATTCCTGCACTTATAAGCCCAAGTGCTAAAAATGAATGCGTATGTATCATTGGCATACAAGCTGCTATAAAACCAAGAATAATGAAACTTTTTCTTTTATTATCCTTAACAGCATCAATTAAAAGCCATAAGCAAGGCATAATAACTGCCCAACCAGCCATTGTCGTTCTTTGAGGAATTATCATATCACAAATTGTATTTGACCATCTGATGTTATTCTCATTGTAATTTGTCGGTGTATGATACCATGCATCAAAAATTTCTGTAAGATTTGATATGTCCGCTTTTGAATTATCCAGAAAATATGCAAATCCGAATCCACCACAAAGCATAATAAATACTACTGACAAAGCAGCAACACTCTTTTTACTGCATATTTTAAATGCAACAAAATATATTCCCATAATAATAAGCATTGATAAAACTATGCTAGGTAAGATTACACTAGTTCTTAATGAAGTTCCAAATACTAGTAAACTTGATGAAAGCATATCAACAAAAAAAGGATAATTAAGCTTTGTACCTGACAAAAGCGGATAGTTTGGTGGAAAAACTCCTTGTTGCTCTATACTTGTGATAAATGCTAGGTGCATATTTAAATCCCCATACGTTGATTGACCACTTGCATATCCACCAGTTTCAAAATCTGATAATATATGTGAACTCATTAATAGTCCTATAAGAACCGTAAATGGAACCACCAAGAATAAAAAAATATTACCGTTCATTTCACCTTTATTAAACAGTCCATATCTTTTCTTTAGATCTTTTTCTTTATTCTTAAAACAAAGTACGCCAGCAATTATTCCCGATATTACAATTAGTATTATGTGTGCTGTCAAATTAAACCCTAAGAATGCTGCGGGAATACAAATTCCCATCATTAAAACAACATTTCCTATTACTAATCCCATCCATATATTGAAAAATACATTTTTATCTTTAAATAAGTGTCGACTATATATATACCCAATTGCTAAAAAATATAAATAGATTAATACTCCAACCATTCTATACCTCTTTTGACTTATTTAGCTTTTTTATTCTATTTGAAAGTGGCCTTTCTATAAGATATGTTGTTAGTGTAGCAACTAAAACTGTCACCACTACGCATATTATAACATACTTTATCTTCCATTCTTCGTTTCCTGTATAATTAGGAAGCTCTTCTCCTTCCCAATATGGAATTTTAAATTCTTTCAACTTAACTGCAATAAACTGATGATAAATATACAAATTAAATGAAATAATTGCAATAAATTTCATTACTTTATTGTTAAATATAGCTCTATACCATTTTGATGCTAATATTGTGCTAAGAATCATTGCAAGAAAACAAAAAGATAGTAAATATCTAAAATCAATTTGCCATTTTTGTTCGTGAACATATGACATTCTAGACATACACATTGCTTTAAAAACAAAAATCATAGCTATTGATATAATTACAAATAATATTTCTAAATACTTCTTTCTAGATAGTATTTTGGATAATTTTACATATATTAACGCACCCATCATTCCATTTGCAAATACGCAGAAAAACGTTAATGTGTTATTTAACCAGAAAGAATAATTAATATTATAAAAAATTGAACTAATTAAATAACAACTTAATAGGCTTATTAAAACCATTGCTACATACGTTATAATTGGCTTTTTAACAAATGCCTTCGCAACAAAAGGAAAAATTAAGTATAACTGCATTTCAACGCCTACTGTCCATAGCACACCTAAAATTTTAGTTTCCATCATTACCTCGGGTATCAAGTTATGAACAAAAAACAAATGAGATAGTATATCTTTAATTGCAAAACCTAAAGATTGATACTCGTGATTAGGTAGTATGAATACTATAAGAACCAATATAATTGCAAATAAATACGAAGGAACAATCCTCGCTATTCTTCTTAGATAAAAGTCCTTAGCTTTTGGCATTTTTTCACCATACACTTTACTTCTTGCATATGGCAAAAACAAGCAAAAACCCGAAAGGAGAATCAATCCGTCAACGAATAACGCACCATTTCTAACAAGCCAATCAAAACTATATGTACCTATTACAGGCCCCAGCCAGGATTGTTGCCAAATGTGAAACCACGCAACGATTATAATAAATATTGCTCTTATACCATCAAGTTCTTTTATATGATACAATTCATATTTTTCTGTATCAGGCTCTTTGCGCTTGACATTTTCCTTATTAGTTTTTGTATTAATTTTGCTCACCCCTCATCTAAGAATTACAAAAAAATTATATCATACAAATATACTACATTCTATATCATTGAGCATATTAAAAGGCTGGTTCATTTTGAAGAACCAGCCTTCTTACTATTTAGTAATATACTTTCCATCTGCAAATATTGCTAAATATTCATCCCAATATTCATAACCACTTACTTCAAAGATTATTTCATATTTCTTATCATTGTTTAAATCAACAACATTTAATTTTTTAATCGTTTCAGTTACCCCAATCATACCATAGTCACCACTTGATGCGTATTCCTTAGATACAAAGCTACTATAAATAGTATCTGTCTTTCCGCCTATTCGAGATAGAAGCATGCAAAAGCCACCATTTTCTTTTAACAACTTTTCTGCTTCTACACTATTAGTATCGTAATTATCATCCGTTGAAGTAACAAGCAAATATGCATCATTTGAAAGCACATAGAATACTTCTTCACCTGCATCATCATTGTTAATATCTTCCCTAAAATATTGAACTAGTGTATATGGCGCTGTCTTTTCTACTCCATTTGCTACAAGTTGCTCTTCGATATACTTTTTGACATCATCCGGGATTGTATCCTTCTTTGTCTCATTAACAAAGCTAACATCATAATCTGCATTAAATGCCAGCAAGTTTGTTGTTGCATTTTCACCTTCATATGAATAACCGTTAGCAACTGCAACAACACTCGTTGCTTCTGTATCGGCTAATTGAATAGTCTTAGATTTATTAAGCTTTTCATTTAGTTTATTTGGTAAATCAAAATAATAACTATACTCTTTTAAAGTTCCAAATTTACCTAGATTATTATCTACCATAATTCCGTCAACATTTGTGGCATCACAACCTTCATAACGGAAACTACCGTATCCACTTTCACCAAGAGAAAGTTTAAGTTGTTTAGCTTGAGCTCTAGTGTGGTCTTGAGTATATACCGTATAATAATCGTTTCCAAAAATAGTACTTAATTCAACATCTTTTGGGAATACCCATATTCCTTTTTCATATATTCCTACCAAACTGTTATTTACGAAATAAAGAACTGGTTTTTCTTGTAAGTTTGTAAAATCATTTTCAACCACTGCACCCCAAAGGCCATTGATTAAGTCTGCACTTCCTATCGTACTTGTTACTTTTATATCGTTTGACATTTTAATTATTTTTTCATAGTACTCGTATTCATAAACATTATTAGCATCCACATAAAAGAAGTCTGATCTTTCGTTACTATCTTCATTATAAAGGTGATATTCTCTAAGCACTTCTTCCATCGTATATCCGTCTTCAGAAACTGCTATTTTAAATAAACGAGTTGTCATTTCATCATTTTCGCCTATTCTGTAATCAGAAATGTAAAATCCATTTGTTGTTTGATATATCTTTCCGATGTTAAATAGATGATTGTTATTAATAGTTGCCTGCCTAACATCACTTGATAATGCAAAATAAATGTTTAATGCTCTTTCTCCATTTTGAGAATTGCCAAATTTGATAAGTTCTCTTTTTTTGTCACCATCTAAATCAACAAGAAGTTTAGCAACATCTCTTTCAACTATACCATTTTCGACATGCATCTCACCATTGTACACACTATCTACAAGTTGTTTTTCTAATGCTGTAAGATTTTCATATTTTTCATCAACCGGTTCCTGCGTTGGAGTAGGTGCAGGAGTTGATTTTGCAACTTCTTTTTCACCGGGTTTTTCTTCCTCAGGCAATTTATTCACAACATTTTTTTCTTGTGTGTTTATATTATTAATACGATTTGCATTGTTATTTTTGTTTATAAGTACAAGTGTAAGTGCAGTAATAATCATCAAAATAATACAAATCGTAACAATTATAATTTTTTTCATTAGTATCCCTCCAATTTAATTATATACTTTAATTATAAGCGATTCAACTTTAAATTTTTGTCATAAATCTAACTGATATTGCGGATTACATTTTTTGTTGATAGAATTATTACAGTACTAAAAATGGAGGAAATAAAATGGAAAGAGTAGATAAAAACAATTATTATTTAAATATAGCTGAGACAGTTGCACAAAGAAGCACGTGCCTTAGGAAAAAGTATGGTGCCGTAATAATTAATAACGATGAGGTAATTTCTACTGGATATAATGGAGCACCTCGTGGAAGAAAAAACTGTAGTGAACTTTGTAAGTGCATTAGAGAAGAAATGAATGTGCCTCGCGGTGAAAGATATGAGCTATGCAGAAGTGTTCACGCTGAAGCAAATGCAATTATTAGTGCTTCAAGAAACGAAATGCTAGGTTCAACACTTTATTTAGTTGGTTTAGATTCAAATTCAGGAGAATATGTGTCTAATTCTTCTTCATGTTCTATGTGTAAAAGATTAGTTATTAATGCAGGAATTTCAAAAGTTATTGTTAGAGATTCAAAAGAAGACTTTAGAACAATAGACGTTAACGAATGGATTGAGAATGATGATTCATTAGAAGGTAAATTTGGATATTAAGAACCAATTTATGTAATAGCATTTGATGGGAGGGCTTATGATAATTGCAATTATTGAACTGGTATTTGTTATTGCTATACTTATAATAATTTGTAGGCATAAAAAACCTCTGGATTTCACCGATAGCGGTTTGGAAGTCAAATCACCATTTGAAGGATTTATAGATATTAGTCTCATTGATCATGATAGTATTAAGCAGTTTCAAACTAAATATCCAACATTTAATTTGAGTAATTTTGAATCTAAGGTAAAAACCGAATTTTATAAAATGTTTACTTGCTTAATTTCAAAAGACTATCCCGCTCTTTCTGCAGTATGTACAAAAACATTCATAGAATCAAAATTATATAAAAAAATATATTATTCAAACGTTGTTGTTTCGGGCATATCAAACAGCTGCAATATTTCTTGGATTGGATACAACAAAGATAAAGACTCTCTTTTACTATATGTCAATTCTAAACACAAGGTTAAAGATGTTAATACAAAAACCGGAGAAACATATACTGGAATGACTCATGTCGTAAATCAAAACTATTACTTAGTTTTAAAACACTCTCCACTATCTAGCAATCCCGATGTGCACTGCAAAAAATGTGGTGCACCTCTAAAAAATGTTTCTAGTAAAAAGTGTGCTTTTTGTGGTGCAGAAAATGAAGCTGCTTACGAATGGTTAATCGATGATATTTCATACAATACATAATTATGGAGGCCAAAATGGTTTTAAAGGATGAATTATTAAACATATTTCAAGACATTATTTCAAGAGTATTTACCCTAATCGATGAAGAAAAATATGAGGAACTTGAAAAATATGAAACAGATGACCTTTTGAGGAGGCAAATAGAAGGGCTTGAGTTAATTAAAGAACGTCATCAAAAATTACACATAGATAAAGTTTCATGTTTTCCAATTAAAGATGCTGAAGATCTTCACTATGGCAATGCAAGAGTTATAAAAACAAAAGTAAGAATCAGTTTTGAAAGATATATTACAGATGAGCAAAATAACGTTGTAGCCGGAACAAAAGAATATATTATCGATGTTTGGTATAATATCTCATTTGTTGAGAATCCAAGTTCTCAAAAAATAAGATGCCAGTATTGTGGAGCACCAGTATTATTAAGTCAATATAAATGTGAATATTGTGGAACATTAACCAAGAATAAAACTACTAATTGGTTAATTATAGACCTCGAGGAAGATCACATAGATGACCCACTACATAGAATGAGAGAACGACAAAAAAAATACGACGCAGCGCAATGGAAAGAAATATTTGGCAATGGAAAAAAGTTTTCTGCTTTTTAATAAAAAAAGGCGATTATTTTATTAATCGCCTTTTTTATTTTTATTTTATTACTACAGAATAATCACTATTCATTGCTAAACTACCATCCATACCACTATGAACTATTGGAATTATGCCACTATATGAAGAGTTTTCTATTATTATTCCATATTGAGGCATAATAGACTCATAATCATCATATCTAAATCTAAATGGTTCATTAATTCCAGAAT
Source organism: Bacillota bacterium (assembly GCA_016280725.1). Lineage (GTDB taxonomy): Bacteria > Bacillota > Clostridia > TANB77 > UBA1234 > RGIG6105. Next base: position 7,485 of record JAEEHF010000006.1, on the reverse strand, counting down.
CTAGCATTTGCCTAACAACTAGATTTCCATCTTCATCAATTTCAACACTACATAGCTCCAATGACACTTTTGTATCTCTTGGAATAATAACTACCTCAACTGTGCTATCTATATTATTTCCAAAATCATATAAAGTCAAAGTTCTATATTTGTCATATGACATAAAATGATTATTTATAATGTCACCGCTTTTATCAATTTCACAAGCAGCAAAATAAATATTATCCTCAGCAAATACTTCTTCATGGTTTTTTAGTAAATTCTCTTTTTTGTTCTCCACAACTGAAGTTGCAACTGGTGTAACTTCAGGCTCAGTAGTAGTTTGTGGATTAGAACTCGTACATCCCGCAAATACACCTAAAATAATTGTAATCAATACTATACTTTTAATTATTTGCATCATTTTATCTTCCTCTCATTTCAAAAACTTCTATGGATATTATATCAGTTATGAGTTGAAGATGGTATTATTTATTTTGTTCCGAAAATTCTATCACCCGCGTCTCCAAGCCCTGGAACGATATAACCTGTTTCGTTTAGTTTTTCGTCTATTGAGGTACAGTAGATTTGTACATCAGGATGTTTTTCTTGTATCTTTTTAATACCTTCTGGCGCTGCAATTATACAAAGAAATTTTATCTTTTTTGCACCGCTTTCTTTTAAAGAATCTATTGCATCTATTGCCGATCCACCTGTTGCAAGCATTGGATCTAGAACTATTACCTCTCTATTTTCAAGATCCTTAGGGACTTTGTAGTAATACCTTACTGGTTCCAATGTTTTCTCATTTCTATACATTCCTATGTGTCCAATTTTAGCATTCGGCATAACATTGATTAGTCCATCAAGCATGCCTGTTCCAGCCCTTAAAATAGGGACAAATGCATAATTATCTTCATTAAGCATCTGCCCCTTAGTTTTACAAATCGGTGTCTCGATTTCTACGTCTGTAAGTGTTGCATCTTTTAAAGCCTCATAACATAGAAAACTAGATAGTTCACTTATTATTTCTCTGAATTCTTTTGTACCAGTCTTTTTGTCTCTTAAAATAGCTAATTTGTGTGAAATCAATGGATGCTTTAGTTCAATTACTTCCATATAATTCATCTCCTATTTTAGATTTTTATTATTATATAGCAAATATAAAACTCTCGCAATATTGATTACTCTTTCTCTGATATTTTTTTCCTTACTTCCTCTATTATTTCAAAAGGTGTTGATGCACCTGCCATTATCCCTATTTTTTCTGTATTTATAAACAAATTACTATCTAATTCTTTTGAGTTTTCAACTAATATTGCATTAGTATATGCCTCTGAGATTTCAAAAAGCTTTTTAGTATTTGAGCTATTCTTACCGCCAACTATAATCATATAATCAACTTGCCTAGCTAATTCTTCCGTTTCTTTTTGACGTTCCTCTGTTGCATTGCAAATTGTATTTTTAACTATAATATTAATTGAAGAATCTAATTCTTCTTCAATATCTTTCACTATTTTGTCAAACTTATTCAAGCTAAATGTAGTCTGAGAAATCACTAAAAGATTTTTAATTCCTGACGTTTGAAAATAGTAAAGAGCTTCCAAAACTTTATCCTCATCTTCAATTACAAAATAGTTCTTACCACAGTGACTTTTAGTACCAACAATTTCTGGATGTTCATTATTACCAATTAAGATGATAAAAAAGTCTTTTTTGCAATATTCTTCCGCGATATCATGTATCTTTTTTACTAATGGGCAGGTTAAATCTATGACATCCAAATCTCGTTCTTTTGCCTGATTAATAATTTCTTTATCGACTCCATGTGCCCTAATTACCAATCTAGCACTTTCTTCTTTGATTTCATCAATATTAGAAATAAAGATTACGCCCTTCTCTTTTAAGTTATTTATCACATCTTTGTTATGAACCAATTCACCTAAACAATATGTTGTTTTATCATTTTTATTAATTTCATTAAGGCATATCTCCACTGCTCTGTTAACTCCAAAACAAAATCCAGCCTTTTTCCCAACTAAAACTTCCATCTTAACCTCTCTTTCTAGCAAACAGGTGAAAATACTAAAAATAGTATATTTTTAACCTACTTGTAGCACAAGCATTGACTTTTATGTAAACATGAGCTATAATACCCTCGGAATCAACCAATTAGACTCCTCTTCGTCATCGCTCTGTCTACTGCACCACTACAACTGTAAGGAGGATGAACATGCTTAGGAAGAGACTTGCAAAGACCCCCGTGATCGATTACGAATCCGCCAAAAAGATTGCTGACGAAATCAACCGCGTCGGCGATAAAGAGAACACGCCGATTCAGATCATTACTCCCGAACAAGTTCTCAAACTTCGCCCTATTCCTACGAACGATGTGCCGAACAGCTGCAACTACTACGATTTCCGGTGGGGAGATGTTGTGATCGGCATTCGTCTTTCGTCTGATGGTACTATTTCTGTCAGGAAAATGATCTGGTGACCCAGTAAAAGGCTGTCCAACACGTGGATAGCCTTTTTTATATTTCTTGTCCATTTTCATGATTTAATTCTTGGGTTATTCCTAATTGTGAAATAATGCTTTTCAAATTAATAATGTATCTTGTGATTTCAGGCATAGGCCTCATTGTTCGTGCTTCTGGTTTGAAAAGTTCATCATATCTACCTAAAAAAAACTTTGTCCTTTCGTCACTTACTATTGCTTCTTTTTCATCACTATAAATCTGTTTTACTCCTCCAGGACCATCTTGTGCAACTATAAATATATCTTCAATTGCTTGCTTTAACTGTAATAGCGCTCTCCTTTGTGACTCATCTCTAGAACAATCAAGGCCAACCATTATTTCAGCAATAATTTTTCTAGCACTATATGTATAATTAGAACCTATTCCACCATTGCTCAATTCATTTCGAAAAGCCATTAACTTTGACCTTTGCTCATCGATTTGTGAAATAGCCCTCATTTTTTCTTGTTCTTTTCGTTTTCTTCCAAAGAACCCAGAGTCTTGTTGCATTACCGCTTGTCTCTTTGTCTGTAAAAAAGCTTCTTCTTGCGACACACGTATTTGTAGCACTTCCTGCATTATTGTTTTTTTAAATTCATTCTCAGCTATAGTAATCAATTCATGTGTATTATTTCCTATAACATCACCTAATTTACTCATTTGTTCTCTTAAAGAGTATCCATTTTTCCCTCTTGTATCAAAAGCCCTGTGCCCCGCTTCACTAATGGTATAATAATCTCCGGAAATTTTTAACTCTCCTAACAATCTTCTTAGCTCTGCTATGGGTGAATTAAATTTAAGTCCTCCTTTGCCAGGTAATTTTACTGCGTGTTCAAGTCGAACTTGACAATTAAGCATCTTAACAAATGAATCAGTCTGCATTGCACTATCAACTGAACTCGCAATTGCATTTCTTACATCTAATGCTCTATCCATTCCTTGTTTCTCAATTTCTTTTCTTCTTTTTTCTTCCTGTTCTCTTCTTTGAATAACCGTTCTTATACTGCCATCTATTTCAACTTCTCTATCCGCACACCTAGCTTCAATTAATGCGCTTATTTTTCCTCTCCATTGCAAAATCTCTTTTTCAAGTTCTTTTTCCTTTTTAAATAAGGCATCAAATTGATCATCTCGAAGTCCTATTTGGTTTTGTCTAATCATTTTAATTTCATATAAAATTCTTCTTTCTTCTTTCAGGATTTGATAATATTCAACTATTTTACTATCCATCTCATCTGCTTGTTGCATTATCTCTTCATATAGTTTTTCTTGCTCTTCTCGGGGCATTTGACGTAATTGTCTAGTTTCGATGGTAACATATTCCTCACGTAATCTTCTGCCATTGGCTTCTATTGTTCCGTTACTAAATCTGCCTCTGAAATCATCTTTTTTTACAACTGTAAAAGGAGAGACTAGCGTTTCACGTTCATTTGGGTTGCCACCCTCAACAGCCAAGTATGGTACACCACCTTCTATATGAATATGTGATAACATTCCGTGCGACACACTTCTATTCTCAGATTCAGGTAGATAATCGGTTATACCATATGAGTTAATAACAGATGCACTATTATTATTTGTAGCCCAGTCTAATGATTCTTGAAGTGGACTAATTCCTGGTCTTCTTTCAAGTCTACTTGTGGAAATAAACCCATGTCCATTTTCTAAGAGACTATGTGATGACCCTCTAGCTACATCTGTACCACTATATGAACTACCATATGTCGATACTCTCTGAATACTAGTCTTATACATTGCCGAATATATATCTGTTGATATCTCAATTAAAGTTTTAATACGTTCTCTTCTTCTGGCTGGGTCTCTTGAATAATATGATTTGGGAGCATCGGGATTATTATCATCTCGAAGAAAATGCGGAGTTAAAGTCATGTATCCACCAAGTATCTCATTTATTTCAACGTACATTCCAGCACCTTTATATGCTTGCAAAGATTGTTCCTCTTCTCCGAGTCAATTCTAATAATTGCTGAACTTCCGGATTTTTTAGCACCTCATTACTTAATGTCTCCACATTTTCACCCCCTTTTTCGAATTTCAAACATTCCTCTTTATATAAATATTATCTTTTTGGTTTAAAAACTGCAAGTTGCATTTTTATTCATACATAAACCCATTTTCTAAAAAAAAGCATCTCTTTTCCATAGTATAGAAAAGAGATGCTCTTTTAGCAATTTATACTCGCTGAAACTAATAAACAATTTCAGCTTTTATCGCCATTCATCTGCCGAGCTACGATTCTATGTTCTAGAAATAAGACATACCAAGATCGAAGATTATCATCATCTGGACTAATAATATACTCTGATTCAAATTTCTTTGAAAAGGCATCTATGAGTTTTTGCAAATCCATTCCAAGTTGAGTGGGGCTTGTGGAAGCACTTATCCATTCTTGATGAATAGGATCATCATTTTCCCTAAACCCAGCTCCAAGCATAACTTTCTGAATAATATTATTGGTGCTCTTGAACATTCCATTTTCAATAAAAAGAGTGCTCTCATCTTGCCTATATACCTTTAACCTTATCGGAAGGCAAAGCCATCTTCTATTGAATAAATCATAAAGTTCTAATATCTTTAAACAAGGATTATCAGTATCATATTTAAAGTCTGGTTCAAACACCTTACTAAGCCTAAGCAAATACTTCGCCGCATTGCATGGAAATGCAGAAGAAATTAGTAAAGATGGTCGATTCCAACCGTCTCCAGAGTTTGGATTTCCGACAAACTTAATGTATACATGCAGGTTTTCAAGCTGATACGCAAAAAAAATAAGCTTTTCTAGCATCGTTCTATTAGACGCCTCGACATCAAACGAAACATAGAAGTCTCCATAGTGTTCATCTGCATGACAACCGGTTGTAACAACATTATTTTGATAGCAAAGCCATAAGAATTTTTCAAGTTCTATGCATCCTTCAGCCCATTCGTGAATCGCTTCGTGAAGTTCGGATTCGTCTATTGTTTCAATCCGAATAGATTTCACGTTGTTCCATTTGCTTTGTGTCATAGTCTCACTCCTCATTCAATTCGTTAAGGAAATATTTTATTGGGTCGCTAATCATTATACTATGTAAACCGACAAAAATCAATAGCCATCATATCATTCATAAATATTTTATATAGGCTTGAATTGCACAAATTTTTGTTGCCGTCACATATATGTATTTGGATATGCAATTGATGACTGTAATATATCTGGCCTAAACTCTCTTCTTAACAACAAGGATGGTAGTACAAGCAACGAATTCTATGGGGACTCAAACGGAAAAGAATATCACTTTGTTACATCAAATGGTCATGTATTTACACTACCTGGATTTCCAGTAACGTTAGACGACGGAAGTGTACAGTATCACACAAGAATCAACAAAAAGAGCTGCCACCTATCTAACACAACTGTTGTAGCATTTTCTCTAAAATGATATATTTATTATTAAAAGAATCCTTCGCTGGAGGTAAAAATGAAAAAAATAATATTTGTTTTGATTATCATTTGCTGTATTTTAACAATTACTCTTGCAAATCCAATATATCTTTATCCTCTAAGAGAGTTTAATTCAACCATCACTAATATAAATAAACCAATTAAAAGCATATGGCTTGTTATAGAAGATTCCAAAGACGCTGATATTAGAGAGGCATATAGAGACAACCATTCTTTAGACTTTTCTCAAGGGAAAGAAATAATTTGGAATGAGAATGATTATATCGATTTTGAAGAAGAAATTGATATAAATAAGGAAGAAGATTTTGTATTTGATGACAACTATGACAAAAAGAATTATTGTGTATATTACATGCTTTCATACACATTTAGCAAACCAGGATATTCTTGGAGTCATTCTGATGCAAAAATAAATAAGAATGAATTGCTTCAAGAATTTGGCGATTTAGACTCTGTTTTGTGTAAAAGAACTGCAACTTATATTGCCAAAAGACTAATTGAAGAGAAAGAGATTCCTGTTTCTAAAATAAAAGATGGTACTTTAAATATTGTACTTACTGATTTTACAAAATTACGTGAAGGTAATGAAAAAACTTATAGTGGCTCTTTTTATTCTATAAGATTTGAAGAAGAAGATGGAGAATACAAAACAATCAGATTAAGTTCAGATGAGACTTATAATGCAAATGGAAAAGAAAAAGTACTTATAGATTACTCAAATTATTCTTACGATAGGTATGTTTCAAATTCAACTGAAATATATGATAATCCAATTCTGTCGATATTTAGCAATATTAAAAATAACATTGTACTTCTTTCTTTTCTTGTTGTTTTAATAGTAGTAGTTATTGTCATATTGTTAAAAAGAAAGTCGACCACCAAATAAGAAACCACTTTTAAATTGCGTAAAAAAATCCTTTCAATTTCTTGAAAGGATTTTTTCAACATATAGCTTGGTTTTTATCTTATTCTATAATTAGTTTAATTATTTGATCTTTAAAAGCCTGCAGATCTTTCTGCAGGCTTTTTTTAATCTATATCAGGATCAATTTGTGTATGTTCTTTTGACTGTGGTTCAGAGTCTTTTCTTATTCCATTTCTCTCCTTATAAACCTCAACGGCAATTTGTCTAATTTCTTGCATATATGCCTTCATCCCGTCAAAGTTTGCTTCTGCGTTTGTAAAGTGACCAATATCTGCCATAGGATTTGGATTTTGAAAGCACAATCTAAAATTAGCTTTGTCTTCAAGTGAATCGTAGAATGTTTCCACGAAATGCCTTCTATAATCACTTGGGACTTCTCTTCCAATTAGTCTATATGCATCTTCAATAATTTTCATATTGGTAATAAAAATATACACTTGAGAATAATATTGCATTTTTCTATGTTCATCTTCTCTCGATGGGTTAAGTCTGTATAAACAGTCAGACACATCATCAAAAGAATCATCGCATATTTCACCTGAAAGAGGATAGTCTTGTCTATGTTCAAAATTGTTAAATGCAAGTTTAAGATTCAT
>JAEEHF010000072.1 GCA_016280725.1 Bacillota bacterium | reverse complement strand
TCTCATAAATCTATATGCGATTTAGCAATTGCTAATGAGGATAAAAAACTTAAATATGGTGATATTAGAGAAAGCACTTATTTAAGGAATTTAGAAGTCATTAAAAGATTTAAAAATACTTCTTGGGGGCAATTACCTATCAATAAAGTAAAAAAAGAAGATATTGAGGAATTCTTTGAAAATGAAAGGAGATTATCAAACTCTACCCTATCAAAAGAATTCAATATATTAAAAAAAGTGTACCAAATTGCATATACTGAACAATATACTAACAACAAATTTTTTGAAGGTATAAATGCAATTAGAACTCCAAAAAGCAAAAAAGAAGATCGAGAAGTATTTGCTCTTACAGTTGATGAAGAAACGATATTCACAAACTACTTACTAGCTAATGGTGCTATGTATAAAAACATTTATTTACTTGCTCTTTATACTGGTATGCGAGGTGGAGAGATATTTGCTCTTACCAAAGACGATATTGATTTTAAGCAACGCATAATTAATATAGATAAAACGGTATCTGTTGATAGATATAAAAATGTTATAATAGGTAAAACAAAAACAAACAATGGTAAAAGAAAAATCATCATTAGTCAAAAATGCGAACCTATTTTAAGAGAAGCTATTAAAAGTATGAACCCAAACGAAAGAAATCTAATTTTCTGCAAGGAAGATGGCACAATACTAAATAGAAGTATGACTAACGGAGAGCTTCGAAGAATATGTCAAAAATTAAAAATACCTAAAATATCTCTACACTCATTAAGACATACTTTTGCTACTAGATGTGTTGAAGCCGGAATCAATTTTAAAGCAATTCAAGGCTTTATGGGACACGCAGACATTCAAACAACACTTGATATTTATGCTGATTTACAAGATAATTTCAAAAGAACTGAAATGGATAAATTTGATGAATATATGTATAGTATACTAACTTGAGCCAAATAATGGTCAAATTTAGTTTCTGCAGAACGTTATGTAATTGAACTTTTTTCGCAAAATCTTACGCTTCTAAGGTTTACAGCTTGAACGACGCAGGGTACCTGCTCCAAACTATGAGTCGATTTATTGATCGACTTATTTTTTTGACTTTTTGAAAGCATTAGAATAATCCCACAAAGAATGTTAAAGGAAGGTCAGCACTGAAATTTCCAAAAGTCTTCTCTTTTCTCATCCCATTAGCACTCCTCAACATCAACTAACTAATTAGCCTCAAATAGCGGCCTATATTTTACATAATTTGACAACCATTGCTAAATGTAGTATAATCTCTTCTGCTTATAAATTAATTATTTTTTCGACTTATTTGTTCACGTCGATTCCAATTAATGTGCCGGATTTCACTCGAGAGAGTGTCGGATGTTTTCGTGAAGAAGAAAGGAGATGCCTCATGGACCTTTACAACTACATCGCGGAAAAGTACTCCATTCTTGGCAACTTGCTCTCTGAGCAGAAGGAACAGATCATTTCTGGAATGCTGGTAAGAGATTTCGGCCTTTCTGCAGAACTCGCTTTGCTTTCTGTCAAAGCCTTTGAAGAAATGCAAATCATGACAGTCAAGATGCAACTTGACTCTCTCTGTGACTACATCGTTAAAATCGTTCGTGGGTGAGCATAACAGCGATGGTGCCTGCTTGATGCAAGTAGGCACTTTTTTTATATATTTAACTTACTTTTGTGTGGCTTTTGAAGATTTATATTTAATATTCAATTTAGAAGGGAGAACTACCATATGAAAAAGATCAAGGCATTCTTCTACACAAAAGGACATTTTGGAAAACGGATAAGAGAAATACTCGATACTGAGAACAAATTCCTATATTCTCGTGGAATCTATCCAACAAAAATACTGGAAACAGATTTACCCGAGTACTATTGTAAAATTCATAGTAGGTCAATTTGGTACATGGAAGGTTTTGTAAGAACAGCCGGTGTGAAATATATTGAGTATAGTTTTATTGACGAAAATCACCTTTTTAAAGATGACTATATTTATATTTCATATAGCAAGCCAATACGCTTTGAAACAAATCCGTGGGGACACTTAGATTACCTTGATTATGACATTTGTATCAGCGGGAATGATATTATTCCGCTTCTCTTTTTCATCGAAAAATACTCACCTGACGTTGAGACTTCACACGTTAGGCAAAAAATCCTAAAAAAATATCAACTGTATAGAGAACATTATCCAGAAGATTTTAAACGTTCCTTCTCAGATGATACAGACATATTTGAATATTACAAACAGTTTATGGATTATCATATTATTAAAAGATAGAAAAAAGACGATAGCTTGTAATTTTAAGCTATCGTCTTTAATCATATATTGCATCCCATATCTTTGCGATTTAAATCTTTATATATTGCATAAGTCAAACATTTAAGTCCCCCATGACACGTTTCAGAATGTTCACATTCTTTACAATCATCAGGAATCTTCTCTTTTCGTAAATGCCTTAACGTTTCATTATTCATATATAAATCCCACATAGTTGTCTCAAACAAATTACCCAGTACTATTGGCATCCTTCTGCAAGGAACTAAATCTCCATTTTCCATAACAGTTAGTAAAGTATCTCCAGCCGTACAACCATAAGCAAAATCATTTGTCATTTGAAATTGTAATGCTCTATACATTGAAATCGTAGTATTGACATTTTTCTTATTTTTTAATTTTTCTCTTTCTTCATTCATTATTTGTAAGTATTCTCTTGTTTGTTCAAAATTTAAGGCTAAGTTTTTATCTTCTGAATCTCCCAATGGTATATATCTATCAGACCAAACATTATTGACATCATACTTTCTTGCATATTTAACAACTTGTGGAAATTCCTTATAATTTAGTTGTGTTGCAGTAAAAGATATAGAAGTAAATATATCTTGTTTTCTTAAGTTTTTAATACCCGTCGCTATTTTTTTGTATGTTCCATTGCCTCTTATATAATCATTGGTTTTCCTTCCACCCTCTAAACTTACTTGAACATAATAAGGATTATAACTTTTAATTCTTTTTGCAATTTCTTTAGTTATTAATGTCCCATTTGTAAGAATTGAAAATGATATTAAATCTTCATCTTTCTTAATTAGGTCTAATACTTTAAACAGGAATGGATTACATAATGGTTCTCCACCCGTAATATTTATATGCCCCTTCATCTTCTTGTTCTCTAAGAGTTCTTTAAATTGATTATATATTTTCTCTAATTGCTCATATTCTAATTGCGTTGATATATGTTTTTCCTGATAACAATGCAAGCACTTTAAATTACAATTTTCACTTAAATGCCATTGCAGTACAAATTTATTTACCAAGATCCACCTCCACCGCAAGAAGAACATCCTCCACCGCAAGATGAGCATCCTCCGCCGCATCCGCCGCAAGATGAGCACCCTCTACTAGAAGAATTTCTTGTTAAATCTCTTTGTGAGCTTCTATCAGCTTCTTTATAACTATAAATCTTATTATATAATAAATAATATGAACTATCACTCTTATAATCAAAAGACCCCATATCCAACTTCTTTATTGGAATATCTTCAAACATTTTCATCCATTTTTTAGATATTCCCATGGCATAAGCATATGGAAGAATCGTATAGAAATAATTTGGATTTTCGGCAGCCAATGCTTCTAAGTCGGATTCTTCAGCAGTTTTCAGAAAGTGTCTAAAGCCTTTAACTTTTGCAGTAATGTATTCTCCATATTTATTCTTTTTATTCATAAAAAACGTAAAGAACAAATTTATAAATATACAAGCAAATGATAAGTAATAAAGAATTCCCCAACTTGGATTCATGTCTTCAACAAACCAGTATGAAATTATGCTTAGTACAAATATTAAAATATTTCTAACTATTGATTTTGGAACCTGATTTGCTGCTTGTTTATCATATATTTCTCGTTTACGAATCTCTAAATCTCCTAAAATTTTGTCAAAAACCCTATATAAAGTAGGTTGTTGGCTAAGTATAATTTTATTATCACTATCAAATAGGCTATCATATAAATATTTTTCTAAATTGGTTAGTACAGGCATTTTTAACAATTCAATTTGATACTTCTTCATACCAGCATTATACTTGTCTTCCAATTTTTTAATTTCTTCTTCTAGCTTAGTAATTTCTTCTTCATTGTCGCTTTGTATCTCTATATAGCCAAGGTTCACCAATTCATCTTTTACTTCTAGAAATTTGTCAAAACCTCTACCTTGCTTTAACTTTTTAACATTACCTGCTTTGAATAGTCTGGTCATCGTTGCTTTTCCAGCTTTTGATAAAAGGCTATCCTTATCTTTTAGCTTTTTTATTACTATTAACCTCTTTGGTATCCTTTCTTTTAAACCAATTGGTTTTTGAGGCTTTGAAATTAAATTAGTGATTTGAACGCTCCCCTTACTGTCGTTCAAGTCATCAATCTTTATATATCCCTTACTAGCTAACTGAATAATTAATGAAAATACTAATTTCCCACTTGCTTTACATCCATTATAAATATATCCAACCTCTGCTGCATTTAAATTGTCTGGTGGGTAAAACTCATCGGTTTGTGTTTCTTTTGGATTATCCATTCCAAACTTAGCCCATTTATAAATTGTCATAGCAGTTAGTAAAAATATAAGCATGGAAATACTAAATGAAATCCATCCGTAATTCCAACTTCCACCTACAAAGTAACCTTCTGGCAATTCAATATCAACAGTTAATGCATTAGTTAAAGGTACATAATTAAAATTACTATAAATTCTACCTTTATCTGCGTATTGTACTTTGTTATTATACTTCTCAAGTTGTGATTCATAATATTTATCGGCATTAAAGCTTGCATATAGCTTTCTGTCTTCAACTTTATAGTCTACTACATCTGTAACATTCTTTTTCCTATATTTATCTGTAAAGAAATTTACTTTATATCCTTCAATGCTTTTTGGCATATTAACTTGAATTGAAGCATTTTTAATTTCAGTTCCCCAATAATCTCCAAAAGTATGAAAGATTAATTCATCAAAGCTACTAAATGGATCCACACCCATATCGTAGTCATATTTAATAATATACTCTTTTTTTCCTACACCCACATATTCAGTTTCTTTACCTATTTTTATTCTTGCTTTTCCTTTAACCGTATCTAAAGTATAAGGCTCTCCTAGTGCGCGAAAATTAGATATGGCTGCTTTTCTTTTAATTGTCTTTCCATCTTTTCCAGTATATTCTAACCACAATGGCACAAATTTAAAAATACCATGCTTTTTTGAGCTTTCAAAATTAGTCGTTATAAATTCTGTGACTTCAATTTTATTATCATCGTCAACATCCAATACTACATGATACTTTTCTATTGTAAATCCTTCAGCGAGTTTTATGTTCTTGTCAGAGTTTTTTCTATATTCTTTTTGAAAATTATTAAATATTCCTACTAATCCAATATAAATCAGAAATACATATGAAAGCATTTGCAATACTTCTACAATGGTACTAGCAATATTATGAGTTTTTTCTTTAGCCATTATATTTATACCCCCACCTATATTTGAAGCAATAGTCTTTAGAGCACTTTTAGCGATTTATTTACTAATTATCATGGTCTCCAGGATTTCTATGGTCTTCAAACCTCCCAGCCAAATCTGTCAAATTCTCTAGCGCTTCTTCTGAAGCACCAAGAAAATATGGATCATCTTCACCAAACCTTGCATATGATGCTCTTTTTATTATTCCCATATAAAACAGCATCTCTGGAAGTCCTTGCCCTCCAACATCTCTTTTATATTCATCAAAAATCTCTTTAAAAAAATCTGGACTTATTGCTCTATGAGCAAGTGCACTTAGAACTACTTCATCTTTTTTTATTCTTCCAATTCCTCGTAGAGTTCTTGCGAACATAATTGCAGGCTCTTGCAATTCTCCATACCAATCAAAATTTGTTCTGTATATTTTTTTATTTGAATACATACCTCTTGTATCTCTTACTTTTGTTAATGCTGGTCTTATTGCTGTTGGTCTCTTTTCTCTAGCAAAGAAATATGCTATTTCTTCAGCTCTTTCTTGAGTAGTTACTTCATCTAACATTTCAAGCCCTCTATATCTATGTTCTGCTTGATATTGCGCCTGACTTTTAGATCTTGGCATTTGGTTTAATAAATTTACTGACCTTCTTTTCCACTCGCTATTAATAACATGCCCTAATTCATGAGCTGTGTACAACCTTAACCTATCTTCTGGTGTTAAATATCGAGAAGCACCCAGTTCTGGATTAACTAGTACAGTTTTGGTGGTCTTGTCGGCATTAGTTAAAGTTTGTCCATATATACCACGTTTATTTTTTGGAAGCATTCCAATTACTACAACTTTGGAAATTATAGTTTTCAAAACATATTCAAAATTTTTAGGCTCTTGTGTAAAATAATAGTATAAAAAATCCTCTTGCATCTTTATTATTTTGCCCAAATGCTCCAATTCAGAATCGCTTACTTGGTTATTATCTACTTGAGACTTAAAATAGTTAATACTATTATTTAATAATCCAACAAAATATCTATGAACTTCATTAGTATACTTTCCAAAGGAATGCCCTAAGGCATATTGGAAATTCATATTCTATCACCCTCTTTTACTTTTCACTTGACTCTTCAATATCCATTAGTGAAAATACACTTTTATCATTATTCAGCGTCGGAATATTTACTATTACTCCTCTGCCAATAACTATGCTACCACATGCTTCAAGTGCATTTTTTATAGCACTCATTGTATTTCCAGTTGCATAAATATCATCTATTATATAAGTTCTTTTTCCTTTGTATTCATCATTCACAAGAGTTGGAAGTTCAAATTCACCTTTCCCATACTCCTTAGTGTATTCAAAAGTTAGTTCCACAAAATCAGGTGGTAGTTTTCCTTTTTTTCTAACCGGAATTATTCCAACATTTAGCTTTTCAGCAAGAACTGAACCAAACAAAAATCCTCTTGCTTCAGGTAAAACCAAGTAATCTAAATTCTTATCTTTTAATTCATTATATAAAGCATCAATGATTTCATTAAACACCTCTTTTTGCAAAATAAGTGGAGTAATATCAATAAACTCAACACCTTTGATTGGGAAATCATTTTGTGTTCTCAAATTCAAATCATTCTTTAAAGTATTTCTTAAAATCCTCATTTTCTAAACCTCTCTCATATTGTGAACTATCAATTATGATATTATATATTTTAAATATTGGTTATCATTTTACTTAAGTCAAATTGTGAATCTTTATATACCCTGCACCTAATCTCTAACGAGTCATCACCTCTGCTCCATTCATTGTATTCCCATTCAAAGTCTCTATAATAGTATTTTTCATAATATAATCCATCATTGTCATCATAATAATATGTTAAATAAGTGTTTCCTGCAAACTCTTCTGTATCTTGCTTTTCATTAATACGATAAATCTCTCCTCTTGGTTTTCCTTGCGATGCTTCATACTTTCTTCTATCTTCAGCTGTCCTATATTTATTAATTTCCACATGTACAAAATTACCTGTTCGAAATTCCGAAAAAATATACATGTTATAACTTTCACTAAAAGACCAGCCCTTAGGAACGTTGATCTTAATTCCGAGCTTTTCATTAATATATGTGTGTTCATCTACCCATGTCCCAACATCAAGTGCACTTTCAGGCCCTGATTTTTCTTCTGTAATAATCGGCTCTGGGGTATACACTACTATAGGCGTTTGATAACCACTATTACGCCTAGAATATTTTTCTTTCATCCCAAAGATAACAATAAATAAGATTACGGATATAAACATCAGTATTACCATCATCCATATAAAAAACGCATTATTATCTTTGTATACTACACGGTTTTTAATAATTGTTTTACGGTCAGGAAATAATTTATCAACATTAATTGTCGAATGACAAAATTCACATATTACCTGTTCAGTATTATCATTTACTTTAACGCTTGCTCCACATGAAGGACATTTTATTGAGAATATTTTCATCTTTTGCACCTCATTAGTATAAAATTTACTTACTAAAATTATTATACCATAATATTGTAAAACCTTATGGCATTTTCTGTTGTAATCTTTGCAAATTCTTCTAGTGACATTTCTTTTATATCTGCTATTTTTTGAGCTATAAAACGAACATTAGCTGGCTCATTTCTTCTACCACGTAAAGGTTCAGGGCAAAGATATGGACTATCAGTTTCAATCAATAATCTATCTAGTGGGATATATTTTGCAACATCAATTAATCCTCTAGCGTTTTTAAAAGTTACTGGTCCTGCAATAGATATATATCCTCCAAGTTTTATTATTTCTTTTGCAATTTCCAAACTTGAAGAAAAGCAATGCATAACAAAGCCTCTATTTATGCTATGCGTTTTTAGTATTTCCAGCATATCCATATCAGCTTCTCTAGAATGAATGCATATTGGCAAGTCTAATTTGTTAGCTAGTTCTATCTGCTCTATGAAATGCTTTTTTTGGTTTTCTTTATTTACATTTTCTCCATGATAATCAAGGCCTATTTCGCCAATAGCTACAATCTTTTTTTGCAGTGTCTTATTTTTTTCAGGGCAAGCATTATGCGTTGCCACAAGTTCTTCAATAAAGCCCAAGTCCACTTCATCATCATTACAATACTCGGGATAAAGACCAATTACAGCATATACACCATCAAAATCAAGAGCTTGTTTTACAACAAGCTCTGATGTTTCTTTATCTGTTCCAATATTTACCATGTACTGCACATCATTTTCATTTGCATTATTAATTATCTCTTCTGTTCTGCCTTCATATTTTTCATCATATAAATG
>JAEEHF010000071.1 GCA_016280725.1 Bacillota bacterium | reverse complement strand
ATAGCAAACTATACTATGAACGTTTTCAATTATGAAACAGTAAAGCTATTAAAGGACCTAGGAATCTCAAAAATAATACTATCTGTAGAATTAACAAAAGCTCAAATAAATGAACTTTGTTCTATGATAAAAAGTGAAGATATGGAACTTGAAGTATTAGCTTATGGAAGTGTTTGCGTTATGACATCTGAGTATTGCCCAATTGGATCAACCGTTGGGGAATTTAGTAAGAATCATCCTTGCACAAAACCATGCTTAAAAAATGATAAATATTACTTAAACGATAGAATGAACATTAACTTTAGGGTTATACCAGATAATATTGACTGTCAGTCAAGAATTTACAATAGTAAGATTACTTCAATTGAAACATCTTCTCTTAAAGTTGATTCTATTAGGTTAGATTTTTTAGATGAAACTACAAACAAAATAAATCAAATAATAAAAACTCATCTTGATGGAAAATCGCTCGAAGGAGAAAAATATACAAAAGGTCATTATTCAAGACCGGTATAAAATAAAAAACAGGCTGGAATCCCAGCCTGTTTTTTTCAGTAATGATAAACATTCCCGCTTCGTTCAGTGGTAAATGTCCTATTCTCCGGATCAATCTCAGTGATGTGACTCGTAAACCGTCTTTTATGATTGACGACAATTATTGCCGAAACATCATAGCATTCGTCATGTACCCAGTGCTTACAGAGCTGACCTTTTTTTGTTCTCTTGCCTTCGATTTCGTTGAAGAATGCAATCAGTCTACCCTTGTACTCCATTGAGCCTGCTCCTTTCTTTCTGAACGGTCGATATGCTAGCCAAAAAAACTAGCTAAAGTAATAATAGCAACTTTCATGATTATAGCACCTTTATGGCATTATGACAACCTTTTTTAATAATATAAAATAGGACCTAGTAAAAAACTAGGTCCGAAAATATTAGTCTAATTCATATTTTTCAATTTGTTCTTTAACTTTCTTCATGAAGTCCTCAAGAGGCATAGCACCTAAGTCGCCTTCTTTTCTATGCCTTACTCCAACGCTTTTTGCTTCAACTTCTTTATCTCCAATAACAAGCATATATGGTACTTTATGAACTTGTGCTTCTCTAATCTTGTAGCCGATTTTTTCATTTCTATCATCAAGTTCAGCTCTAATATCTAAATCTCTTAATTTATCAGCTACTTGTTTTGCATAATCTAGTTGCTTATCCGTAATTGGCATAACTTCAACTTGTACTGGCGATAACCAAAGTGGAAGAGAACCTTTTGTTTCTTCTAAGTAGAATGCCATAAATCTATCAATACTTCCAAATACAGCTCTATGAAGAACAACTGGTGTCTTCTTTTGTCCATCTTTATCAACGTACTCTAAGTTAAACCTCATTGGTAAACAGAAGTCTAATTGACATGTAGAAAGTGTATATTCGTTTCCTACAGCTGGTTTAACTTGTACATCAAGCTTTGGACCATAGAAAGCAGCTTCACCTTTCTTTTCAACATAGTCTAATCCAATATCATTTAGAACTTGTCTTAGTCTATCTTCAGCATTGTTCCACATATCATCATCAGGATAATACTTTTCAGTATTTGCAGGGTCTCTTAAAGAAAGTTCAAATCTATAATTCTTAATACCTAACTCTTTATAAACTCTTAAGATTAAATCTACAACACTCTTAAACTCTGACTCAATTTGTTCAGGAGTTACAAAAAGATGTGCATCATTTTGACAGAAAGTTCTAACTCTTTCAATTCCCTTTAATGTACCACTTGCTTCAAATCTACAGTCTCTTGCGATTTCACCAATTCTAATTGGCAAGTCTCTATATGAATGAATATCATTTGCATAAATCATCATGTGATGTGGACAGTTCATTGGACGAAGAACAAATTCTTCTCCTTCAACTTCCATCTTAGGAAACATTCCATCTTTATAATGTGCCCAGTGCCCAGATGTTTTATATAGTTCAACATTTCCAAGAGGTGGTGTTAAAACGTGTTTATATCCAATTTTCTTTTCCTTAGCTTTAATATAGTTTTCAAGTTGCTCCCAAACTATATATCCATTTGGTAAATATAAAGGAAGTCCTTTTCCTGTTAAATCTGAAGTCATAAAGATTCCTAAGTCTTTACCAATTTTTCTATGGTCTCTTTCTTTTGCTTCTTCAAGCTTTGCTAAGTAGTCTTCAAGCTCAGATGCTTTAGGAAAAGAAATCGCATATACTCTTTGAAGCATTTTGTTCTTCTCTGAACCTCTCCAGTATGCTCCTGCAAAATTAATAATCTTAACAGCTTTAACTTTACCAGTACTCATTAAGTGTGGACCAGCACAAAGGTCTGTAAAATCACCTTGTTTATAAAAGCTAATCTCTTCGCCTTCTGGCAAATCATTAATAAGTTCAACTTTGTATGGTTCATCTTTCATTAGTTCTAAAGCTTCGTTCTTAGGAAGAGTAAATCTTTCTATTGGAATATCTTCTTTAATGATTTTCTTCATCTCTTCTTCAATTTTTGCTTTTTCTTCTTCACCAAAGTTTTCTACTGGATCAAAATCATAATAGAATCCTTCATCTATTGATGGCCCAATTGCAAGCTTGGTTTCAGGGAAAAGTCTTTTAACAGCTTGTGCCATTATATGAGAAGTTGTATGCCAATATGCTTTTTTACCTTCTAAATCATCTTCTGAGAAAGTATGGATTACTAAGTTGCAGTCTTCATTAAGAACATATCTTAAATCTTTTACCTCTCCATTAACTTCACCACAAGTTGCATTTCTAGCAAGTCCTTCTGATATTTGTTTTGCAACTTCTAAAACTGATTTTCCTTCTTCTACTTCAAGAGAAGAACCATCTTTTAGTGTAATCTTTAACATTTTATATTCCTCCTTAAAACATTTTCTTTTATCAATTCTTGGTATATTAGTATATTTCTTCGAAAACGGCTTGGGCTCGCAGGTTCTAAGATTTTCGAGTTCCGCCCGAGAATATGATACTAATAGGTTCTTAAGTACTCGAAAATCTAAGAACCTGTACTCGTGCAGAATGTTTTCTTAAGAAATATACTAATACACCAAGGATTACATACAAAAAATGCACTCCCAAAGCATTCTTTGCTTTAGGAGTGCATAATATCACGGTTCCATCCTAAATTTAACTTAATTAGTCATCTTAACGTGATGAACTCGTCTAGCTTATTCACTAGCACCATGAGAAGGTAGTTTTTCGAAACCGTTTTCTTAAAGCACCTTTCAGTCTAGTTGAGTGCTTCTCCCTATAAGAAACCTTGAATCTACTTTGTCTTCCATTTGGTTTTCTAGAACGTATTCTACAACCATAGCCATATTTTGTCAAGTTTTAAAGCACAAAAGGCCTTATTTTGAGAAATATGCAAGTGCCTTTTTAATAATATCCTCAACACTAAGTCCAGTTGTATCGATTGAAGAAACTGCCTTTGAAGCCTCTCTTTGTGGATATCCAAGAACTTGAAGTGCCGAAACTGCTTCAGAAAGAGTATCATTTGGAACAAACGAGTCATCTGCAATAGGCATATTTGAGTCTTGCATTGACTCTTCCGTCTTTAGTTTATCCTTAAGTTCTAGAATAATTCTCTGAGCAGATTTAGCACCAACTCCAGGAAGTTTTGTTAGTTCCTTAACATCATTTGTAATAACTGAAAGCGCAAATCTAGAAGGAGAGATGTTAGCTAATATTGTATTGGCAGATTTAGCACCAATTCCACTCACTCCAATTAGTAGTTCAAACATTCTAAGTTCTTCAGCAGTTGCAAAACCATATAGAGAAATATTATCTTCTCTAACATGATAATGTGTATGAACCATTGCCTCTTCACCTATTTCTCCTAGTTTATTTATTGTAGATGTCGGTGCAAAAATTTTATATCCAACTCCTCCCACATCAATTACAACATAGTCTGTACTTTTGATTGCTAATTTTCCTTTTATATATGCAAACATTTTTATTCTCCTTTAAAAACATTTTTACTTTGTATTTCTTGAAGTTCAAATCTGTACCTTTGTCCGATTTTTATTTACTTCATCGAAAAACATATTATAAGGTCTACACCATAATTTATTATCTCCATAAAGTGCTCTATATGCAACCATTTTTTCTCCAGTTTCACTATTAAATATTATATCTTCTACTAAGTATAGGTCTCCCTTGTAGTGTTTATATACTCCCTTTATTTTAAGCTCTTGCATATATTTTCTCCCTTCCAGTAATTGAGAATTTGGATTCGAAATAACATCTTGAAAATAATACAAAAAAGAAGAACTTTCGCTCTTCTTTTTAATCCATTATTTTAGTTTATTTGGTTCAGCATATGATACACCAAATGTCTCAACTGTCATTGATTCAATAACAGGTGGATCAAGTGGTCTGTCAAATGCTTCACCTGCTTGGTATGCTTTAATAAGTTCTATTTCAGCTTCTGTAAATTCTGCTTCTTCATCTCCTAGTTTTGGATAAAGAGCATATAGATCATCTGTTTTGTATTTTACAGGAGAATTTACTATTTTATAAACTTCATCCATTCCCTCTATAACTTTACCAAAACCAGCATACAATCCATCTAAAGATTCCTTAGAAGATTCAGCTGTAACAATAAAGAATTGTGAACCGGCTGAGTCCATTGGAGTTGCTCTAGCCATAGAAATTACACCAATATCATGAGATAAATCATTTTTGAATCCATTCTCGTTGAATTCGCCAACAATAGAATATCCTGGTCCACCAGTACCAGTTCCTTGTGGGTCTCCTCCTTGAGCCATGAAATTAGGCATAACTCTATGGAATATTACTCCATCATAAAACTTTTGATTAATAAGCGCTATAAAGTTTTCTACAGAAGTTGGTGCTATTTGAGGGTATAACTCAATCTTAACTACACCACCATCTTTCATAGTCATAGTAACTATTGGATTTTCTGTAACATCTTTATATCTATTTACATCACCAAATTTGTTTTCAGCCACTTTAGTTTCCTCTTTCTGATTAGTAGTTGTTGAATTACTAGATGTAGTTTTTGTCTCCTCACCACAAGCTATAAGTGATAGAGTCAAGACAACTAGTAATATACCTAATATTATCTTTTTCATAAGATACTCCCCTTTATAGGCCAAAAGATATTTTTAGCACTTTGAATTTTAGTACTTCGCCATTGTCTAAAACAGCTTCAGCAATTTCATTTTTCTTTTTACCAAGAAGTGCTTTTCCTATTGGTGATTCGTTTGAAATCTTATTTTCAGTAATATCTACTTCTGTTGGTCCAACAATTGTATACTCAACGTCTTCGTCGAATTCCATATCATGTACTTTTACTTTATTACCAACTTGAACAATTTTATTATCTACTTCTTCTTCATCAATTACTTTTGCATTTCTAAGAGTAGTTTCTAGTTCAACTATTTTCATTTCTACTTGAGCTTGTTCAGTCTTAGCTTCATCATACTCAGAGTTTTCTGAAAGATCACCATAGCCAAGTGCAACTTTTATTCTTTCAGAGATTTCTTTTCTCTTTTCTGTTTTTAAATACTCCAATTCCTCTTCTAATTTTTTTAGTCCTTCGTATGTCACCATTACTTCGTTATTTTGTGGCATATAATAGCCTCCTTTGTTATTCAATGTGTGAAATAAAGAAAATATTAAAGGACAAAGAATCCTTTAATATTTTTATATCGTTTTATATCATAAACATATATATATTAAAAGTCAAGAAAAATTACAAAGATTTCATGTTTAGAAGGCATTCCAAACATCTTCACTTTCAAAGCCAAGCCTCCAACAAGCAAACCCTCCAAGACCATATTCTTCAATAAGTTTAAGCTTCTCCGCAATTGACGTCTTATCCTCAATCCATAAATATTCATTGTTCTTTTCGTAGTAATATTGTTTTGCATCATTATCCCACTCAGACTTAGCGATATATGTCTTGGCTTTTTCCATATTAATTGTGTTAGAAGTAAAATTACCAGATTTATTTGACCACAATCTTGAATAGAATGCAATCCCAAGAAGTAACTTACTTGGTTCAACATGATCCCTTGTAATTAACTTCTCTAAATTACTTGCAACCCATTCATAAGAAGCATTGGGTCCAGCAACCTTTGAACTTGAGCCATATTGATCATAAGACATAAGGGCAATATAGTCTGCTGCCTCACTTAGTGCCTTGTGCTCATAGCAAAGAGACCACGTATCACTACCATCAGGAACATTAACATCAACAGATAGTATAAGGTTGTTTCTTCTAGTTTCTACAGCTAATTCCCTAATAAACTGAGAAAAAACTGTTGCATCAGATTTATACATATTTTCAAAATCTACATTAATGCCTTGAACATCATACTTATGTGCAAAAGAAATTAATTCCTTAATTGCTGTATTTCTATGATTCATATCATTTAGAAACTCAGATGTTTCTGATATTGAATTGCTATCATTTTTAAAAGTAACCCAAACTTTATAGTTAGTACCTTTTACCCAATCTTTATACTCATCTACAGTTTTAATTCTATATGTCACTTCTCCATCTGTGTTTTGAAGATATAAAAGAGTAGGTGCAACTATATCTAATTTTGACACTTTTCTTCTACTTGATTTATCTCCAATCCCTTGAAAATCAGGATTTAAATAGTCCCAAGCGAGACTGATAATCCCTTCAACTTTGTCAGGCACATTCCTATCAACTTTCATTTCTATTGGATCAACATCATTGATATCTGCAGTTCGAACATATCCAATTTCACCATCATAGCTTCTTGCAACATTATAATCTTTTGAATTATCATAGTTAAAAATATCAATATAATTACCTGTACTAACTTTTTGAACAACTTTGGCATTATCTGATGTCGTATGCTTTAATTCTATTCCACCATCTTTTTTCACAACAAACCTTTTATAATCTAAAGATTTATCAGTGATAATAATTTTATCTTTAAACTCAACATCAATATTATATACTTTTGCTAGTTCTTTAATTGGAACATATATAACTTCTTTTGTAGCTATACTTCCATTATATCTATCATCATTATTATACTTATACGTTGATTTTACGGCTGGAACTTTAATAGCTTTTTCCTCTCCATCTATAAGTATAGTTCTACTATCAACTTTTATATCTGCCCTATGATCATAGCAAGTTGTAATTAAAGTATCGTGTTTTTTCTCATAAAACAAATCTTTATCAAACAAAATATCGATTGTATCTTGAGATAGCATTACTTCTCCATTAAGCATGACGGCTACTTGAGGTAATTTTGATGTTTCTCTTGTTATTTCTTTATCATTGTAAATAACTCGCAAATCTCCATTTTTAAATTTATACACCAAATCATATTGTGGTGCAGTATTTATACATATCAATGCTATTGTAAGAAACAGTGCTACTATTACAATCCTAATTATTATATTCTTCAATTTTTCCTCCTAATATTACATAAGAATTCTCTTAAGATTATAATTTATATGCCTTTTTAATTCAAGTTTCATAAAAAAATAGTGAAAAGTGCATCACTTTTCACTATCAATATGTGGTGACCCCTACGGGAATCGAACCCATGATTCGACCTTGAGAGGGTCGCGTCTTAACCGCTTGACCAAGGGGCCACAAAAAAACTATGTCTTGCTATCAAAGCAAGACATAGTATAGCACAATTTAAAAATATATACAATAGAAATAGTTAAAAATCGTTTACAATCTTTTGCTCCATATTTGCATAATTTCCGACCGAATCATCAATTCTGGCAGTTACATAGAATGTTCCTCTTCCTAATCCAACTGTAGTACTATATTCTTTGTAAGGATTCTTTACTACAATCTCGTCTATTGCTTTATTAAATGTCTTATTGCCATCAGAATCTGCCTTGTATACATTAATTGTTAGCTTTTTTGGGCCAGAGCCAATATCACTTATATTTTTAATTCTTATAGTGTTATCAGCATGTTTCCTAATGTATATCTTATGTGGTTCACTTACAACTTGATTTCCAGCAATGTCAGTTGTTGTAACAATTATTTCGTAATAACCATCTTCTGTCAAAGGATCAGGAGCAGTCATATTTCCAGAGCCATCTGGTTCAAAATTATATGTTACAGGTCCAGAAATAATCGTGTTCTTAGACTTATCACTATAATGTGTAAGTGTATAATAAGAAATATAATTAGAACCAGAATATCTATTAATTTTTACACCCGATTTAACATCTCCATTATCTTGTGGAGTCTTAGGATAAATATGAATAGTTTTATTTACAGGATAATCTTCCTTATAAACGTAATCTGCACCATTTCTACGAAGCTCATACAAGCCTATCGGTGTATCTATTGGATCTGTTTTATCAATTTTTATAGCAATTGGAAGTGGCTCCGATTCATTTCCAGCTTTATCACAAGCTTTATACCAAACATTACCGTTAAAATTATTTGAAATAACATTTCTGTTATTTGTCAATTTTGAATATGAAATACCATTATCCATAGAAATTAAATAGTGATCAATAATACCATTTGCAGCCCCAATCTTATCACTAGCATTAATAGTAATGTATATGTCTTCCTTAGCCCATCCATCGTGCCAAGAATCAAGATTTGAAGGATAAATTTTTGTTGAAGTATAGTTTTCAAGTCTTGCATCAAGAGAAGTTATAATTGGCTTCGTATTGTCAGCTATTATATCTTGATTTCCCATCGTTTTAAGAGGAATAGTAGTTGAAACATTTTTATTACCTGCATCATCCTCAACTTTGCCTGCAGGAATAACAACTGATATTATCCCATCTCCATCTATATTGCCAAGAATCAAATTATATATGTATTTGTTATTAATTTTTGTATCATAACCCAAAGTCCTTGAGAATGTTCCTACTGAAACTCCGCCTGCAGTCAAAGAGATATCACCTGAATCAAATGAATTGGTTTTATATTTGCCAGCATCTTCAACTGCTAAATTAAGATTTAGTGTTCCATTTTTATTAATATATACAGTGCTATATCCATCTATCAGTTCATATAACGATATTACTGGATTAGTATTATCTATTAATATACTTGTATCATGAGTTACCTGTGCACTTCTGTTTCCAAGTTTATCTTTAACAGCATTAGTAACAAAGTTTAGTGAAAGAAAACCGTCCCCGGTAACATTTGACAAATCAACATTATATTTATAGTCCTCACCAAACTGACCAACATAATGAATTACTTTTACAGCAGAATTTTGAACTCTACCTCCAACATAAATATCGATATCCGAAGATGTTAGATTGGTTGCCGGATTCGTTTCTTCGTATCCCTCTCCTTGCTCCCTTACAATTACTGGAACAGTAACAACACCATCTTTATTTATAACAATGTCATTACTAATTTCTCCGATCTCTATTGTAGGTTTTGATACATCAGAAACTACTTTAGCATAATTTGACCTTGTAATGTATAATGTTCCTCCACCAGGAAGATTATTATACACTTCACAATAGTACCAATCTGTTGAATTAGTAGTTGGTGTAACAACGTACTGGGTATCAGTTGCTCCAATGATTCTTGAACCAGCACCTCCAGATGAACTTGCTTTAAACCATTGGTATGTATAATTATCAGTATTACCATCCGTCTGAATAACAAGGTTTAATGTATAACTTCCGCCATGAATAATATCATTACCTGTTATAGTTGCTAGTACTGGTGCATAATATATTGTCAATTTTGCGACTCTGCTGTATGCAGAACCAAAATTGTTAGTTATCTTACAATAATAATATTTGCCATCAAGATTTCTCTGCGCAGAAGAAATTGTGTATGTGCTATTTGTAGCTCCTTCTATAATCGTTCCACCTGTTGTAGAATTACTTGTATTTGTGTACCACTGAAATGATAGCGGTGCCGCACCTGTCGCACTAATTGAAAATGTGGCGTCGTCTCCCTCTCTTACTTGAACATCATATGGTGATATTACTTCTTCTTGGCCATCTACAATTCTTGTGGCAGGTTGAGGAGGATTGCCTAAATAAAAACGTACTGGTTCACTAACATTGCCAGACCTATCTTTTGCAAACATGTAATAAGTACCTTCAACCTGAAATGATGCATTAATGCTTATAGGTGAAGTAATCTGATTTACAGGAATATATCTTGGAGGTTCCTGAATTGAAGAAGTTGATACTCCCCATGAAGCAACTGCATCATTATCGGTTACAGTTGCATGTACATAAGATCCAACTGCAACATATTCTGAATCAAGTGTAATAACTGGCTTTTCAAAATCTCCAGCAGCAATAATAGTTACCGATAATTCCTCACCATTTCTTGACTGTGCAGATGCACTACAAGATACTTTTGTAGTTCTTGAAGTAATTGTAACTGTAAATTCAAAATGGTCTGGTGTAGTTCCTGCTTGCTCTGACTTAACTAATACACCATCTTTATATATCCAGTATGTACCGCCGCTATAACTTGTATACGCATAACAATTTAACGTATCCCCAACTTTATATGATTCATCTGATGTTGCATCAATTGTTAAATTATCTGGCCATAGTCTATTATATACACCAACTGCATACTTACCTGTTCTAGTATTATAAACTGACATATAGCACCCACGCCTATCGGGTGGGTTCCACCATCCTTCAGTACCAATCCATCCCTCTGGATGATATCCCGTTTCCCATGTTGCTTCTTCAGCATATGAAATTGACATGAAAAAGCACAACAATGCAATTGATATCAGCATCAAATATTTAATTACTCTTTTACTTTTATCTTTAGAAAAAAACATGATTTTCTCCTTTTAAAGCATAATAAGGCACAATAGTCCTATCCTATAAAAATTTTATCAATCACTACATACTATGTAAAGTTAAATTATTGTTACATTCTGGTAGCTTTAGGCATAAAAATAAAGGGCTTTCGCCCTTTATTTTTATATTATTTTAATGCTACACCAGGTATTTCATAATCATCAGTTATTTCTATCTTTTCTGGAACTGTTGCACTTGTTGCAACACCAGTTTCTTTATTATATGGTTGCATTTCTCTATACTTAAGAAGTCCTGTTCCAGCTGGAATTAGCTTACCAATAATAACGTTTTCTTTAAGACCAAGTAGCGGATCAACCTTTCCTTTAATAGCAGCTTCTGTAAGAACTCTTGTTGTTTCTTGGAATGATGCTGCTGCTAAGAATGAATCTGTAGCAAGTGATGCTTTAGTAATACCAAGAAGAAGTCTCTTACCTTCAGCTGGTCTTAGTCCTTCAGCTTTAACCTTATCGTTTTCTGCATTAAATCTGTTATAGTCTACTAATGTTCCTGGAAGCATAGTAGTATCTCCAGCATTTTCAACTCTAACTTTTCTAAGCATTTGACGAACTATTGCTTCAATGTGACGGTCATTGATATCAACACCTTGGCTTCTATATACCTTTTGAACTTCAGATACGATGTATCTTTCAACACCATCTGCGCCTTTAATACGCATAATGTCTTGTGGGTAAATAGAACCTTCTGTAATAACATCTCCGGCTTCTAATACGTCGCCTTCTTTAACAGTAAGTCTTGATCCAAATGGAATTAAGTAAGTCTTTGACTCACCATCATCATTAGATACAATAACTTCTCTCTTCTTCTTAGAGTCTTCAATCTTAACTGTTCCTCTAATATCAGAAATAATAGCAAGTCCCTTTGGTTTACGAGCTTCAAATAGCTCCTCAACTCTTGGAAGACCTTGTGTGATGTCTCCACCAGCAAGTCCTCCTTGGTGGAACGTCTGCATGGTAAGCTGTGTACCAGGTTCACCGATTGATTGAGCTGCGATAATACCAACTGATTCACCGATATTAACGTCGATTCCTTTACCTGCCAAGTCATTACCATAGCATTTTGCACATACACCTTTTTCAGCTTTACAAGTAAGAAGTGTACGTATTTTAACTTGTTTAACTCCCGCATTAGTAATTGCAGCAATTTGTGCTTCTTTTAAGAATGTATTAGCAGGTACAAGTACTTCTTTAGATATAGGGTCTAATACATCTTCAGCTGTATATCTACCATAAAGTCTATCTTTCAAGCTTTCTACTACAGAGTTACCATCTGTGATTTCACTTACATAAACACCTTCTGTTGTTCCGCAATCTTCTTCTCTTACGATAATATCTTGTGAAACGTCAACAAGTCTTCTTGTTAAGTAACCAGAGTCAGCTGTACGAAGAGCCGTATCAACTAGACCTTTTCTAGCACCATGGGCAGAAATGAAGTATTCCAAAACGTCTAGACCTTCTCTAAAGCATGAACGAATAGGAATTTCAACTGTTTTACCAGATGTATCAGCAAGAAGTCCACGCATTGCGGCAAGCTGACGAATCTGCTTCATGTTACCACGGGCACCAGAAGTAGCCATCATGTAAATTGGGTT
>JAEEHF010000005.1 GCA_016280725.1 Bacillota bacterium | reverse complement strand
CTTATTTGCATAAATGTACAAAGTGTAATGCAAGCCATGACGTGAAAAATAGTAAAAACTATGATGAACCAGAAGAACCAAAGCCGGCAAATTGCATGCATGGGAATATAACATATAAGAAATGTAACGTTTGTGGAATTGAATTTGATGAGCACGATGATGGAGAAGTAGATCTTAACAAACATGAAATAATAAATATAAAAGGATACGAATATGTGCCTGGTGATCAATTGAAACCTGAAACAGATAATGATGGTCACCCCATTTTTCATCATAAAGTTTTTGGCGATTGTAGTATTTGCTCAGAAAAAAATATATTTGTCATTAAAAAATGTGAAGTAAATGGGTCTGTTTATTATAAAGAAGACGCTGGAGACAAAAATAATGCACGTAATTATTTGTATTACAATGATGAAGAAGATTCTGAAAGACATTGGTATTTTCTTGTATGCAAAGATTGCGGTAATAGAGGAATGAAAGTTAGCCAACCACATATTGATGTTACAAATGAAAGTGGTTTTTCTGAAACTACAGCTATAGAATATAGATATCTTGACGATACATATCATAATGCTTATTGCGTATGTGGCCGACCTACGAAGATAGAACATCCTAAAAAAGCTTTAATTGTTATTACGGATTATACAAGGGAATCGTTTTTTAGAGGATTAAAAAATGCAAATGAAGATAAGATTACAAATGAAATGATTAGAAAGTATCTTCCTAAAGAGCGAAAGGCTCATAGTGAAGAACGTGATTTAATAATTACTGAAGAAGGATATCATTATGTGTTTAGTTATTGTACTACATGCAATAGAGGAGTCTTTACACAAACAGAGCATTCATTTGATAAAAGAACAAAAATAACTGAACTAGCTTTTAAAGTAGATCTTTTATCTTTTTATACCTATCCTGCAAAAACGCAGGGTAGATACGGAAATACAGTCACTGTAAAGAAGGTTCACAGTTATGATAATAGTAACATAAAGAAAGAGTTTTTTGCTAAAAACCAGTTCTTTCATTATAGATATTATGCGTGTCAATGTTTGAAAGTGTTTGTTAGACAAGAAAAATGTCATTTTATTTTGCAGAAAAATGAGAATGGTAAAGATTATATTATAGGTTGGGTTAATAATCTTCTAACAGGAGTTTCGCACATATCTTTATGGAAATGTTCTGGTTGTAGTGGAGGTGCGAAAGCTGTTAATCGATGTGTTGGTAATCCATGCAATGTATGTGGAAAAACGCTTGAATGGGTACAACGAAATGGCTTGCAGATACAAGATTCATAATATGAAAAAGAATTCTGTACTGCTTGCGGTATTATAACTAATGTTGTGAGGGAGGAACATAGGTTTTATAAACAACATGGCCCATTTTCTGCGACGGAAAAAACATGCGAATCATATTCATGGTGGATATTTTGGACTCGATATAAGTGGTATCATACATATCATAGAGCTTGTGAATGTGGCGACGTTGCAGTAACTCGTGAATATTGTTCGTATTATGATGGAAATAAAGCTTGTAAAGTGTGTGGATTTGTTAAACCGGTTGATTATTAATGTCATTATGAAGATTCTATTCTAAATAAACAATTATTGAAAAGATTAGAGATTATATTGGCAAAAAGAATCTGAATATTAAATAATAGGTGAAAAAGAGCATAATAAATAATATTTTATATATTAGGCTTGGAGGAAGAATGAAAAATGAAGAATACTAGAACCATTCTAATTCTGATATTTATAATTATTGTACTAATTTTGGGAGTATCATATGGTGCATTAAATACTGTAAACACATTAGATGGTGGAGGCAAACCTTTAAAGGATAAAATTGGTGGAACTAGTGCTAAAATTGTTAAAACAATTAGTGGAAATTCTATCAATATTCAAGATAGTACTTCGCTTCCCAAAACCACAACGAATTCTAAACCATCATCTACACAATGTCCGCATACAATTAAAGAAAGAAAATGTTTAGATACTGGAAATGAAAAAACTCATGAAGTATGGCTTGTATGTAAGGAATGTAAATTAAGAATTTCACGACAGTCTGCTGCTGAAAATCATACATTTGGAGCGTGGTTGCCAGATAATGTCTCTGGAAGAAGTTATAGAATATGTAGCAAATGTCAATATAAAGAGATAACATATGCAACTTTACCAAAAAATAGTGATAGCGTGAAGAGTGGAACCTCTAGAGGAACATCAGGAGGTAAAACGAACGATGATAAATATACATACGAAATTCATCCTACATCAGGTAATGAATACGCAGTAGGTGAAACATTTTCAGTATATATTATTAAAAATGGGAAAGGACAAGTATCTGCAGAAAAATTTACGGTAAGTTACAATACTAAATATTTACAGACAACTAGGGAAGGAATAAGTTATCAGTTTAGAGTATTGCAAAGGCCTTCTACTGGTCAAACTTCGATTGCGGTAAATTATGACAACAATAATGTTATGTTCACTAAGACAATTAAAATAAAAATTAAAAATGCAGATACTGAAGTAACAACAAGTACATCGGAGGCACCAGAAGATACACCAACGCCTATTCCAACTCCAACATTATGCCCGCATACTGCCAGAGAAAGTGTATATGTTGATGTTGGAAACAGTAAGACTCACGAAGTGTGGCTAGCATGTAAAAATTGCATGCAAAGAATTACAAGGCAGTCTGCTGCATCAAATCATACATTTGGACCATGGCTTCCAGATAACGTGGCTGGGAGAAGTTATAG
>JAEEHF010000070.1 GCA_016280725.1 Bacillota bacterium | reverse complement strand
GGAATCAAAGAACAACGGAATGGTAATTCTACAAGGGCACGGTCCTACATTTGAAGATGTTGAGTATTTCACAGTTGGTTGTGAAGGAAAGATTTATACTGTAGACTCAAAGCCTGGATTACAATGGTGTACTGGACATTGGGTTGTTCGTATAAAAGAAACTGCACCAGCACCATCATTGAAACCAACAAAACAGACAGAAGAAAAAGTCAGTATCTCAAAAACATTATTTGATGGTGTAATCTAACCATTTGTGTAAATTTTTATTATATTCTTTTATATGATATTAAAAGATAATGAAAATAATGACAAAACAGAACTCTCTTTTAGACCCATAGCAGATCCGAGAGAAGGTATCTATACAAAAATGGATAAGAAGGACATAGTAATTACAGTTCTTCTTTATGTTATATTGTTCGCAATTATAGGTTATAATTTGTTTGTATGAATGGCAACGAAATTGAAGAATTGCGAAAAGAATATGCCGATTTTATAGAACACCTGAAAGAAATTAGGCTCAAACGAAAAGAAAAAGAGACTGAATGGGTTGAGTGGGCTATAAGTCACGGTGGTTGTTTTGGTGATGACGATACTAACATCGCCATTTTTCCCATTGGTGATGTTTATACTTTAGATGTTCTAAAAACTTATGGTGAAAATGAATTTGTTTATCAAAAATACAATATGAAGATAAACGAAAACTTTGAAATGAGTATGACAAAAGTCCTTAGAGATTATACTGTACACTCATACGAAGATTTACTAAACGCAATTAACGAAGCTAAACTTTATGTAAAACGATATAAAGAAATAAAGAATATGGTTGAACTACAAGGAGATTTCCAATGAATCAATATGACCAGTTCATTGACACACTATTAAAACAAATTCAAAGTAATGGTAGTGGTTGGGGCTATACATTAAACCCAGACCAAGAAGATGAAGAATCCCCACCAGTATGTACAAGTGAAGAATGGGAAGAATTTGCTAAACAGTACGGACTAGAAGATGGAGAGGTAAGGGTAGAACTATGAAACCATATCCAATGAATTTTTTTAATTTTAATGACAGAATGTGGAACTCCCATAATGGGAACTACAAGCATTTTAAAATTGGTGATACTGAAATACAGATTGAGAATGTAGAAAATCGTTATTTCACAATGGCCGATGTAGAATTTAAAATGAGTAAAGACGGTACTATTAGTGTTTTTTATACTGGTGAAAATACCAAGTATAAATCTTTAGACGAATTAGGCGCCGCTATCAAACATTACAGAATAATGTACAAGAAATTCCAGGAACTATCTACACAAATTCAAATGGATAAGGATTTCGTATAATGCCATTTCTATATGACAAGGCAAAACTTGAACAGTTAGAAAAAGAATTGGAGAAAAAAATCAGTTCTTACATTGACGCAAAGTATCCATCTGGTGGAAGGGACCCTAACGAAATTTGTACAGACCAAGAATTTTTAGATTGGTGTAAGAACAACGGATTTAGAGCATATTCCGCATATTCAGGAACTATTGATATTTGTGGTATTTCTATATTGGTTCGTAATGAAAGAACTATTTTTGAATGTGATGATATAGAATTTGTTATAGATAGAATTGATGGTTTCTATCCAAAAAAGACAAATTCAAAGTATTTTAAAACATTTGAAAAATTAGAACAGCATTTAAATGGAATTAAGTTATTTGCTAAAAGAGTGGAAGAAATGAAAAATCTTTATAAAGCACAAGAGGATTTTGTGTAAATGGAATTAACGATTATTCAAAATAAAGAATTTATTTGTCATTGGCCTGGTTGTTCTATACATACTACTGATAGAAACCAAATTGAGTTTCACCATATCGTACCTAAAGAATTGGGTAATAGATTGAACTGTCATGTTACATTATCATTTTGCCCAACACACCATAGAATGATATGGCACCCGGAATGTAAGAATGGACCGCATAGCCGAAATAGTCCAAATAAATTACAAATCTTAAATATCTATCCTGTAGCACCTGAGGGTTATGCAGTAGAATATAAAGATTTTAACGATAAAACATTTTTTGAGTATTTTGAAGGAACATACGCAAATCATATAGACGAGGACGAAGATGAACGATACAACAACAGATTTGGCAACACAAACAGATAATAATTATTTTGTAGATACTGGAGATACATCTCGGTAGTATTACATGGGCTACTACTTCAACTGCCCCAACTACTAGAAGGCTTTGTGGGTATTTAAATACCGGTACATGGCAACCAGTAACAATACCAATACCAGATCCAGCACAAGACGATAAACCAGATATTTGTACACAGGAAGAATGGGATAATTTCGTACAAGAAATGGGAATGGAAAAAGAGCCTGAATATGTTTATACCAATAGCACATTTACGGCTACATGTACATCAGGAGCTGCGTGGTAATATGTCAATTTTGATTAGTGGTAATCCAGCAACAACTACAACTACAACAATACCAGGTCCAAATGGTAGAATTTATCCATCTACAATAGCAGTAACACCAACAACATCTATAATCAATACAAATTGGAATTTAAGTGTAGCAAATACCTGGTTAGTTACTATTGGTGATTATAAAATGAAGGTTAATAATTATAATAATAAAATGATTTCAGTAGATTGTATATCATTTAAATTTGATAATACCAAGTCAGGTGTTAAACTGCGTGTAACTGGAAACTATGAAACAATAACTATGAATAGTTTAGATGAACTTAGGGAATATATTAACAGAATGAAATTACTTTATTTAAAAGCAAAAGAATTTGAAAAGCAACTAAACATTGAAGGAGATTTCGTTTAAATGGTCGCATTTTGTATAGTTTTAATAATAGTTAGTTTATTATTACTATATCCATTACTGCAAGATGGACATTTTGATTCGCTCAGTTGTTTGGGTGTGGTTGGTATTTTTGCTTCAGTATTCTTTGCGATTTTAACATTAATTGCGAAGCTTAATCAGTAACAAATTGTTTAAATGGGTGGTTCACAAACCACTCATTTTTTATTATGTTTTATTAACAAGGAGAATTACTATGGATGATTTAGAACCAATGATAACTGAAGAAGAATGGAATGAATTTGTACAAGAATTTAATTTAGAAATAAAAGATGAACCTGAAAAAAAGACAGATACACTGTCTATGGATGATTTCTTTTCCAGACTAGAAAATTGGTAAAACTATGAGAAAGATTACAGTATATAAACTAGATAATGAAAATTCTATCCACATTGAATATGATGGAAAAAGCATAAAGATAACCCCATTTGAATTGCGTTTCTATTCTGATTATCGTGGCATACATTATGAAATACGAGAAGGCAGACCAAACAAATTTAATCAAATGGATGGAGCAAAGAAGTTCTTAAATTCTTGTATAAAGACATACAAGTATTACAAAGAATTAATTAAGCAAACAGAAGCCGCAGGAGATTTTATATGATACCATTTATATTAGCAGCAATTATTATTGCGTTAGCCATTGTTGTAGCAATTACATTATGGAGTGAATATAAAACATTAGAAAATCCATATCGTGTAGTTTTGACTGGTGACGGTACATATCTTGTTCAAAAATACACAGAAATTGATTTAGGATTGGAAGATGATTTTGGCAGAAATAAGACTAAATGGGAATGGGAAACTTTATATTCCACATTAGACGAAACTGATGCTATTGTTCATTATAAAATGGCATTGAAAGAATACAAAGAAAATAAGCAACAGAAAGAACTAGAAGTTAAAAAGGCTTCACTAGAAAAAGAAATCCAAGACCAAAAGAATAAAATTGTAAAAACACTAAAAATAAAGGATTAAACTATGAAATTTCTCAAACTATTTTTACTAGAAATCGGAATTTTCTTATGGTTCATTGGTTGGTATCAGTTTGGTTGTACCATTGAAAGTTTTTGGTTAAGACTAATCCCAAATTACATAGCCATTTTACCAGTTCATATTTTCCTATATGAAGGTTTGTATATTAAAATTTACAAAGAAAAGAAAGAATAGTCTTTTGTAAACATTATTTTACACAGTTTAATAAGAAATCCATTGACAACAATGGATTTTTTTGCTATATTACTATATGTAAAAAAGAAACAACGAGGTAACAATGGCAGTTAGAACATACACGATTGACAAACTCAATGCTAACATTTCCGCAGCTAAATGTGAATATGAAGATTACATTTTCAATCTCGGCGTGGATGGAAGAACTATCAAGGTGAATGTTCACAACAAGAATAACCATTGTGAAAAGGTTGCGACATTTAAGTTTGAACTCGCAATTTGCGTAAATACTATGATGCGTGATTGTGATATGGTTGCTACTCATCTGTTTTACGATGGTGTTATCTTTGAAAACGAAAATAACACTGAAGAAGAAAAAGAATCCGTAAAGCAGATTAACGAAATCTTTACAAACTACTAATCAAAGGAGATTGACAATGAATCAAACAAAATTTAATGAAATGTGGATTAAGATTGCCAAAGAAAATCCTGAATTCGTTTTTGAAATTGAACAGAATCCTGTTAAAGAATCTTGTGTTGTAACCATTTCAACAAAAGAAGGTAATAAACTCGCTTGTGCAAATTTCCATTATGTTTTGATTGCTCTTGAAAAGCCAGTTGAAAATTTGTCAATGCTCGTAGCAAATTTTGAATATGAATATACTAATTATAATGTTGAAATAACAACAGAAGAAACTGAAAAAATCAACAAAATCAGACACACTATCAAAGGAGATAACTAAATATGAAGAAAATCGCTCTACTCGCAGTATTCGCTATCGCTCTTACCATGACTGGTTGTAATGGTTGTACGATGATGGCAAAGAACCTTGAATCCAACTACTCCGAACTTCACCGAGATGTTGTGGTTCTTAATGCGTTCACTGGTGATACATTGTTTGCTTACAGTGGTCCGTGCTATTTCAACACTACTGAACAGTCAAACGATGTTTCCATTATCTATTCTGTAAATGGTCGCAAGTTGAAGGCAGATTTTGTGGGTAGCGGTTTCGTATTCAAGGCAGTGGAAAAGTAAATGAATCAAAGAAACGATAACGGCGGTTGTGGTTGCTTACTTTTGCTAGTATTTTTCATACTGGCATGTAATGGAACTATTAGCCCAGGTATCTTTGTACTGCTTGTATTTCTCTATCTATTTTTTGGGTAAAAAATGAAATTTTATTTTATTAGACATTGGCGAACCAAATTTAATCTTACTGGAACGATGGTCAAGAATTACGATGATGCTGATATCATTGAAGATTATCCGACCGATTGGGAAGAAAAGGTTGGTAAATACATTCCGAACCGAGATTACATTCTCACATCACCAGTTAAGAGATGTATTCAAACCTGTAATCTTCTGTTCAAGAAAGACCCCACAGCTACACTAAAAGATTTTGGTGAATTTGATTGTTCCGGTATTGGTAAACGCAAATTTTGGGAAATGACAGAAAAGCAGTTCC
>JAEEHF010000069.1 GCA_016280725.1 Bacillota bacterium | reverse complement strand
TTTACATAGTAAATATAGTTTATTATGCGCAGTTCGTCAATGGTTTTTTCGCATTTTTATGTAAAAAGAAATTTACATTACTATTGTAAACAAAAGTTTACACTTCGTTCGTTGATTTGGCGAACTCCGATTCAATTTTCTGTAATTCAGGCATTACTTTTAACTGCTTTGTCAATATATCAATGGTTTTACAAAAATTCTGTAAATGAATAAAGATATTTTCAATCTGTTCTTCTACTTTCTTATCTGAATCTTTATCTTTTGAGTAAAGATATTCATCAAATGTTTCATACCATTTTGATTTATACTGCCAATAGTTTCGTTTGAAAATTACACTGTAATCGTCTGTTTTACAATTTTCATCCATTGGCGGTGATAATGCGACCAATGTATGAATTTTTCCATTTTTAAA
This sequence comes from Bacillota bacterium, assembly GCA_016280725.1. GTDB lineage: Bacteria > Bacillota > Clostridia > TANB77 > UBA1234 > RGIG6105. Next base: position 3,560 of record JAEEHF010000069.1, on the reverse strand, counting down.
TGGATAATTGATAGCGAAAATCGTATCTTCATCATTTAATCCAATGTAGTAACAAGTCTCCCGAAAATCTTTCGGAAAATTCTTAATACGATAATTGAAATTTATCCAACAGTTAGTAACATTATAATTCTGTTCTAACCAGTCTGTAATCTTTTGGATTTGTCCGTAAACACCCATTTTAAATACCCTCTTAATTGGTTCAAACATTATTCAAAATCCTTTTTAATATCATCTTCCATAGCTTCTTTCATAGCCAACTTTGTAAGATACTCACTACCCTTCTTAATGCCGAGTTCTTTGAATTTATCAATACACATTTTCACTTCCCATAGTTTATATGAGCCGAATTCAAAAAATGGTGACTCAACAGTAACATTACTGCGATAACGATAAATTTTATATTCCAGTCTTGAATTACGAATCTTTTCCCCACAATTATTAATTAATGGGTGAACTGAAACAATATACTCATCACATATTCTAAAATTATATTCGTGGAACTGTTCAAAGAAATCTTCAAAAGTATATCGGATCCCATTCTTATTCAAATAATCTTTCAATCGTTCAACATTATCTTTCATTGCACTGATTGATGGTTTCATACAAAATCCCTTGTAATTTTTAATTGTTCTTTTATAATATCAGTATTCTTTTGTACAAATTCACACGCAGATCTAATCCCACATTCTTTATATTTGTTAAAGAATTCGTAAATCTGTTTTAGATATGCTGCTTCATAATGTTGGTTATCATGTACGATAAAATAATATGGTCTTGCTTTTCTATCTTCAACAAATTCGCCTGCACCACAAGAAATTTCAATACTGTCGGGCTTGCCATTGTCTATTATCCAAATTGAAAATGTACATCCTATCCAATCTTTTGAATAAGAGCCTAGTGTATGCCTAATGTTGTTATTAGTAAGAAATTCTTGAATAGCCTTTACATTATCTCTGTAAGCACTGTTAGAAGGTCGCATATTATACCATTAGAGCTGATCGTATTCGTTGTTTACCAACTGAACAAGTTCTTCACGATGACGAATATAAATGTTAAGGAAAGCAAATAGTTTGCTCAATGTATCATAACATTTGTCTAGTTTGTCATCATTTTCTTTTTTCAATTCATCACTCATACAATTATTGTGGTTTAACATAATCGTATAACGCCAGTTCCTATCCACATCTTTATAGAGCAAATCGGTCCATTTAGCATTATCGTCTTTACCCGGCGAAATGTAAATCAAATCGTAAACTTTTCCATCATCACTACCTGGAGAACGAACATGTACACCGAACAGTGGAGCTTCTTTCTTGTAACCAAACTGAATCATACAATCACGCATCTTGTCAGGTAGTTGTTCAACAGAAATCCAACCTTCTGTCCAGGCCCAATAAGAAATTTTAGTGTTAACTTCAATCAGTTGTTCAATCTTTGAGAGTTTATTATACAGACCCATATTCGTACTCCTTTTAATACTTTTAATTGGGTGTGAGAATGTAAACATATTACTTTTTCTTCCAGTAAGTGATTCTGTATTTCATACCTTCGTACAAATATGGAGCATTACCAATAAAATCATACTCAGGATGATTCTTCATAAATTCATTGGCTTCCGCTTCAGTTCCAATGAAATCACAAAAATTGTATGTGTTTGGGTCATTGGGATCTGTTACTTTGTATTCAACAGGGCGAACACCAATGACCTGCGGATTTGATTCCAACTTCTTGTCAATCTTGTTAAGATACTTTCGTGCTTTGCGTTCTGCTTCAGCGGCACGAAAAGCCTGCATTTCTGCCTTAGTTCTACGATGTCTTTTAGCCATAAATCCTCCTCAGATTTTCAAGAAAACTCATAACAGTGTCGGGAGTAATTTCTTTGGTTTGCTTCGTTTTAATATCCATAATGGTAATTTTTCCATCAGTAGGATAAATTAAATGGTTCTTCTTAAATTCGGCAAAATTATTTCGCAAATAATCATTGATGGAATCTGCGAAAAAATACTCAACAGAAATGGGCTTCAATTTAGCCATTCTTCATACCTCTCACGATATAACCAATAACGAAACCTGTAATAACAAATGCTATGTCAAGAATGTACTGTTCCATTTTTAGTCCTCCATTACATATAAAGAGTTGTGATACTGTCAAGAGCAATAGCACCAAAAAGTACCAACATTCCGCCGATACCCTGGAGAATGTAATTTCTCTTTGCCTTCTTTTCCTGAGCGCGGTTGTATTCGGTCCAATTTCTGTAACCATTCGGGATGTATTCGTTCATAGTGTTACCTCTTGAATTGTTGTTTACATGTGTAAATATAGATAAAAATATGGCAGTTGTCAATACAACAACTGCCTTTTTATGTAAAATTAAATTTACAAATATGTAACTTATTGTTTACAAAAATGTTGGTTTTGTGTAAACAATGTCTTTCATACCGAGCCAAGGTGTAAAATAATCTTTAATGAATTGTTTAATTTGGTCGGGAGTTGTATCATCTTTAATCTGCGCCCATGTGGTAATATCCGCATCGTAATACTCATAATTCTTGTACTGCATTGTATATTTGCCATTTTTGAGTTTACGAATAGACAAATAAGGACACTTGTAAAGATTTTTAACATCTTTTCTTATGTTGTATGTAATTGTAACAGAATTGATTTCATTGTTTACTTTATTTAAATAAACACCAGATCCTGCCATTTCATCTACTGCATCCATAATTGCGTAGTCAATTTCATTTTCAATCTGTTGTAAACTATCTTTAGCTGAATCCTTCTTATTCTTCAAAGTCATGCGTGTTGTGGTTTCATCTAGCATAGTTTTGAAGACTTTGAAAAATTCTTCTTTCCAATCTTCAGGAGTTGAATAACTCAATTTTTTTGGTGTTCCATCCCAATCAGAACATTTCTCATAGAAATAATTTGTCAAAAAAGCACCTGGTTCTTGTTGTTTGTATTTTAAACAGAACCCTGTCTTTGCGTTCGCAATACTGATTCGGTGCATATAAGATAGATTACTTTGGCAAGTAAATGATTCATCTTCATAATAATTTGTACGAACATTAATTACATCGTTAGACCAACTGCCCCACTTTTCATACTTATATCCATTGTCTTTAAAGAAATTGAAAAAATCTTCTGGTGTAAGTCCGACTGATATTTTTCCTTGATTTTGTTTGGCAGTATATCTATCACAAAAAGCATTTTGATATGCCCAATTTCCCATTAGTTCCAATATATCTTTTGTCATTATTTTACTCCTTTACAAAGGTTGGTTCCTGATTATACACTTGTTTTAAACCATACCACGGTTCTATATAGTTCTTAATATATTCTACAATTTCTTCTGCAGTGGTCCCGTCTTTAATAGTAAACCAGTTTGTTGCTTCGTGGATTTCAAAATCATAATAGAACATTGTATATTTACCATTCTTTAACTTTCGTATTACTAAATGTGGTGAATCGTCTAATATATCAAAATTTTTAGAAAACGAATAAGATAATGTTGCTGATGATACTGGATTTTGTGTTACATTGAATTCAAAATCATACTTCT
>JAEEHF010000068.1 GCA_016280725.1 Bacillota bacterium | reverse complement strand
AGTAAGGAGTGCAGTATGGAATGGAATGAAAATGAGCTGAGAGAAATTCGACTGATTGTCAGTTATCTGAATTGCGCTCTGCTCGTTGCTGCTGGTAAGAAGCTGAAGCTTGATATCGAACACGAAGCGGTGGATGTTACTCTTCGTGACGGTACAATCCTAAAGAGAATCCCCATAGGCGGTGACAGCGCGTATGGTGTGTTCCATGATGTAGTGAAGGTACTGTCTAAAGCTGATATTTAGCCAGGGAGGTATGATCCCGGTATAGTCTGAGAGTAACCCACCTTGAATGGTGGGTTATTTGTATCTATTTGTATCTATTTAAGTTAGTATTTTGTATAATTCGTTAAAATTACAAATTTGAGCACGTTTTTGTACAAAGATAATCAGTATAATTAATATTGGTAATCAAATAATTAAAGGTAATTAATATGCTGTCCAATAGTGATGTTAAAAGACAAGATTTTAAGCATAATTTTCTTAAAACCATAATTGTTCGTGCCGATTTTCAAGGAGTCTTTGAGCCGGAAATGGAGAAGGTAGTACCGGAAGTAAAGGTCTGGGCTAAAGAACATGGATACGAGTATGCAGAAAAACCGGCAAATCACGTCAATATAGTACTGAATAATGGGCTGTTCAAAAGTGAGCAGAATGTTCAAAAAATCTATTCTTTTTCAAATATAACAAATGGGTTTACATTAGATGTAACTAAAGAATTTGTTTGTTTGAAGATCCAGACAAACTGCTACATTCCTTTTGAAGATTATAGTGAAATCGTTCCGGAAATCACTAAATTATTTGAATCAAATGTCACTTATTTTTCCGTTATACGCTTTGGATTAAGAAAGATTAATAAGTGCTGTGTGGCAGACAAGGATGATATAAATAAATTATTCAATAATCTGTACGTGTCTTATTATAACGAGTTGGAAGATTTAACCAATATTAGCAGCGGACATACAAATGTTTTTGAATATTCAAAGTACAAGTTTAACTATATAACCAATATTGTAAAAACACAAAAAGATAACAAAGACGTTTATGATGTTGTGATAGATATTGATGCATATGCACGTGACAATGAGACTATAGAAGAATTGATGAAAAATGAGCAAAAGCAATCAGAGGTTAATGATTTGGTTTTTAAGATTTACAAGTCGTCACTAAGCGAAGAGTTTATAAATATGCTAACTTCTGATGATGGAATTAGTGAAGAAAGGGTTTCAGGAGTGTCAACAAATGAATGAAAACATGTTTCCTTTGGATAGTACTCCAGATTACGAAACTAGCAATATAGTAAGTGATATCACTCCAAATGACGAATCTAGTAATGTAGTAAGTGATAGAACTAGCTCGGATGATTATAGCTCTGATAAAGGGGTATTGTTGCTTGCTAGAGCGTTCCTGTCTATTGATTCAATGACTCATAAAAAACTCCAAAAGTTGTGTTTTTATGCAAAAGCCTGGTATCTCGCTCTGTATGATGAAAATATAATCACTGAAGATTTTCAAGCCTGGGTTCATGGAGCTGTTCAGCCTGAACTTTATCAGAATTATAGACAGTATGGATTTTCTAGCATTCCTAAAAATGTTGATTTAAAGGATATTCCGGAAGGATATTTGAGTTTTGCGAAAGAAATATATAATTCGTACGGGCATTTGACAGGTGACGAACTGGAACGACTAAATCATAGTGAAGAACCTTGGATAAAAGCAAGGAAGGGATTAAAGCCATGGCAGAATTCAAATGAAGTTATTTCAGAAGATGATATGAAAAAATATTATCGTGGATTAGTGAACAATGGCTAAAATACCAAAGGTTCAAATAAAAGAAGCCCCAGGAGTAATACCGAAGCCAAGTTTTGTTCCTAAAGATGATGATGTTATTGTTTTTTCGTTTGCCGCTCTTGAAAAAAATGAGTATTTTAATATTGATGTAACATGTCATAATTGGGCTTCTGAATTATTTGATCTCCTTAAGAATGTTTCTGGTTTAACTAAAAAATATTTACTTACAAATTGTAGCCATCGCCCATACAGAGTTCATAATCACGTAAACGCTAAACCACCTTGTGCATGGCCAAAAGATGTGTTGGCAGATGATTTTTATCAAATAAGTGTCGGTACATCAAAAGGACGAATACATGGTACATTTGTAGATAATGTGTTTTATATAATTTGGTTTGACCCTTTGCACAATTTATACCCTGATGATAAACATGGAGGTTTAACAGTAATACGCCCACCAGAGAAATGCTGTAAGCATTGGGATGATGAGTTAAAGGATTTATATAAAAAGATAGAAGAATTAGAGGAAGAAAAACAAACGCTTTATCAATTATTGGAAGAAAAGCAAAATTAAGACAGCCCAAAGCCCCTCACACAGGGGCTTTCTAGTTTCTACTTCCCTAAAGTCTGGAAGATAAACTCAATAGCTGGATCGTTGTTAGCAGCCATCTGCTGAATTTTCAGTTTAATGAACTGCTCCAGGCGAGCCGAAACCTTAAGTCTGCCGTTACGGACAGAGTTGATAGTCTGAACACTGTATCCGGATTCGGCTGACAGCTCGTTGTAGGTCATTCCCAGAAGACCTACCAGCTTGAAGAAAGTTTCCTTTTCCATGACAAAACTCCTTGGGTTTAACGACTGAATGATGTACACTTGTAATAAGGGTGGTTGCCGCCACCCTTAAACACTACAGCTTTACTTGCTGTTTGGCTTTGGTTGCTGTTTGAGTAACTTTAGAAGTTCGGCAACCTTAGCCTTTGTGGCTCTGCTAGCCAATATGCGATAGATGGCTAGTTCAAGCTTTTCATCATCAGTCATTGGTTTATCCTGAATCTGAAGTTTAACATCCGACTTTCACGGTCCCTTACCCTTACTGAGTATGTTTATATTATACATAAAACATTGTATAAAAACAAGTAAAAATACACAATAAATTGAACAAAATACAAAAACGTGAGATAAATCAACAAAAATTTGCTTGTTCTATCACTGTGAATTAGTCTAAACTATCTATAATGTTACGACAGTAACAACCAAAATAGATTTAATCGTTTTTGGCATAATAACCTCCAAAAAATTTATAGTCATAAGACACACGAAAGCTCCCGAAAATACCCTCGGGAGCTTTTTTTATTTGGTCTCAACAAAAAGAGAAAATCAATGTTTGAGAAAATAGCTCAGTGGGCATCAGATAATGCCAATGTCGTGGCAGCCTTTATCATCTGTGGCATTATCTATCTGCTCAGTCACAGAAAGGGGTCTTGTATGGACAGATTGACAGGAGCAATACTCTGCAGCTTATTCAGCACAGGGTTGTACTACGGCATATTGTGCTTTTTCCCTGAACTGCCACAGGGTGCGGCAGTCGCCATTGGGTCTCTTGTAGGGTTTCTTGGTGTCGATGAATGCAAAGACTTACTCATGAAGAAACTCAAGAAACTCTTGGACATTGAGGACAAAGAGTAATGTCGATAGAAGTTTCGATCAAAGGAAAAATCTTTGAAAGCGTAAAGGCGGTAGCAAGAACGTTTAACGTTCCATACTCCACGATACAGAAATACAGCAAGCAGTACCAAATCTCGTACGAAGATGCGGTT
>JAEEHF010000067.1 GCA_016280725.1 Bacillota bacterium | reverse complement strand
GATAATTTTGCAAAGAAATCACTAACTTTTACGATAAAACAGGAGTTAAAAAGGTAGATTATTTCCAAAAAAACAGGGGAAACAGATGAATTTTTGATATGATTTGAAAAAAAAAGCCCCCAGAACAAGAAGGTTCTATAGTCCTGAGGTTTGTGAAAGTTTTAATTAATTTTCGATCAAATATATGAATTTAGATGCATTCGCTCTGCCCTAGGATAAAATACCTAAATTCTACTTAACAATATCTTCAACAATCATCTCAATCTCTTGGCAGAACCTATCATTATTACTTTCTAGACTATTCTTCATGTTCTTAACTATTCGTTCGTAGTTTTCTAGTGCGACGCCCAATTTATTTACATCTTCAACTAGGATTATGTTCCCTAACCTCTCTGCAACAGCTCTTGAAAACGTTATTTGGTGGTTGTTAACATGCTCATCAAACTCTTGATTACGGGGAACCACAATCGGAATCTTTGCGATCCGAAGAGGCATTATGAAAGAACTAGGTCCTCCATGAGTAATTACAATACGAGCATTGTCTACTAAATCAACCATCTTATCATACGAAAATAATTTACCCCATTCGCAATACCTAGGTACATAAGTGCTAAAACCAGTCTGTATAATAACCTTCTCATCGTGATCACTCGCCCATTTATCCATATATTCAACAAGCCTATTAAACTGTTGCTCGTGAGTACCCACCGTGACAAATATCATTTTCTCATGCACTCCTTACTCTATAATTGAATTTATGTCCGACCTCCACAAAAAACAAAATATTCAAAATATAGAGCCTAAGTTGACAGCCTTTGGATACACTTTTTTCATTTCATCCCACTGAACAATGAATTTATCTGTGACTGGGTAACATAGTTTACCGCTAATTGTAGGCTTGTCGATTCGATCGAACACTTCTATATAAACAGTTTTTGCGCCCATTAGCTTCCCTATCCAAAAAAAGGGGATTGCAGGAGCTGCCCCAGACGTAATGATCACATCTGGTTTTTCTTTTCTCAAAATTCTTACAGCTCGAAACGCATTAATACACAAGGCCTTAAGTGAACGATTTGATGGATAATACAAAGGATAAAACTTCTCTCCATCCAACAATGACCTTGCATCCTCCTTATCAAAAGTACACCAAAACCTCTCTTTGTCATGCCAAAATGGTTTGAGCATATATAAATGTGTGAGATGTCCTCCAGAAGAACCAACAAAACAAATCTTCATAGTTTTTCCAAAATTCCTATCACTTCTCAGTTCTTCTAGTAAACTGCAATACTGCAGATACAATAATGTAGAACTTACTTCCCTAAAATTATGTAATCATCTTCTTTGACTACATAGTTTCATACAAATTAACCGCTAATTTATTATTCCCTAAACACTTATAAAACAAATCCCTAATAATACGTCATTGCGGAATCTTTTGTATGCAATAGAACGTTGCGATTATGTATTTCTTAGACAATTATATAATAGCATTTGCATAATCCCTAATATTCTCGGAATATACTTTATTAGGCCTTTCGCTGTTTAGTTTATTACAACACATAAATGCTTTAACATTTCATGATAGATACAATTCTTATATTCTAACATCAGCTTCTTATATCGATAATTCCTCGGCCTGCAGAAACTCGAACTACTTCTCCCACAATAAAGTCTCCTACACCACTAACCATCATTTTAGCAATAGTTGCTATTTCTATTGGCAGAGCTAATCGTTTTAGCATATTATCTTCCGTGTATATACTTTCACCATTATGATAACCAATCAATCCCGTTGCTGTAGTTCCCGGAGCAAGCCCATTAACAATTATACCATCTTCCACAAAAATACTTGCCAATCCCTGAATCATACCATTCAATCCCCATTTACTTATCCCATATGGCGACCAAGCAGGTTCAAATTCCCTTGAAGATGATATAAAAAGCATATGCCCTTTAATACGATTCTCAATCATGTATTCCCTTAGCTTAATTGAGAATAGATAAGGTCCCTTTAAATTTATATTCAATATTCGGTCAACTTCATCCGAATTCATCTTATCAATACTCGCGTTTTCGGTGTGAACACCAGCTGCGTTTACAAATATATCAATTCTACCAAAACAAGCAATTGCATCCTTCAATATCGAATCAAATAAGTCGCTATTAGACATATCAAACTTAACGTATTTTGCACAGTCAGCCTTTATGTTATTCAAATATTCAACAGACTGTTTGAGTTTATTATGCTTTGTACCACCTACAACTACGTTTGCGCCACTTTTTACCAATTCTTCTGCAATCGCTAACCCAATTCCCCCAGTACCACCAGAGATCAACGCGTTCTTCCCCTTCAATAATTCACAAGAATTGACCTCATGAATAATTGGTAGAATTTCACGTTTTCGTTTCATTGCAAAAATTTTATCAAGTTTATTTTCAACACTCATTTCAATTCACTCCATATTATCTTTTTTTAGAGCATCTTGTGCTTGCTTGAGTTCTTTTTTTGCATAATAAACAGGAAATAAACCTTTTAATATCATTTTAACTTTTGATTTTAAGCCCATATCAGCCGTTAGTAAAACCTTTGGTAGTCTTATTCGAATATTCCTTATGCAAGTTTCATACAATTCTCTGTTTTCAACAACTGAGTCTGTAGCTATAATCAAAAATAATACATAATTGTAATTCTTCCAAATATGCCAATTCACAGCATTCAATAATTTTGGAGTCCTAATTATAGACACATCACCTATATTCTTAATGTTATATAAAGCATTCGTTCCCATTTCTACTTTATAATTTGTAAGGCCACTATCCACATTATTCAAACGATAATTATATATTTTCCTATGACCAACAGCCACGCAATTAGAATTTTGTGCAGCCATACAAGAGAAATATAATCCTTCACCTGACCAAGGAACAGAAAAACTAACGTTTTTTTCTCTTAACATTGACAATCTATATAATTTATTCCAAGGACCAATGGCTATACGAGGATACAGTATTGCACAAGCAGCATCTTCATTTGTCCATTTTTCTATTCGATCTGACTCTATTTGTTTTCTATCCCTAGTAGTAAAAATATGATCAGTCATAGCCATATCTGCATTATACAGTTCTACGCAACTGACAAGGTATTCAACATAATCATTCTCAAGCCAATCATCACCATCAATTATAGAAACATAATCACCCGTTGCAACTTCCAAACCAACATTTCTAGCCTCACAAGCTCCACCGTTTTTTTTATGTATCACTATTATTCTAGAATCAATTTGGGCAAACTTATCGCAAATAATTCCGGAATTATCAGGGCTTCCATCATCAACAAGTATAATCTCTAGATTAGCATACGATTGTTCTATAATTGATTCTATGCATTTTCTTATAAAAGGTTCAGATTTATAAATTGCAACAATAATAGATACTTTAATCATCATTTTTCCCCTTATTCAAGGCTTCAGAAAGGAATCTCTTTGACTCAATTATTTGACATTCTAATAGGTTTATCGTTTGTTTCCAATCTATATTATGCTCCTTTATTTCTCTGGTATCATACGGTTCCACGATACTAGAAATATTTAAGCTTGCAAGAAAGTCATGCATTCTAGTGTTTTGTGAAGATTCGCTAAACGAAGAGAATCTTTCAATTGGGATAAATTTTTTATTAAACAGTACAGAAAACACACAAGCATGAAAAGAGTCAGTAATAACACAGTCAGAGTAATAAATAAGAGATAGAAATCTTTCTATCCCGGCAGAATATTCCTTAACAGTTCCAACTGTATACGAGAATCCCTCTTTAGGAATTACTCTTAATTGTAATTCTCTATCTTTGGCATATTTTCTTATCGCCCTCCAATGGTTAGGATTATCACTTAGCATATAGCAAAAAACAAATGGTTTATTTAAATCTTCTGTATAAGTATCCATCAACTCCATCCAAGAATTTTTATCAAGAAGCAAAGTAGGATCTACAACCTTCGTAGATCGGATTCCGAATAACTTCAAAAGAAGTTGTTGCCCCGTTTTTTCTCTTATGCCAATTTTATAAAATCCATTTAAACTACTACGAATTTTCTCTCTAACATTCTCAGCAATAGAATTAGTTCCAAAACTAGGTGCATAAGCTATCCTGATTGCACTTATATTTGGAAAGTCAGCATAGAACACTTTGTTATACCAATTAGGATTCCATATTTGATCACTTCCAGTGATAATAACGTCAAATATATTGCATATATTTGAAAACTCTTTATCATCACTAATTATTGATGTAAGACGACATCTATCTGTAGTAAACCTTTCCATTTTTGAATTTCTTAATTCAATTTCCTTTCGATATAATTTTTTTATTATTTTTAACAATTCCCACGATAGTTTGCCATAAACCTTTTTATATACGCTTCGATTAGGTTCCTTGACAATGCTTCCTTTGATTGGAACGGTATAATTGATTATAAAAGCATCATACCCTATTCTATTTAAATATTCTTGCAAAGCATATGCTTGAAGTTTTGTCCCGTAATTATAGTCTGCAAACCAAGTCACAATTCCTATTTTTATCATATTTAAACACCTACTACCGCTTCAGTTTATCTTTTATCCTGCTATACCCATATAAATAATCACTACGATACATTGCAAGAATCATAAACAAACAGATCAATTGACAGATGTATGTCAATGTAGAATTTTTTATATAAAGCAACAAAAAAGACTGTACAAATAATATTACATACGAAACAATATCTCTTGTTAAATGTAATTGAAGTTTTATGTGCACTTTCACTTTGATTATTCTTGATATCCAAACAAACAAGTAACTCACTGCTGTTGCAATAGCAGCACCAAGAGCTCCAATTATAGGTGTAAAAATAAAATTCAGTAGCAAATTAATGCCAGCTCCAATAAAGGTTGACATGGCAAATGATTTAGAATCTTTTACTGCCGCTAACAGTCCTCCCAAATATCCAGAAAGTGCACCAAATAGGATGGCGATCGTCAAAAAAGGCACATACTCCCAAGCTTGATAAAAATCTTTTTGATATAGTATCTTGGACAAGATCTTATCCATCAAAATTATTATAGAACAGATAATAACAAGCATACCGTTGTAAGCACTATATGTTTTCCTGAAAAATCCATTAGAATCTTCGGGATCATAATCTTTTACTGCAGACAGTATCCAAGCTTGGTTAAAAATGGTTTGAAAGATATTAAGGATTGATGGTACTTTTGATGCAACGGCATATACACCGTTCACCGTGAGCCCACAAAAGCATATGATTACATACCTATCAGAAGCACTGTTTATCCACCATGATATTGTATTTACAATCAAGGGTAAGCTATACATTAACATTGCATTTCTCATTTTTGGAAATGGGTGCAAAACTCTTACTTTTTGGGCCATTCCTGTAACGAAATATAAATATAGGACCTGAGCTAACGGTCCTACAATATTAGCCCAAAAATATCCCTTTATTCCCATTTTCAAAAAAACAAGAAAAAATATATTCAAAAATATTGTGATTGCGCCTGCGATTATACTTGATACAGATAATTGCTTTATATGATCACTGCCCCTTGCATAAGCGGTAATAACAACAGAGCTCGCAGTCACAATAAACATAGCGATAAAGAACAAATGATAGTCGGATATTACTTTAATCCATTTATAGTATTGATTGACCGCAACGATCAATATGAGAATAACTGATCCATATACGCATAATCTGATCGCTACAGTTGCGATTGCACTTTTATCCTTATCCTCATCAATTGCGAATCTAAGGACACCATCCATAATATTGCATGTTAGAATTGGGACTAATAATCCAATCGTTGTCGTAAACAAATCATAGCTACCGAATTCAGCAGTTGTAAGAATATTAGTATATAGTGGCACTAAGAAAAAACTGAGAATTTTTGTAACAAAACTGCTAATAGTTAGCAGTCCTATATTTTTTAGCAAATACTTATATCTACCCATCCGATAATATCCCGCTTCATTTATCCTTGCACATTCCTTTTCGGTAATAACCAATAATTCTTTTCAACGAAACCAATTTTCTCATGAAGGGATTCTTAATGTTTTTTGTTGTCATAAAAACATACCCTTTCCTAGACATACCCCAATTTTTATTATACCAATGTATAGTATAGGTATTGGCTGATTCAATTATAGAACTATAGGTAACATTAGGATCATAAGGGGCAAAATATTCCTTAGGATAAATATTGTTTATGTTGAATAATCCAGTATTTCTTTCTATCACATTCTTAAAGATAATAGGGTTATTAATGTAATCAACTTCCCATATTTCCCTATCATAGAATTCCAATAATTTCCTTATCTTTGGTGAGTGTTTTTCTGCACCTATAATACCAGTTCCTATATAATAATCTTTTTCATATCCTATAAAGAAATCAGATTTCAAAATATCAGTGAAGCTCTTTACTACTTCAACATCCGTATCTAGATATATTCCCCCATTTTCATATAAAATCCGAAGACGCAAATAATCAGAAGCGAATGCCCAAAGTTTCAGTTTAAAGCAACTGTCAAAAAAACGATTATCTTTCCGATATTTTCCTATAGGTATATTTGTTTCATCCCATCGAATTATTTTATAATCACGTAGGTTGCGATACCAGGTGTTCATGCACATCTGAGAATTTTTGTCTAATTCCCTACCGCCGAGCCATACGTAATGAATTACCTTATCAATCATTTAAATACTAACCTTTTCTTTTCAATCTATAAAACCATTGAGAGTATAGGATTAATCTATGAAATTTATCCTAAGATCTTATAAAAAGTAACACTATATCATTCTCATCTTTCTCTGAAGAAAATCTTCAGCCATCATTCATTAGAGCCCAACAATTCATCAATGTATGTTGTTAAATCCAGTTCTCTAGGAACTGTTATTCCAAAATTTTCATAACATTCTCTTACCTGTTTGTTTGGTTTCTCTATAAACACCTTGTTGGTCTTGGAATCCTTAATACAAAAAAGAGACTGGCACTTTCCTATTACACTGCTCAAGGAAAGTTCTGACGACTTACGCATCTGAAGCATGTTCAACTTTACAATTGCAGTAATCACATCGCTTAATATTTTTCCTCTGACAGTTGTGTCACTCCATTTGCATAATGGAAGCAGTTTTAAATATTCCTTGCTGTTTTT
>JAEEHF010000066.1 GCA_016280725.1 Bacillota bacterium | reverse complement strand
TTAAACCACCATCAATCTTTCAATGTAATCGTCAAGTTCGGCCTTAGTCATGTTTGGCATTTGCTTCAAAAGGTCTTTGATATGTGAACGAAGGAAATCCTTCATTTCTTCGGCAACCTTTTCTTCCTTGCCCAACATCATTTCCAAATCGTCTTGATTCATCATAGTTTTCTCCTTATTTATGTTTGTTTACCACCATAGGTCATAAAAGTATTCACCTAATAGTTTTACAGCTCGTTTTCTTTTATATTCGTCTAAATTTGTTAAGTTTTGATCAGCATTAATTTTCCATTTATCCTCGTACAATTCAAAGCCCTCAATCATATCGTCAAGAATTTTATCCCATTCTTCTTTTGCTTTAAATTGTCCGGGATAACCATTATTGAGTTCTTTAAATCGTTTTAATCGTGGAACAATGAACTTTGCTAATGTAACATCAAGATTCCAGGTTTCTGTATCGTCAAACCCTCTCTCTAATCTTTGGTTCTTATATCGTTCCAATAGTTCAGTGTCATCAGTTTCATCAACACATGAAAAATTTATATTTGGTTTGCCTAATGTATCTTCCATAACATTTAATATAGAAATTTATTTGTTAACCGACAACAAAATTAAACATAAAATGTTTACTTTTGAACTTTACATTTATGACATGGGAATGGGCAAGAATTACAACCAAATGTATTCTTGAACCCTTCGCAAATGAATTTATTGAAAGCATCATCACTCATTCTATTAAACTGAAATTTAAGATAATTTTTCTTTAATGGCAACTGCGTTGGGTGAAATGAACTAATTAGAAAATCTGTAACTTGGTCAAACAAATCTTGTTCAGTTCCATTATTCGTAAATGTCTTTATTTTGTAAGATACAGTATTCCAAGTTGGCAGAGTACCATCTTGTAGTGAATCACGCAGTTTAATGGTTTCGTCATCCATTCCGCGGTTTTTCAATCGTTCCATTCGGATTTTTTCATCTACACTAACCCAAATGATTTGCTGAATCCAAGGACTAAAATGTTCAACGAAATTTTCAAATCGTTCTCTATTGAATGCTGGAATTTCAATGAATACTGGACTATCCGTAGATTCCAAAGTTTCTTGAAGTTCTTGGTACAAATAATTATCCAAAATTTCTTCATAGATTAAACGATTTTCATTAAACTCAGGTTTGAAATATACCTGCTTAATATATGCTTCATTAACAGTACCAACTTCTGTAATGGCTTCTTTACCAAACGCACGAACCAAAGCAATTACACAATTATTATCAAAACGCATAAAATCCTTAGCATAGTCATCCATCTTGATAACATTGTGATTTCTGTACTGCAGATAATTGGAAACAGTAGATTTACCACTGCCCATTAAACCTGTGATTACATAAATTGGTGGCATCATAGTTTACTTGTCCTGTACTGGATGTGTTTTATCTTCGTCAATGATTACTTTATCTGTAAAGACTCCATACATTTCGTGGATAAAAACGATTAGTTCTCGTTTAACCTTTTCAGGGTCTTTACCATATCGTTTAAATCTAAGTTCTTCACCATTAACAACAGTTACTAAATTGTATCTTGTTAATTCGGGGTCTGTCTTTGAAAAAATATATTCACCCATAACTTCGTCTATCTTCCGTTTTAGAAATTCATTAAATTCTTTATCTGTCATTTCTATTCTTTTTCAATTCGTCTTTGTGTTTGTATTCGTTAATAATAATTGGCATACATAGCAAACTAATTAATGCTAAAATTGGTAAATAAATTACCCATGCCAAACTGAAGAATGACATGGCAAAGAAATACCCAACTGCCAAATTTCCCTTTGGTGCTGCCATCCAAATAACGAAAAGAATTAGTGATAGAACAAATGGAACAATTACCCAAAAATGAAGTGGTGTAAAAATACCAATCAATATACTAGCAATAATGCCTAATACAAGGTGTAAAACACCAATTACGCAAGTACCAGTTCCATCTTTATCATCTTCGTGTTCTTTAATGAGAGCCCAGATTCCATCAATCATTTCCATCATCGTCTTTATCCTCCAATGTTTCTGCTGGTACACCACGAATAGCCCTGATAATGTTTGATATTCCCATTGACCCGAAGATTATGAACAAAAGAGTCCAACCTGGGTTGTTTGAAATAAAATTCATTACAAGTTCCATATCAGTTTTCTCCATATTTTTGTTTTAGTTTTTCGTAAAGATTTCGTTCATCAATTTCTTTCTGTTTGGCTAATTCTATTTCTCGTTGTTTAGCCTTTTCTTGCTGTTCTTTAATAAACGCATTGTGAGCAATTTCTCTACTGATAGCATCATCTTTCAAGAACTTAACAAATTCTTCTTTGGCTTCGTCTTTCTTACCATCAAAATACTTTTCAATTATAGTGTTAGGAACATTATATTCTTCATTTTCCTCTTCACCACAAGACCAATAAGAAACACGAAGTTTACTGGTTTCACCTGGAGCATTGTAAACGAGCTGTTCAAAATACTTTGTGGTGTTTGAAACAAATTTACTGTCAATAGTTACATTCTTAAACAGAAATGCCACCATATTATACAGTTCATCTTCCATTTCATCTACAATCTTTAAAGATTCACGATATTTTAAAAGTTTTTCATTCATTCGTAATACCTGTTGTAAAGTTTTTCGTTTAGTACAATGTCTAGTTCTTTTTGAATGTTGGGGGAGTTCCCGTGTAATGGTGAACCATAACCAACTGTTCCACCCATCGGGCTCCAAAACA
>JAEEHF010000065.1 GCA_016280725.1 Bacillota bacterium | reverse complement strand
TACTTTATGGCTTCAAAAGAGATTATTAAAGGAATAGGCGATAACCTGTTTAATGCAGTAGGTAATTCAAAGATTGAAGAAGCTATTGCAATCTCATTAAGAAGTGTTGAAACATTTGGAAAATAATTATATAATTTAATAAAGATTAGC
Source organism: Bacillota bacterium (assembly GCA_016280725.1). Lineage (GTDB taxonomy): Bacteria > Bacillota > Clostridia > TANB77 > UBA1234 > RGIG6105. The sequence goes on along the minus strand of JAEEHF010000065.1, from coordinate 128,500 downwards.
AAGAAGGATGACTAGTTTGATTAAATATTAAATGTCAAATTTGGTTATCCTTCTTTTCTAAATTAATGACGCTCTTATAATATGGAGGTATAAATATGTCAATTTATGATTATTCAGTAAAAAATAGAAACAGTGAAGAGGTTTCTATGTCAGATTACAAAGGAAAAGTACTTATAATTGTTAACACTGCAACGGGTTGTGGATTTACTCCACAATATGAAGGACTTGAGAATTTATATAAGAAATATCATGATGAAGGACTAGAGATACTGGATTTTCCTTGCAACCAGTTTGGCAAGCAGGCCCCTGGTTCTGATGATGAAATACATGAGTTTTGTCAGCTGAAATATAATACATCGTTTGATCAGTTCTCTAAAATTGATGTAAATGGAGAGAATGAACTTCCTTTATATAAATATATTAAAGAGCAGATTAAAGAAGATGTTATAGATGGAATAAAGAATAAAATGGCAATGTCAGCAATTGAAAAAATTAGTACTTCTTGTGAAAAAGATGGAGACATTAAATGGAACTTTACTAAGTTTTTAGTAGACAGAGAAGGAAATGTTGTAGAAAGATATTCTCCAACTTATAAACCAGAAGATATGGAAGATAAGATTAAAGAATTATTATAAAAAATATATATGGAGGAATTTAAAATGTTAAATATTAGTAAAGAATTAAAAGATGAAGTTTTGACAGTAACATTAGATGGAAGGCTAGACACGATTACAGCTCGTGAGTTAGAAAAAGAACTTGAAAATCTATATGGTGTTAATAAGATTGTAATTGATTTGGAAAAACTAGAATATATGTCATCTGCCGGCTTAAGAGTAATTCTAATTTTACAAAAAAAGATGAGTATAAAAGGAGGATTAGTTGTTAAGAATCCAAATGCAGAAATTAAAGAATTATTCGATATGACAGGATTTAGTGATTATTTAATAATTGAACAATAAAAATAATAATATATGCTTTGTGAAACGGTGGGGTTAATTGTGAGTAGAATCAAAAAAATTATGTCTGTTTTTAGAAGTGTATTTGTTAGTGAAGATCTATTTAAGGAAAATGAAGAGCATGCCAATATAGTTACTGCTTCCACCATGCTTAATGTATTTTGGTTATGTGCTATTACTTGGCTTTTGACCTATTTTGATATTTTTAAAATAGGTCTTTCTACGATGAATTCTATTGGAATTAGGTGCCTGATTTTTCTTACTATACCGGCAATAATATGTTATATAAAAAAGGGTAAAGGAGACTGGGTTAAACATTTTTTGTTTATCTCATTTACAATACTTCTTGGAATGGCAGATGCTTTGCTAAAATATAATGTTACGTTGGTAATGGTTTTCCCAGTAATATTATCCGCAAGGTATTATAATAAAACGTTTACTATTAGTATTGGTGCTTTAACTACAATTGTATTTATTATCTCTACGTTTATGTCTGTTAGAGTTGGACAGCAAGATATTAATAGTTATAACCTCATAATTCCAAATAATACTACTATAACAATTAATGAGACTTTAAGAGATTCAGTTACTAAGATTAATGTTGATGAGTCTCAAAGACTTAAAAATGTATTCATTCATTTCTTTTTGCCTAAATTTTTCTTGTTTAATATTATTTCATTTGCTTGCGTTCAGATTGCACAATCTGGAAAGAATATGGTTAAAAAGCAAAAGGAAATTGCTGAAAAAGGTAAGAGGATAGATACTGAACTTAATTTGGCTAGTGCGATTCAAAAGAGCATGCTAATATCAGAATTTCCAGCATTTCCTAATAAAAATGAAATTGATATTTATGCCTCAATGACACCAGCAAGGGAAGTTGGTGGAGATTTCTATGATATGTTCCTAATAGATGATAATCATCTTGCACTTTGTATTGCGGACGTTTCAGGTAAAGGAATACCTGCTTCTCTTGTTATGATGGTTTCTAAGATCCTTATTAAAAATGTAACAATGATTGATGCTGAGGTAGATAAGGCGTTGACTAGGGTAAATAAAATGCTTTGTGATGATAACAAGCTAGAACTATTTATTACATGTTGGTTTGGAATTCTTGACTTAAGAAATGGCAGACTAGATTTTGCCAATGCGGGGCATAATCCACCATTAGTTTATTCTAGCAAACTAAATCAGTTTGAATATTTAAAGTCTAAACCTAATATGGTTCTGGCCGGAATGAATGGCGTTAATTATATGAAATATGAAACGGCTCTTGAACCAGGTGACAAACTTTTTTTATACACGGATGGAGTTACAGAAGCCATCAATGAGGATAATAAATTGTATGGTGAAAAACGTCTTAAAGAGTTCTTAAATCAAAATGCAAATTTAAGTGTTGAGGATACTATCTCCAATCTAAAAAAAGATATCAAGAAATATGTTGGAAATGTTGAACAATATGACGATATAACTATGCTTGAATTATTGTATAAAGGTAAAGAAAACAATCCTTTAGAAGCTACAAAAGAATTTGTCGCAAACGAAAACAATCTTTCTGATGTGTTGAATTTTGCAAATGGTGAATTTTCCAAGTATGAAATTGAGGAAGCAATCATAAGGAAACTTGAACTAGCAATTGAAGAAATATTTGTTAACATTTCTCATTATGCTTATTCAAACGGTAACGGAAAATGTACTATACTTATCAAAAATGAGGAAAACTCTGTTTTGGTAACCTTTGTAGACAATGGAATGAAGTTTAATCCACTGGAAAGACAAGAACCAGATATTAGTGTTTCAGCTGAGGAAAGAGATGTTGGTGGCCTTGGTATTTTTATTACAAAGAAAATAATGGATGATATTCAATATGAGTACAAAAATGGTTACAATGTTCTTTCAATTAAAAAGAAGTATAAATAATATAGGGGTATTCAATTTGGAATTAGGATATGGTAATGATGATGAAGAAGCAATGTTTAGTGCCAATTATCTAGCTGAAAATGCAAAGTTACTTGAAACGCTTGAGTTTTAATTATTTTTCGAAAAATTTTATAATGTTAGTAGGTGATTAAGTTGAACAATTTTGATAATTTAGTTTATACATATAAACATAGGAAAGTATTGATGTATTTAGCAAAAAAGTATTTCGATGATGAAGAACTTTTTAAGAATATTGAAAAACATGATATGGATAAAATGTACTTATTAATGTTCTATGATAAGAAAAGTATCAATAAGTTTCATAGAAGCGTATCTTCACACCATGATAATGAAATCCCAAAAAGTGAATTAGATTACGAAGAAATGATTTTAGACTGGGAGTCAGCAAGATATACTAAAGATGATAAACCATTAAATGCTTATGATACTTTGATTAAGTTTTATCCTAATTTACAAGAACAAATTATGCCGATTTTAGAAAGAATTGGCCTTAACTATTCAACTTTAGATAAGGATGAAGATGTAGTAAATTATGTAAAGACATTGGAAACAGTGACAAAAGATGATTTGAGAAACGAGTTGTTAAATTATGTTAACGAACTATAGGTTCACATAAATTAATATGAATTCTGCTCAAAAATATATTGATATTATGTAATAATTATGGTAAACTTCCTTTACATTTAAATAATATGTAAAGGAAGTTTTAAAATGTTTGTATTTGTAATTTTGTTGATTAGCTTGTTACTAATCATTGGCGGATACAAAGTATATAGTTATGCCAATGAACAAATACAAAGGATGAAAATCGAAGAAAAACTAGATGATTACCATAGATCATCATATTATGTTTTTACAAGAAAAAGTTACAGTGAGATGATGAAAGATAAGGGGACAAATGGAGAATATGCTGTATTTTCTAAATTAAGACCTTATGAACAATTTGGAGGAAGATTATTATTTAATTTGTACTTTCCAAAAGCAGATAATACAACTGCAGAAATTGATATGTTATTAATTACGACTAAAGGAATTTTTGTTATTGAAAGCAAGAACTATAACGGAATTATATCTGGCGGTTATGAGGATTTTTGGTGGAATCAAAAACTTGGAAATAACATAAGTTATAAGTTCTATAATCCAGTAATGCAAAATGAGTCACACATTAAAATATTGAAAGACTATGTACCTGAAAATTTACCAATTTACTCTGTTGTTGTTTTTTCTGATAGATGTTCTTTTAGTAAACTTCCAGAGCTACCAAAAGATGTTTATGTTGTAAATAACTTTGCTTTAAACACTTTAATTAATAACGTATTAAGCAATACTGAACATTTAATATCATATAGAGATGTTGATAGCCTTCAAGCAGCTCTATTCCAATATTCACAAGTGTCAGATGATGTTAAAGCAAAGCATATTGAAGATGTAAATAAAATGCTTAATGAACATAAAGAAATTAAGAACACTCAAAATCAATCTAAAGAATACAGCTTAAGAGATGTATTGTTACAATTTAGAAAATTCAAGAGTAGCAAATTAAATGTTACCGAAAACTATATATTTAGTAATGAAGAATTAGATAAATTAGTAGATTTTAAACCTTTAACAGTTGAAGAGTTAAAGCAAAATAGTATTTTACCTCTTGCAAAACTATATTCACACGGAAATGAGATTGTTGATTTAATAAATGATTATTCTTACGCATCAAACTTTGAAAGAAGACAAATATAATATTGAAAGCCTGACTTAAACAGTCAGGCTTTTTGTATACTATTTATGTAGATAACGATAAAATTAAAAATTCTAGTTGTTGTATTAATGTTAATATAGTAAAATTTATGACAGATTACAAAAAAAGAAGGGAGCATATTTTTTATGAAAAATGTTTTAAAGATTTTTGCATTAGTTGCACTTGCATGTGTTACATTATTTACACTTGTTGCATGTGGTGAAAAAGAAGGACCAGCAGATACTGGATCTATTGTTGGTTATTGGCAAACTGAGTTAGCAGGTTATGATTTTATTTACAGTTTTAACGAAGATGGAACAGGGTACTATAATGCAGCCGGAACGGTTATGCCATTTACATACGCCATTGAAGGTGATAACCTTTCAATCTTATACGATGGTGATACTGAACCATTTGATACAAAGTATGAGCTTAAAGGAAACGTTTTAAATGTTAAAGATTCTTCAGATAAAGATACTTTATATCAAAGAACAACAGAAGACAAAGTTCCTGTAGTTAATAATGTTCCAAAAGAAGAACAAATTGGAACAGCTGGAAGCAACATTCCTTTAAAAGATAATCATGATGAAGCAGAACATCAAGTTAAAGTTGCTTTCCAAAGACATCTAGAAGAAACTTATGGCGAAAAAGTAGCTGATGCTAAAATATATGTTGAAAAGATATATACAGCTGAAGAAGAAGAGGAAATTCCAGCTTTAAAAGACATGGAGCTACATGCAGAAGAGGTTGCATTTGAGGTTAGGTATGAGATTAAGCCTGCTGAAGGTGTTGATCCTATCGAATTTACAGTTGCAAACGGAGAGTATGATGAAGAAACAGGATGGGTTAAAGAAAAATACAACTGTGGAGTTTTAAGACCTGCTATTGTTGGTGAAGCTGACTATAGAATAACTGATCTTGGAACAGGTTGGTAAAATTTTATAAAAAAATTAAAGACTAGAATTATTAAATTCTAGTCTTTTTTTGGTATCAAGGATTAAGCATATCTAGGTATTCTTCAAGTGTATAACCGCCATCCATAATCTCATGAGCAGTTTGAACATCTCCAACATACCTAAAGTGCCAGGGCTCATAACCATAACCCGTCACTTCTTCTTTTCCTTCAGGATATCTAAGGATAAATCCGTAGTCTGCAAGGCGAGAATGGATGATGGCAAAGATTTCACGCTCTGCAATCATGTCGTCATTTTCATCAATGGTTACACCATCTTTGACGAGACAAATATCAATAGCAAGTCCAGTATGGTGCTCTGAGTATCCAGGAACGGCAACGTATTTTTTCACATAGTCAATCCCGTATTCATCAGTAAAACGATCCCAAATGTCTTGCTGAGCTTCAACGGAACGATAGCAACTGTCGAGTTCAATCTGAATTCCATAATTCTGAAGCAGGTCATCTCGAAGTAGCCAAAACATTGACAATGCTTCGCGTTCAACTTGATGCGAATGGCCACCTTCAAAATCTGGAACAGTCTCAAGAACCAAGATATCTTCCCAACCTTCGGGGAGACGATTTTCTTTATTGACAAGGACCATGTAATCGAGGAGTTTCTTTGCATCAGGCGAGGGAATTCCATCTGCCAAGCAAGTCATGGCTCCAACGAGAAAAATTACAACAAAGATGAAAGCAAAGATGCACTTTTTCATGGTTCATTCCTCCATTTTTTTGTTTTAGTTTATATTACATAAACTTTTCAAAGCCATATACGTCGTCATAGTATCCAATTTCATCGCAAATTCTGAATGTTCCAAGCACAAAAGTAAAAATCTTAGCAAGATCTTCAGGATTATCAAAGTATACTTCAAGGATTGCTTCATCTGAATCATTGATTTCAGAGTATGTGGCTGTGTATCCCTGGAAGTCGCAGAAATGGCATACCATATAAATATCTTTGGAAAAGCGCTCAGCATTTGTGAGAATTGCACTGATTTCACTAGGTTCAATCTCTTTTACAATCCTGATATATCTCTTTGAATTTTCATACGGTGCCTGACCATTAATGAACTCAAAAGCCATAAGTTTGCTTAATTCATCGAACTTAAGGAGATTACCAGCTTCAACCTTATCCTTGAGAGCTTTGATTTCGCCAGCGTATTCTGGAAGGAATGTATGAGCACTATCGCAAGGGACTTCCTTATAGTAAATAACACGACAGAGAGATTCATCATTCGATGAGACAGTACGGAATTCCGCATAGTTGGCAGGATGCCCAGCATTATTAGCGAAAAATGCGAAAGTAGACCGAATGCTAGCAGTTGTAATCATCGAAAGTGCGCCATTAGGTGCAGAGTCCTTAGCAACGATGTATGTGACCTTATAGCGCCCGAATGCGTCTTTCCCAATGAGTTCAAACACTTTACCGAGCGCAGTATAAATCTTTTCTTCGTATTTGTTGAAGTCTTTGTTCAGGATCGGCTGAAAGTCGGGATGCTTTTCCCAGGCCTTACGAACATTTCGATCAAGCCGCTTTGCAACATGCAGAGGTTCAGAACGAATTCCAGTAACCTTGTAATATTCTTCAGCACCATTAGCGGTTGACTGCATAAAAATAACACGGTCACTACGTTCGAAAACCTTTTTAGGAGTAAGGCCATAATCTGCAAGAATTTCAGTATATTCATCAGGGTCAGAGAAATAGGCCTGACCATCAAGCAGACTTCTGTCGAACAGACAAATAACAGTATCATCAGGATGAGCAATTTTGTACTTGATAGCCGACATGACAACATTCTTTTCTTCTGCGAGCTGCTGAAGAATGATTTCACGTTGGAAAGTCTGATCAGCTCCAGCATCCATAAAAGTGATATGCTGAGAAATGAGATGCTCTGCGGCTTCGCTTGCAACGAACACTTTGAATCCATTCATGAGGAGAGATTTTTCCTTGAGGATTGTGACAAAGTCTGTCTTTCCCGCACAAGGACCACCGGAAACAACAACGATGATAATGGTCAAATTGTCATGCTCAGGATGATGAATATATACTTTTTTAAAAGTAATATCATCTTTCAAACCGTAGATTTCAATTGCCCGGCTTATTTCCATGTTTTTTCCTCCTTCTTTAGTTGATAGGATTTGTCTCCTTGAAGTCGAATAAACTAATTACCTCCTTTATTAAAAAGGTACTAAAAAGATATTGAATCGGGGACATAATATCACGGATTAACATAAATTGCAACTGCAAACGAAGTTCTTTTAACGAAATATTACTATTAATTCACTAAAATTAATATTTAATTTCATTACAATAAAACAAATTGTCACTTAGAATTAAGAGTGTTACATTATTTTTGGGGTAGTTTATATTCTTATAAATAAGAGGAGACTTTATGGGATATAGAGAAATTATAATAGGGTTAATATGTTTACTTCTGATTCCACTTGGATTATTTGTTTGGATTAATAATGCGAGTGCAACCGAAACAACAATAAAAGAAATGACACTTTCTCAATTTGTTAAGGGGAATCTAGAGGATAATGCTAGAGGCTTTACAGTTAGAGAACTAGAACCTTTGCAAGAGGAGTCAACTGAAGAAGTAATTTCGAATCCTAAATCTGTTGAAGTTGTTATGAACTTTGCAGGAGACTGTACTTTAGGTTCTGATAGTAATTATGGTTATAAAAACACTTTTTATGATGTTTATGATCAACAAAATGGAAACTATAGTTACTTCTTTAGTAATATGCAGTCTTTATTTGCGAATGATGATTTGACGGTTGTAAACTTTGAAGGAACACTAACAAATAATACGAAGAAGACTCCTAAGAAGTACAATTTTAGAGCTTCTCCGGAATATGCAAACATTCTATTATCTGGAGATATTGATATTGTTAATATCTCTAATAATCACACTGCTGATTACGGTGAAATTGGCTATAATGATACTCTGGATGCACTTAAGACTTATAATGTTCCATTTTTTGGATATGATAATTACTACATATATGAGAAAGATGGAATAAAAATAGGATTTGCCGGACTATGTCAGATCTGGGATGGCACAATAGAGAAAAGAATAGATTCTGCAATGCAGTACTTTAATGATAATAATTGCAACGCTAAAATTTTTACTTTCCACTGGGGAGTTGAAAGAGAGTATAAACAAAATAGTGTTCAACAAAGAGTCGGAAGATATGCAATAGATAAAGGTGCGGATTTAGTTGTTGGGCATCATTCTCATGTGATTCAAGGAATAGAAAAATATAATGGAAAATATATAGTGTATAGTTTGGCTAATTTCTGTTTTGGCGGAAATACAAATCCACCAGATAAAGATACATTTGTATTTAACATGTCTTTTGCGTTTGAGGATGGAATTTTAAGTAATACAAAGGCTAAAATATATCCAGCAAGAGTATCAAGTGTGAATAATCGTAATGATTATAAGCCAACACTTGCAGAAGGCGCTGAATTTAGCAGGATATTAGCAAAGGTATTAAAATATAGTAATGTAAAGGCGCTTGAGGACGGGACAATTATCGAGTGATAAAACATTGAACTTTTTACCACATTATGTTATCATGTTTGAGCAAATATAAAAAAGGGAGCGATTTAGTTGACTTTTAGTTCATTAGTTTTTTTATTTTTTTTCTTCCCAATAGTGTTCTTACTTTATGCATTAATCAAGAACAATACAGCAAGAAATATTATTTTAGCACTTGCTAGTATTGTTTTTTATGCGTTTGGTGAGCCTATAGCGGTTATTATTATGTTAATTTCGATAGTGTTTAATTACTTTTTGGGACTCATGGCATCAAAAGACAAACACGCTAAATTAGCAGTAGTTTTTGCAGTTGTTGTAAATATTGGACTTCTTATAGTGTATAAGTACGCTGGTTTCTTTACTGAAATTATTAATAATGCAACGGGTCTTTCTTTACCAGTTTTGACATTAAGACTGCCAATAGGAATTTCATTTTTTACATTCCAAGGCCTAAGTTATGTTATTGATGTATATAGAACTAAAAAGAACGTTCAAAAGAATTTGTTTTCAGTATTACTATATATTTCATTTTTTCCACAGCTTATTGCAGGACCTATTGTTAGATATGAAGATATTGCAAAGCAAATTAATGAAAGAGAATTTACTTTATCTAGAATAACAACAGGTGTAAGAAGATTTATTTTTGGACTAGGCAAGAAAGTTCTTCTTGCAAATCAAATGGGATATGTAGCAGACCTAGTATTTAGTTATGCACCATCTGAACTTGGCATGCTAACTTCTTGGATTGGAGCAATTTGTTATGCACTTCAAATATTCTTTGATTTCTCAGGATATAGTGATATGGCAATAGGTCTAGGAAGAGTATTTGGATTTGACTTTAAGGAAAACTTCAATTATCCATATATTGCTTCAAGCATTCAAGACTTCTGGAGAAGATGGCACATTTCACTTTCTACTTGGTTTAAGGAATATGTATATATTCCACTTGGAGGAAACCGCAAAGGGAAACTTAGAACAACGTTTAATAAACTTGTCGTATTTTTCTTAACAGGCTTATGGCATGGAGCAAACTTTACATTTATTGTTTGGGGTATGATTCATGGTGTATGTCAGTTACTTGAAACATACCAAATTATTCCAACTCAAAAGAAATGGTTCCAAAAAATTGGACATGTATATACGTTATTAATTGCAATTATTACTTTTGTTATATTTAGAGCAGATACATTATCTCAAGGTTTTGGGGTAATTGCTAATATGTTTAATGGTGCAGCTGGAAGTGTTGCTACTAATGCAACAATACTAGCTTGTATAAATCCATTATTTATCATTTCATTTATTTTTGCTGTTTTAGCTTCGACACCAATATATAGTAAAATTAGAGAAATTCTTTCTAAAAAAGAGTATTTTAAGTTTTATAACTATGCATCATATGCTGGCTCAATGGCTGTATTTGTAATATGCATCTTGTCACTTGTTTCAAGCAAATATAATCCATTTATTTACTTTAGATTTTAGAAAGGACTTTTGAAAATGAAAAAGATTAAGTTTTTATACATACTATTATTTATAATAATATGTTTTATACCATTAGTTTTAATGCCATTTGTTAAAACTAATGCAGAAATTGAAAAAAGAGAATTAACTGCTTTTCCATCTTTTTTTGATAAAAATGGCTTTAATGTTAATTTTTCAGAGCAATTTGAATCTTGGTTTAACGATAGATTGCCATTAAGAACGTATTTGCTTTCTGCGGGTAACTTTATTAAAGCTGAGATTTTGAAAGCACCTTCATCAAATGTTATTGTTGGTAAAGATGGTTGGCTTTTCTATGATACAGAAAGTGATGACTTTATTAATTCTAATGCGCTTACAGATAATGAAGTACATGCTGTTGGTGTTACGCTATCACTAATTGAAGAAGCAATTACAAAAAAAGGTGGAAACTTTACTTTTGTTGCTATGCCTAACAAAGCATCCGTATATGATGAATATATGCCTTCATCATATAAAAAAGCTGGTGAAAATAATTTAACTAGAATAAATGAAGAACTCGATAAGCTTAATGTAAATCATGTAGATATGCTTAAGGTTATGAGAGACAATAAAGATAAAGGAATTTATCATAGAAGAGATTCACATTGGAATTATCAAGGCGCATTAATTGGTTATAATGCGATAATGGACAGCTTAAATAAAGAACACAAAACATATGAAGATGCTAAATATAGCATAGAAAAAACATGGCGCGGAGATTTAGATAAACTTTTATATCCTGCCGGTGGGTTTATGGATGACCAATACGTTTATGATATTGATTACACTTCATTTAGATTTGAAAATGCTTCACGTGGTGTACAAGATCCTAAAGCTCAACTTGAGAATTACATGAGTGACAAGGAACAAGGAGATGATAATTTTACATCACTTAATAGTAATGTTAAGGATGGTAGTAAATTATTTATGTCTCGAGATTCTTTTGGAAGAGCAATTTTACCATTCTTTATAGACAACTATAGTAGGGCAAACTTCAAGCGTACTGATAATCCAGATATTGTGTCAGTTTCTGAAAAAACAGATATGGTTTATGAGATTGTTGAAAGAAACTTAAATAGAATTATTGCAACGGCACCATTTTTATATGCACCAGTTAGAGAAAATATTAATAATATAAAAGAAATTGGAGCAGTTCCAGTTTCAAAATCTTCTGTAGAAGGTTATGGAATTAGATTATATGGTGTTTTAGAAGATGATATCGATATAACAAATTCTAGAGTTTATGTTGAGCTTTCTAATGGTAGTGATATAATCACTTATGAAGCTTTTCCAATTTGTGAGTCTAAACTTTTAGAGACAGATAGTAAAAATGGTTATTCTTTATTTATAAACTCTAAAGACGGATTAAAAGGTGAGTATAAAGTAAGAGTTGTTGTAGGAGATAAAGCATATACAGCAAATTTACTATCTTTAGAATCTAAATCTGAAAAATAATTATTAATATAAAATATAAAAGGAGAATATGAAATGAAAAAATTATTACTTGTATTTATGATTATTGCACTATGTTTTGCAATGTGTGCGTGTGGAGAAGAAAACAAACCTAATGAAATTAACGAAGCAAATGTTGAAACAAATGTGCCAATCGAGGAAGAAGAATTTCAACTTCGTCCTGCTGATGAGAGCGTTTATCAAAAATTCAGAGTAAAATATAACGGAGTAGAATTTGGTGTTAAAGATAAATTTGATGATGTTAAAGAAGGATTAGGCGAAGAAATTAGACCTCCTCAAACATATACTCCATGTGCTGCCGCTGTTGAAGGAGAAGTTACTACTCACTATTATGAAGGTTTAACACTTGAAGAAACTGATAAAGGAATTATTTATACTATTAAGTTTACAAGTCAAGAAAATCCAAATTCAACTGCTGAACTAGTTACTGGAATTAAACTTGGAAGCACACGCGAAGATTTGATAAATGCATATGGTGATCCAGATTCTAATGATGAATATAATGCAGTATTTAATTATGAAAATCTTTATGTAGGATTTAGTTATGACGTTGATGGCGATGGAAATATTTGTTATTTTTCTATTGAATCAGGAGTTTAGATTTATGATATAATAAAAGAGAGGTGAGAGCCTCTCTTTTATAATGTTTTCTGAGGTGAAGTATGAGTAAGATTAAAGATTTATTGCGTGAAAAAGATAATGTACTTGTATTTGATATGGATGGTGTACTTGCTATTATGGAGTGGGGGGAATATAACCACTTTGATGACACGGATGATGAATGGGTTAAAACTCATAATACTGCAACAAATCTATATACCGAACAATATGTATCAAAAAGAATGCAAGATTATTTAGCTGATAAGAATAAAAGTGATGTATATGTTATTTCTAAAGCATTTACAGATGCAGAAAGGAATAGCAAAATTGAGTTTGCATTTAAATACTATGGTATACCAAAAGAGAATTCTTACTTTGTTGAAAGTAACGAAGAAAAGGTAAATGTTTTATCCGATATCATAAATAATCATCCAAATGTTGAAAAACGTAAAATAGTTATGATAGAGGATACAACTAGTATCTTAAACGAGGTTAAGGAAAAACTTGGCTGTTCAACAGTTCATATTAGTTCATTTTTAGATTTGTAAAATTTTCCTTGCCATAGGTCTTCGGTAGTAAATTTTTTATATATACCATTAATTATCCATTTTTTATGAGTATTCCAATCAGGTGCTACTAGAATATCTTTTGGAGCATCTCCTGATATTCTATGGATAATTAAATCTGGCGAAATATGAGTTAAAACATAAGATAGCTCCTCTAAATACTCCATAAGATTTAGAGGAGTATATTTTTTTTCATAAAAAAGTTTTTCAAGCTTTGTGTTCTTAACCACATAGCAAGAGTGGATTTTGATTCCTTGAATATCTAAAGAATTAATAAACTTAGTCGTATTTTCAATATCTTTATGTGTTTCTATCCCGGTAGGTGTAGGTAGACCTAACATGACATGTACTACTACATCAATGTTTTTTGCTCTTAATAAAGACACTGCTTTTCTTATATCATCATTATTGTAGCACCTATTTAAAAAGTTATTTTCATCATTTGAGGTTTGAAGACCAAGTTCAACTGTAACAGTAAAATTATTAGAATAACTTTCTAAAAGTTCTACAATTTCTTCATTTATGCAATCTGGCCTAGTTGCAATTTGAATGCCAACTAGTCTTTTATGGTTGGTATATTTTGAAGCTAATTTGTTAAATGCATCTATAGCAGAATCGTATCTAGATTTTAAAGTTTCGATTTCTCCATATGTATTTGAAAAGTTTTGAAAATACAAAATAAATGCATTAGCTCTTTCAATTTTATATGATTTAAAAAATGAATCTATTTGAGAATAAATAGTTAAGTTACTTTTAAGGTGTTCTCCAGAACCATTTTCACTGCAAAAAATACATCCATCAAAAGACTTGCTACCATCTCTATTTGGACATGTAAATCCTGCATCGATACATATTTTTAAAGTACGCTCTCCAAATTTATCTTTTAAGTATTTATTAACATAGTTAATTCTGCTAGATATGTCCATTTTTCTCCTTTTTCAGCGGTTATCTTTACTTGCAAAGTTTAATAAAAAATGATATAAAAATCAATAACTAATATAAAAGTGAGGAGTACTAAATGAGTAAAGAAGAAAATGTTTTAAAATTCTACGTATTGTGCAATAAGCTCAAAAATGTAATCAGAACTGGATGGAAAGATTGGCATGTTGAAAGAGAAAGGCTAGAAAGCGTTGCAGAGCATATATACTCAGCACAAATGCTTGCAATCGCAATGTATTCAGAATTTGATTATGATGTAGATATTTACAAAGTAATATATATGTTAGCGGTTCATGAGCTTGAAGAAATTTTGATTGGTGATTTAACGCAGTTTCAAATTTCTAGGGAAGAAAAGGCCAAACTAGGACATGAAGCAATTGAGAAAGTGCTAAATTCACTTGGAGATAAAGAAAAGATCAAAGAAATTATATATGAATTTGATGAAAGAAAGACAAAAGAGGCTGATTTTGCCTATCATATAGATAAACTTGAAGCTGATTTACAATGTAAGCTTTATGATGAAGAAGGCTGTGTAATAGTTGACATTGAAAAAGATACTCAAAATATTCATGACGAGACGGTATATAAATTACTAAAAGAAGGAAAGTCTTGGTCAGAAATGTGGCTTACTTTTGGGCAAGGAAAGTACAATTACGATCAGAACTTCTTGTCAGTTTCAAATTTTGCAAAAGATAATAGTTTACTTGAATAGACTATCAGTCTATAAAATCTGAGATAACCTATAGATTTTTTTAATTTTATTTGCTACGGAAGTAGGGATTACAAGGTATACATAAAACTTATTATTGTTAATTTCGCCAATTTAGAGTATAATTATTATGTAGACATAAACGAAAGATAAGGAGGAATTAATATGTACAAAAGATTATTTGGTATAATTCTTGCAGCATTAATGTTGTTTTCACTAGTAGCATGTAATATTGGAGGAAATAATAAACCTTCTAATGTTAAGCCTTCTAACACTGTGATTTCAGAATTAGAAGTGAATAATGATGAATTAGAGAATAAGGCCGAAGAAAAAGAAGAGACTATTGAGACAAAAGTTGATAGTAAGTTACAAGAGTTTTCAATGGGTTCTTGGAATGGCAATACTTATTCGAATAGTTTCTTAGGTTTAAAGTTTGATATGCCAAAAGGGTGGGTAAGGTATTCGGATGAACAAATTGATCAACTTATTAATGCTGGGTTTGAAATAATGGATGGTTCAACTGAACAATTAAAAAAAGTAGCTGAATTGACATCAGTGTATTATTTAATTGCTCAAGATCCTAATAGTGGCAATTCAGTACAAATAATGACTGAAAAGCCATTGCAAGTTGTTTCAATGGACTATTACGTTTCTAGTTTAACTACGATGTTAGAAAGTCAAACAGCTCTAAATTATACAATTAAAGGTGTTAAGGATTTTAAATTAGCTGGAGAAGACTTTAAAGCAGTTGAGACAGTGTCAACTGTAAATGGACTATCTGCAGTTCAGACAATTTATATAAGAAAACTTGGCGATTACTTTATTTCTGTGATTGCAACAGATAGAAATAATACCGTTGACATTAACAGTATGGTTTCTTCACTTTAGTTCATTAATTTATAGTTTCATAAAATGGGGAATACACTAGGTAATTGGTGATATTCCCTCATTTTTGGCATAAAATCTTTAATATAAATTGTAAAAAACTATTGCAAAGCAGGTATAAATGATATAATATAATATAGCATTTTGAAAAAACGGGGTGTGGCTCAGTTGGTAGAGCGCGTGGTTTGGGACCATGAGGTCGCACGTTCGAACCGTGTCACCCCGACCATCCAAAATATGGATAAAATGCAGAAATAGCAAGTCTTTTTAAGACTTGCTATTTTTTTGTTGCTAAAAAGAATAGACTTTTTATAGATTATAAAAAAGTGGTGGAGATGTTTCTCCACCACAATTTATTAGATTAATCAGAGAGCTCGTCTGTTAACGCTTCAAGAGGTATAACTTCCTCAAAACTTATTTTTTTCTCTTTGGTTTCTTCACTCTCAGTCTCAATTTCAGTTTTTTCTTCTTGAGTGGGAGCAGGCTCTTTTTCAGGCGCTGTTTCCTTTTTGATTTGTTCTTCGTTTTGTATTGACTTTTCTATGACGTGCTTTTTATAAATCGACAATACAACGAGAACAATAAACCAGATCAAATAGACAGTTGTAATCAAAAGAAGTAGTGCGCATGTCCAAATTAGAGTACCCATTATAATCATGGCCAAAACCAGAGAAAAAACTGAAAAAGATTTATCAGTGCCACTTCTACTAATAAGGTTAAAATCCTTGTCATAGACTCCTGTTAGTTTGCATTGCTCGTTTTCAATAGTATAAATAATTCTATCTTTTTGAATGGTAATTGTTCCATCCCTTTGAAGCATGAGATCAGGATTATTTTCTACTTCTTCGATTACATAGTTTAGTGGTACATAGTCGTCAAATGTTGCAGGTGTTACATCAGCAGTAATTCCCATGTAACCCACAAATGAGAGGGCAAGAATGAGGCTCAATATGATACAGATTATTCTCTCGATTGTTTTCTTTTCTTTAGACCGATCTAATACCTCTTCAAAGTTGTCGCGTAGCATACAAGATCAACTCCTTTGCTCATTATGAGCTAAAATGTAAACTGAATATCTAAGGCTTAGACAAGAGTTCTCATGATTATTTCCGTTTTTTCACGCTTATTCATATTAATGTCTAAGCTATTAAATATTCAATTTCGATTATTATGTATACCATTCAAATTCCATCTTGTCAAGAGAAAATCGCTCAAACTGTTTACTTAATGCCGGAATTATGATATATTCTCTTAAAATCAATAAAGGAGGTATAACTGCTATGAAAAAGCAAATCTTCGAAGGTGCAGGCATTGCTATCATTACTCCGTTCAAAGAAGATGGAACTGTTAATTTCGAGCGGTTGGGTCAGCTGATTGACTATCAGATTGACCATCTGACAGATGCCATAATAATTTGTGGTACAACTGGTGAATCTTCGACTCTAACTGATGAGGAACATCTGGCTGTAATTGAGTATGCTATTAAGAGAGCTAATAAGAGGGTACCTGTTATTGCCGGTACTGGTAGTAACGACACAGAGTATGCAACTCATCTTTCGATGCAGGCAGAATACATGGGTGCAGATGGTGTACTTTTGGTTACTCCGTATTACAACAAGACTACACAAGATGGTTTGGTGCTTCATTTTGGGCATATTGCCAAAAAGATCTCGATCCCGATTATTCTTTATAATATTCCTAGTCGGACAGGTATGAACATCGATATTCCCACCATGAAGCGACTCTCCGAAATCGACAATATTGTTGCCGTGAAGGAAGCAAGTGGAAATATTAGCTATTGTGCTAAGCTTATTGCCGAATGTGGTGATAAACTTGGTGTGTATAGCGGAAATGATGACATGATACTGCCTGTTATGTCGCTTGGTGGAATTGGTGTGATTTCTGTTCTTTCTCATCTTATTCCTCTTGAGACTCATAACATGGTTTGGAATTGTCTCCATGATAAGTTCTTGAGGGCAATGCAGACGCAAGTTTCTTATTTGGATCTTATTAATGCACTGTTTTGCGAGGTTAATCCTATCCCTGTTAAGGCGGCACTTAACTACATGGGTCTTGATGTTGGAAAATGCAGACTTCCGCTTTGTGATATTTCCACTGAGCATGAAATCCTTTTGAAGAAGGCTCTTTGGCATCATGGTCTTATTAAGTAATCAGGTAGATTTGCCAAATAAAAATGCACTAGCAAATGCTAGTGCATTATTTTATGTGTTTTCTGCAATGAACTTGACTACATCATCTTCATTAAAAACTTGTGATGCAGATTCTTCTTTACTAGTTTCAGTAAAGTATTTGTTATTTGAATCATATTTTGAAATACTATTTAGAGGATAACCAGGATTGATTATTTCAGATGGAGTATCTACCATATAAAACCCTGACTTTTCCCATGTATAAGTATTTTCATCTCCATTTTGATTAATTACTGCAAGCCCATATATCCATTTACAATTTATTCTTCCATTTTTTCCATATTCTTTTACAAGATTAGTATAATGCTCAATCATCTCATCATCATTTAGAGTTTTACCATTTACTCTTCTTACAAACATTCCCGGTTGCTTATCTTCTGGGACACCTTCCAAAAATAAATTATCATCCATTCCCATAGAAGGCTTTCTAGTAAGTCTAAAGCATTCTCTAGCTTTAATTAAGGCATTTTCTATAGCATTTTTACCATTTTCCTCAACGTCTATAGATAAGTTTATGTCTTTTAAAGATAATACCTCAATTTCATACTTTTTTAGTCCTTCAGAAAATCTTTTAGCTTTTGTTGGGTTTCCTGTTGCAAAAACAACTTGTTTCATTATGTATCATTCCTTTCTGTTTCAAAATCTGAAATATTATAACCTAAATTCTTTAGTTCTTTATATATTCTATGAATTGGAAGACCAATTATAGCCTTATAATCACCTTCAATTTTTGGAGTAAATAGGGAAGCGCATGTCTCGAGAGAATAGCCGGCGCACTCATATACTGTACTTTCATTATCTATATACCAGTTAATCTCTTCGTCGGTAAGTTCATCAAAATATACTTTTACCTTTTCACAAAATACTATTTCTTTATCTAAATATTTATCTATGACAGCGCATCCAGTAACAGCATAATTAACCTTTCCAGATAGCTCTTTCATGTTATTAAAAGCTTCTTCACGATTTTTAGGCTTTTCAAAGGGTTTTCCATCTAGGTAACCTATCGTATCAGCTCCAATTATAATGCCTTCATCTAATCTACTTGCAACTTCTTTAGCTTTAGAATAAGCAAGTTTCATAACGTAATCGTCAGGATTTTGAAACTCAATTTCTGGGTCACCGCTACTAGGAATTTGTTCGCATTTTAAGCCTGCCATATTTATAATTTGTTTTCTCCATTTTGAATTAGAGGCTAGAATTAGTTTAACTTTTGACATTTTTGTTCTCCTTTAGAATTCATATTGAAAATATAATACATCATTTTTGCGATAATTACAGCGGTTTTACAAAAAATACAAATTTTATGGCCTTAAAACATTGACATTAAGGCATTTTTATTAGATAATACTAAAGGTTGACTTCTCCATGAGAAGTTGCATAAAAGGCCTCAAATTGGCCTTTATTTTAGCAGAAAAGTTTAGAAAGGATTGATTTTTTTTATGGCAAATGATGAAC
Organism: Bacillota bacterium; assembly: GCA_016280725.1. Taxonomy (GTDB): domain Bacteria; phylum Bacillota; class Clostridia; order TANB77; family UBA1234; genus RGIG6105. The sequence continues at coordinate 109,034 of JAEEHF010000065.1, read as the reverse complement.
AAAACTTTGAAGAGTTATATGAAAACTCACTTAAAAATTTAGAGGAAGGAACACAAGTTACAGGTACAGTTGTAGATGTTATCAACGAAGAGATTTTTGTTGATTTAGGATATAAGGCAGATGGAATAGTTCCAAAGGATGAATATTCATACGATGAGAATGAGTTACCTTCTAAAAAGGTTAAAAAAGGTGATAAGATTGACGTTTACATTCTAAGAATGAATGATGGGAAAGGAAATGTACTTCTTTCAACCAAAAGACTACAAACAAAACTTCTTAGAGAGCAATTTGAAGCTAAAGTTAAGCTAAATGAACCTATTACAGTTAAAGTAACAAACGTTGTTAATGGTGGTGTTACAGCTGAATTTGTTGGAATTAGAATATTTATTCCAGCTTCTCAACTTGGTAAGAAAGTAGAGAATTTAGACGAATATAGAGGAAAAACTATTCAAATTAGAGTAATTGAATATGATCCAGAAAAGAAAAAGATAGTTGGTTCTGAAAGAGTTCTTGTTAAAGAAGCTAGAGAGCAAGCTGAAAAAGAAGTTTGGGCTAAAGTTAAAGAAGGCGCTGAACTTGAAGGAACAGTTAGAGAACTAAAAGAATATGGTGCTTTTGTTGATCTTGGTGGTGTTGATGGATTACTACACATCTCGGAGATTTCATGGAAGCAAATTAAGCATCCTTCTGATGTTTTAAAGGTTGGAGATAAGATTACAGTTAAAGTTTTATCTGTTGATGAAGCAACAAAGAAGATATCTTTAGGTTATAGAAAAGCAGAGGACAACCCTTGGCTTAATGTTCCATATCAAGTTGGAGATATTGTTGAAGCTAAAGTTGTTTCAATGAAACCATTTGGAGCATTTGTTGAACTTGATAATGGCTTAGAAGGATTAGTTCATATTTCTAATATCACAGCAAAAAGAATTGCAAAGCCTCAAGACGTTCTTGAACTTGGACAAGAGGTTAAAGCAAAAGTTGTTGAAGTAGATTTAGATAAAAAGAGAATTGAACTTTCTATTAGAGAAATCGAAGAAAGAATGCCTGAAGATGCAACTACAGAACAAACTGAAGTAGCAGAGACAAAAGAAGAGAATAATGTAAATGAGGTTGATGAAAACCAACTTACTTTTGATAGCATTAAGCCATCAGAAGAGTAAATAATAGCAGTATAGTTCCTATTTATGAACTTAATATCAGGATGATACCTGAGAACTTAAATGTTTGTAGGGAATGGTTTATACTATTCCCTATATATATAGCAGAATAGTATACATAAAATGTTTACAAACATATTACTAAATATACTAATCTCTTAGGAGGATAAAATGGATATAAGAAATGTTGCAATAATTGCTCACGTTGACCATGGTAAGACAACACTAGTTGATGCTTTATTAAAACAATCTGGTACTTTTAGAGAAAATGAGCATGTTGATGAAAGAGTAATGGACTCAAACGATATTGAAAAAGAAAGAGGAATTACTATCTTAGCCAAGAATACATCAGTTATGTATAATGGCACTAAAATTAATATTATTGATACACCGGGACATGCTGACTTCGGCGGAGAAGTTGAAAGAGTACTTAAAATGGTTGATGGTGTTATATTGCTAGTTGATGCCTTTGAAGGTGTAATGCCACAAACTAGATTTGTTTTAAGAAAAGCGTTAAATCTAAACTTGCAACCAATTGTTGTACTTAATAAGATTGATAGACCTGGAGCAAGACCAAAGGAAGTTGTTGATGAAGTATATGACTTATTCTTTGACCTAGCAGCTACAGAAGAGCAACTTGATTTTCCAGTAGTATATGCTTCTGCTAAACAAGGGGTAGCATCTTATACAGCTACAGAGCCTGGCACAGATATGAAGCCAATATTTGATACTATCTTAAAGACAGTTCCAGAGCCTAAAGTTACTCTAGAAGGACCAATGCAAATGCTAGTTTCTAGTATCGACTATGATAACTATGTTGGTAGAATTGCAATCGGTAGACTTGAAAGAGGTACAATAAAGTCTAATCAACCAGTTGCAGTATGTAGAAAAGATGGTAGAGTACAACAATTAAAAATATCTAAACTATATACTTATGCTGGTCTTAAAAAGACAGAAATAGAAGAAGCTTCAGCTGGTGACATTATTGCAGTTGTTGGTATTCCAGATATCAATATTGGTGAAACTATCGCAGATCCAAATGAACCTGAAGCAATTCCTTTTGTAGATATTGATGAACCAACACTTAGAATGACATTTAGTGTAAACAATAGTCCATTTGCTGGCAAAGAAGGTCAGTTTATTACTTCAAGACATCTAAGAGATAGGTTATTTAAAGAGCTTGAATCTAATGTTTCTTTAAGAGTTGAAGAAACAGATAGTCCTGATAGCTTCGTTGTATCTGGTAGAGGTGAACTTCACTTATCTGTTTTAATTGAGAACATGAGAAGAGAAGGCTTTGAACTTATGGTTTCAAGACCTACAGTTATCTATAAGGAAATTGATGGTGTTAAATGTGAGCCTATTGAAGACTTAGTTATTGATGTTCCTGATGATTTTTCTGGTACAGTTATTGAAAAACTTGGTCAAAGAAAAGCTGAAATGACAAATCTTATAAATGGTGCACAAGGTTATACAAGACTTGAATTCAAGATTCCAGCAAGAGGCTTAATTGGTTATAGAAATGAATTTATGACTGATACAAAAGGTACTGGTGTAATGAACCATGTATTTTCTGGTTATGAGCCATATAAAGGTGATATGTCGACTCGTGGAAAAGGTGTTTTAATTGCATTTGAACAAGGAAAATCTATTACTTATGGATTATATAATGCACAAGAAAGAGGAACATTATTCATTGGCGCAGGTGTTGACGTTTACACTGGAATGATTGTAGGAGAAAATCCTAGAAATGAAGATATCGAAATAAACGTATGTAAAGAAAAACACTTAACAAATACTCGTGCTTCAGGAAGTGACGATGCATTAAGACTTGTTCCACCAAGAACATTTACACTTGAGCAAGCCATTGAGTATATCGCAGAAGATGAGCTTGTTGAAGTTACTCCTAAGAATATCCGTTTAAGAAAGAAAATATTAGACCATACTGAAAGAATCAGATGGATGAGAGCAAATGGTTTACTATAATTAACATAAATTGAGACGCAAATTAGCGTCTCTTTTTTTGTAAGAAAATCTACCATAATTATTACATATTTGTTAAAAATGGCCAATTTGAACTACATTTGACCTAAATTACTATATAATATAATGGATTATAGGAGTAAAGTGGGGTTAAATGAAAGTATTTAAGACGATTTTAAAAATATTAATATTTATTGTACTCTTGATTGCTGTTTTTATAAGTTTATACATCATTCAAGGTTATTCAATGTATAAAACGGCACTCGAAGAAATGCCTATTGATGAAAAAATAGAAGAAATAATTTCTAAAGAACACTATGTTCTATTAGATGATATTCCTAAAATATATAAAGACGCTGTAATTGCTTGCGAAGACCATAGATTCTATAAACATAACGGTGTTGATTATACTTCAATTATTAGAGCAATTTTAAATAACATATCATCTGGAGCAATGAAGGAAGGCGGAAGCACAATTACTCAGCAACTATGTAAAAATATTTATTTTACACAAGATAGAAAGCTTGAACGAAAATTTGCTGAAATATTTATGGCGGTTGAATTTGAAAAGAATTGTTCAAAAGATAAAATTCTAGAATTATATATTAATACTTGTTTTTATGGTAATGGTTGTTACACGCTAAAAGAAGCTGCAAACTTATATTATAAAAAAGAACCAATAGAATTAAATGATTATGAAGCAACTCTAATAGCTGGAATACCCAATGCTCCTTCACTTTATAATCCCTATTACAGCATGAAATTAGCAAAGGAAAGACATAGACAAGTTTTATATTCAATGGTTAAGTTTGGCTATTTAACAAATGATGAAGTTGATAATATTTTAAAAAATGAAGAAGACGAAGAACAATATCTTGAGTCATTAAGAGTAAAGAAAGGTTAGAAAGTAATCATGGCTAATTCAAAATTAATTGTTATTGAAGGACCACAAGGTGCTGGTAAAACAACTATTACAGATTATATTAGACACAAACTTCCATATACAAATTTATACAGGTTAAATGGTAGTAACGATAGTTCACCGACTGGGAAAGCAAAATCAGTTGAGATGTATACAGACTTATTAGACTATATTGAAAAACTTCAGAACAAAAATATAAATCTTTTATTTGACAGAACATTTTTTACTGAAGCAATATACTGCAGACTTGGTTTTAAAGAATTTTCTTATGATGACGTTTTTGATGTGTTTTTAGAAAGACTCGCAAATTTTGATTTTGAAACATATTATATTACTCTATATTTGAGTGATACTAATGAATTCGAAACAAGACTTGCTCGTTCAGATAAAGCTATCATAAAATATGCTAAATTTGATAAAGATAGTAGCATAAAGCAGCAAGACGCTTATCTAAAAATGGCAGATGAAGTAAAGCAAAAATTTGGAGACAAGATTAAAGTAATTAATATAGATACTTGCATTGGCCTTGAGGGAGTTAAAGAGGAGATAATGAAGTACTTAGGCTAGGAGGTAAAATTAATGCTAAACAAGCTTAGGCTTTCTATAATGTTAATAGTTTGCTTAGTATTTTATTCATGTGTGTATGCGCTTAATGAAATCGTGTACGATGGCGTTACGCACGAGTATAATGTACGAGATGTAAGCCTTATTTTAAATGGTGACAAGTTTGAACCAAAACAAGGGCAGATGCCACCAATTATATTAAATGATAGAACTTTAGTACCAGTTCGTGAGGTTTTCGAATATCTTGATGGAAAAGTTGATTGGGATGGAACTGAAAGACGTGTAGATATTTCATTTGACGATAATAAAATAACACTTTGGATAGATAAACTTGAAGCAAAGGTAAATGATAAGACGATTTCACTTGACGTTCCGGCAAAAATCATTAACGATAAAACAATGGTTCCTGCAAGATTCATTTCTGAAAATGCTGGTTTTAAGGTTTCATGGGATGCTGAAACATATACAGTTGATATTAGATTCCCAAAGGTTAATATAACTAAAATTGGATTTGCCAATATAAATGGAACTAATTGCTTAGTTGCTTATGCTGATGGCAAGATTATGGGATATAAATATTTTAGTCTGCCAAAAGAAGAGGATAAACCTTTAAGACTAGTATTAGATATAGAAAACTGTTCATTTAAGTTTAACACAGAAACAGCCAAATTTGAGTCTGGTGCTATATCAGAAATAAGATTTGGTAATCAAGGAAACGATGTTAATAGAATTGTTTTGGACTTTAGAGATGATACAGACTATGTAGTTACTTTATCTAAAGATAGAAAAACACTATATTATGCAATGGCTGAAGAATTTAAACTTGAAGATGATGAAATAAACAATGACACAAAAGAAGATAATAAGCCTGTCACTGTTCCTAGTGGAGAACGTTCAGATGAACAAGAAATAGTAGATAGTAGTGGTGATACTAAAAATGATGTTACACCAATAAAAAATGAAGTAAATTATCAAACCTCTGGAGATGCTACTTTAGATAAGAATATAGATAGTGGAGATACAAATATAGATATTTCAAATTCTTCTGGTGATAACGTAATAGTAGTTTCAAGTGGAGAAGGCGAAAACATTGTTGTTGATGACTTAACTCTTACAGATGATCATAGTGATGAAGAGTCTAATGAGGAAGTTGATTATGAAACATTGATTACTTCAATAAAATATAGTGCTTCCTCTAAAAGAGTAAAGATTAAATATACTGGGAAAATTAAATACTCTGATTCTATAATTACAAATCCTAATAGGGTCATCCTTGATATTGAAGACGCAAAATTAGATACTACTGGACCTACAGAAATTGAAGTTAAAAATTCAATAATAACTAGTGTTAGATTTTCGCAGTACACAAAAACAACTGTAAGAATTGTATTGGATATCGATGTAAGAGGTAATTATAGGATATACAAAAAGAGTTCAGAACTTCAAGTAGAGGTTGAAGAAGCAACATATCAAAATATAAAATATAAAAAGAACAAATCAAATAGCCAAATAACACTTATTGGCGTGGATATGTCTGACATTAGATATGAGCATGAAAAGAGTAAAAATAAATTTACACTTGAAAGCGTCAATAAAAAGACTGATTTTGGTTATGGTACACTTGAAGTAGATGACGAACTAGTTAGAAATATTAAAACAGACAAAAACGAAGTTGAAATAATAGATACAGGTAATCTAAACTATTCATTAAGACAATCTAGTACAAATGTAATTATCACCTTGAGAAAAAATGAAGAGAATGATACTAATGAAGTGCAAGAAATAAAATCTGAACCTGAAGATAAAGAAGTTGAAGTTGAAAAGCCTAAAACTACCGTAAAAAAGACAAAGGGAAATAAGACAATATTAATTGATGTTGGTCATGGTGGAAAAGATCCTGGTGCTTGCAATGGAGATGCACAAGAAAAAGTATACAACTTAAATATTGCGCTTTATTTGTATGATATGCTAAAATCTAGAGATGATATAAACGTATTTATCGATAGAGAAGATAATGATACTTACTTAAATCGTGAGGACAGAGTTGCTTATGCAGAAAATATTGCTCCTGACTTTATTGTAAGTATTCATAATAATTCTGTTGAAAATAAATCATATACTGGTACAATGGTTTTATATTATAATAATGACTCTGAGAGTGATTATGGAGATATTACAAGTAGTGAATGTGCAGAAATTATACTTAAAGAGCTTATTAAAAACTTAGAAACAGTTAACAGAGGAATTGTAAATAGAGGCGATTTACATATTTTATCTAAAACTTCATGCCCATCTGTTTTATGCGAAGTTTGCTTTGTTTCAAACGATGCTGAACTTGAAAGACTAAAGACAAAATCATTCCAAAAACTTGCTGCTGAAGCAATTTATAATGGAATTGACAAGATACTTAAAGAATTCTAATTATTTAAAACCTTTAGTTTTTGAGGAGGCATTAATTATGGAAGATAATAATTTGCCAAAAGGAATTTTTGGACCTAGTAAAAAAGATGTTGAAACATATGTAGCAAGTATAAAGAGTAGTTATGAAAAGGAACTTCTAGAGCAAACGAAACAACTTCAAGAAATGAAAATTGAAAATGCTAAGCTAAATGATAAGATTAATTCTCTTATGAACGAGAAAAAGGAATTAGAGGCATCTAAAGCAAGTATTTCTGACGTTTTGATTAAAGCAGAGGAGCAGGCAAAGCAAATCATAGAAGATGCTAGAATCGAAAAAGAAAAAGAAATGCAGGAAGTTGAATCGCTTATTGAGAAGCAAAAAGAAAAGCTTATTGATGCTAAAATTGAGCTTGCAATGCTTAAAGATAAAGCCAAAGAAATAATTGAAAAATTTTCAGACGATATAGGCAAATTACAATAAATCAATCAATCCATGGAGTGCTTAAATAAAGGACTTTATGGATTGATTTTTTGTATTCTAATATGTTGCACTTTATGTAAATTTATGGTAAAATTCTAGTTTGAAAAACTAAAAAGAGGCCACTACATTGGTGTGACCTCTATTAGTGCGTTATTAAAGAAAAAGGAGATAATATGGAAAGTTTTGCAAAAGTACTTCCTAATATTAAGAAATTTAAAGAATATATCGACGACGTATCCAAGGGTAATTTTCCAATAAACATTTCAGGACTTACAGACTCTGCAAAGGCTCATTTTATATATGCAACAAAGTATTATACAAATAAGCCTGTTCTCGTTATTACTTATAATGAAATTGAGCAAAAGAAATTATACTCAAATCTTAAGTTTTTTGAAGACGAGGATGTATTAGTATTTCCTAAAAAAGAAGTTGTGTACTATGATGTCGATACAACCAACAAGGATAATACTATGGATAGATTGTCAGTTTATTCAAAGTTATATAATAGTACTACTTCAATAATTCTAACTACTATAGAAGCTGTTATGCAAAAAACAATTTCTAAGACAGATTTATTTAATAATGTATTATTCTTTGAGGTTGGTAAGGAATATAATCTTGAGGAAGTTAAGTTGAAGCTCTCAATAATCGGTTATGAAAGAGCTGATATATGTGAGTCTAGAGGTACATTTGCCATAAGAGGTGGGATAATAGATGTATTCCCATTAACATATGATTCTCCTATTAGAATTGAGTTCTGGGGAGATGAAATTGATTCTATCAGGAAATATGATGCAGTATCTCAACGTTCGTTTGAACCAGTTCAGAACGTTACGATCTTTCCTGTTGAAGAGTTTATCGTTGATCCTAGAGATTTGCCAGGAATATCTAAGGCAATTCAAAACGATTATAAATCAGTCTCTGAAGTATCTGACGACATTACCAATATTTCCACTGGTAACTACTTAAATAAGGCATTAAAGTATTTTGACTACTTTTTTAAGAAACAGTCTAGCCTTATAGATTTTGTATCGAAAGATACAATTATATTTATTGATGAGCCACAGAGGATAAAATCAAAAGCTCAATCTGTAGAATTTGAAAATAAAGAAATTCTTGAAGATTATCTAAATAAATACAAGGTTACTCATAGCTATACCGAAAAGATGTCATCTTTTAGTGAAATCGCCATTTTACTTGAAGATATTAACGCAATTAATTTGTTTTTAATTGATGAAAATATGCATGCAAAAAGAAACGGATACAACTTTAGTTGTAGGGAGGTGAACTTTTTTCGTGGTAACCTGGATATATTTATTCAGGAAATCGAAGAAGCTAGGCAAAAAGACGAAAAAATAGTTCTTATCGCAGGTACAATATCAAAATGTCGTACATTAGCTACAATGCTTCTCGACCATAGTATAAATTGTTCGATAGTTGAAAATGATGAATCAATAGAAAAAGCTTTATCAGACTCATCAAATAAAAGCATAATAATCATTCAAGGACATATAAATTCTGGATATAAATTCGATGAATTACCTATATTATTTGTAGCATGTGATGAAGAATCACCACTTAAAGAAAAAAAGCATAAGGTTACTCCTAAGGCTTTCTCAGAAGGAAAAAGAGTTGCTTTTGCTGATTTGAATGTTGGTGACTATATAGTTCATTCTACACATGGTATTGGTCAATATATAGGAATTCATACTTTAATTATAGATAAGATTAGAAAAGATTATATTAAAATTAAATATAAAGACGACGATATATTATATATTCCAACTAACCAACTTGATTCAATTAGAAAATATATGTCGTCAAATGAAGACTCAAAGCCTAGGCTAAATCGTCTAGGAAGTAAAGACTTTGAAAAAACAAAGGCTAGAGTTCGTGCTTCTGTAAAAGATATTGCTAAACAGCTTATAGCTCTATATGCAGAAAGAAGTAAACTCAAAGGTTTTAAATTTAGTAAAGATACATCATGGCAAAACGAATTTGAAGACTTATTCCCATATCAAGAAACAGATGACCAAATTAGGTGTATAGAAGAAGTAAAAAAAGATATGGAATCTGAAAGACCAATGGACAGGCTATTACTCGGTGATGTTGGATATGGTAAAACAGAAGTGGCTATAAGAGCAGCATTTAAATCTGTTATGGATTCTAAACAAGTAGCATATCTTTGCCCAACAACAGTACTTGCTCAGCAACAATATGAAACGTTTAAAGATAGAATGAAAGACTACCCTATAAATGTTGCTGTTTTAAATAGATTTAAGACTGTCAAGGAAACAAAGAAGATAATCTCAGATTTAGCATCTGGAAAAATAGATATAATTATTGGTACCCATAAGATTTTACGGAAAAGATGTAAAATTTAAGGATTTAGGTTTACTTATCATTGACGAGGAACATAGATTTGGAGTTGCTCATAAGGAAAAAATTAAGGAACTTAAAAAGAATGTGGATGTATTAACCATGACAGCTACACCAATTCCAAGAACGCTTCATCTATCTATTGTTGGTATTAGAGATATGAGCGTAATATATGACCCTCCTCAAGACAGAAAAGAAGTTCAAACTTATGTACTTGAATATGATACAGATGTTATAAAAGAAGCCATATTTAAGGAACTAGAAAGAAATGGACAGGTCTTTTATTTATATAATAAAGTAGAAGATATTGAACAAAAGGCAAGTGAAATTTCAAGACTTGTACCTGAAGCAAGAGTTAAATTTGCTCATGGAAAAATGTCTGGAAAAGAAATAGAAGAAATAATGGAAGAATTTGCATTAAAAAATATAGATGTATTAGTATGTACAACAATTATGGAATCTGGAATAGATATTCCAAATGCAAATACTATGATTATTGAAGACGCAGACAGACTAGGCCTTGCTCAGCTTTACCAAATTAGAGGTAGAGTTGGTAGGTCAGATAAAAAAGCGTATGCTTACATTACTTATCGTAAGAATAAAGTTCTTTCTGAAGTTTCAGAAAAGCGATTGAAGGCTATTAAGGAGTTTACAGAATTCGGTTCTGGCTTTAAAATTGCACTTAGAGATTTGGAGATAAGGGGAGCTGGAAATATACTAGGTACTGAACAATCTGGACATATTGAGTCTGTTGGATATGAAATGTATACTAGGCTTCTTGAAGAAGCGGTTAAAGAACTTCAGGGAGAGGAAGTTGAGGAACAATTTGATATTCAGATTGACTTAAAAGTATCTGCTTATATACCAGATGAGTATATTTCAAATAATAGTCAAAAAATTGAAGTGTATCAAAATATTGCAAATATAAATGAAGAAGCGGAAATATCTGATATTTGTGATGAGCTTATCGATAGATTTGGTGAGATGCCGGACGAACTATTTAATCTTCTTGAAATTGCAAGGATAAAATGTTATTGCAGAAAGCTTTACATAAGTAAAATTATGCAAAATAATGAAAATGTGACAATTTACTTGCTAGATTCAAGTGTATTGACGGATATAAAAAAGAAATATATAGTCGATACTTATCGCAGAAGGGTATTTTTATCAGGAGAAAATTCTTCTGTTATAACTTTGAAGTTGCAATCACAAAATGAAAGTGATACACTTAATGAAGTTTTAAAATTGCTAAAGATTATTAGCGCATAGGAGGTTTTTATGGACGCAAAAAAAGTTGCCGCAGTTGTGGTTTGTTTAATTGTAATAATTGCTGCACTTCTATTCTTATTCATAGGGGATGCAACAGATAATACTGTTCTTAAGATTGGTAGCGATAAGTATAGTATTGATGATTTTTTAAATTATGTTAAGGTTTGGAACTATGAGAATAGTTCTAATAAAGATGATATAGATTCTTCTTTTAACCAATACCAAGTGTATAAGATTTATACAAAAAGAGCATATGATACTGGATTAACTCTTAATGAGAGTGAAAAGCCTACTTTAGAAAGTGGAGATGAAGAAATTCTTTTAGCAGACTACAACCTAAAAGCAGAAGACTATCTAAAGGTTAAAGAAGAAATGGCACTTTGTGAAAAACTTTATACTTCTCCATATGAGTATGGAAAAGTTCCAGAAAATGTTTCAGAGCAATATTTGGATTATATGCTTCAAAATGGAAAAATATCAAATAAGAATCTTTACACATATGATTTCAGAGTAATTGAAGTAGATAATGAGATGCAAGTAGAAGAAAGTGGAGATTTATCTGGAGATACTAATAAAGTTGATCCTAATGTAAAATCAAAAGAAATAGCAACTAAGTTGCTTGCATATGTAAAAGAACACCTTTCTGGAGATGTTTTAGAGGCAGAATTAGATGAAATAGTTTCATATAGTGGCGAAAGTGTTTCTGGAGATATCTTTACACAAATTGCGACAAAATTGCCAGCAAATAGGTATATTCAAAATGGAAATTCTTTTAATGCTATTGAAAATGGTGGTTTAGATCAAGTTAGTTCATTTTACCTAGAAACTGATTATAGTGATTCATCTACACTAGTTTCTTGGGGTCTTGTATCACCAGAAATGATTTCTGGAATTAGAAAAGGTTTAAGTAGTACCAAAAAAGGTGAATTTTCAGATTTGTTTGATACTGGAAATGGATATGCTTTTGTCTATGTTGAGGATAAGGTAGATGGACTTTCTGAAAATGATCAAGACAGACTTAACAATGAAGCTTCAAATTATTATATTGAAGTTACATCAAATATGACGCATAATAAAGCTTTAGTTAATTCAATTGTACTTGAGAACATCATTCCTAAGGTTAAAAGAGAAAAGGAAGAAGCTCAAAATAATATAGATAGTGGTGACAATGAAATACTACAATTTAGCGGCGATGTTGTTGAGATTTTACCTAACTCAGGAGAGTAACTAAAATATTAAAAAAGTGGACTAAGTCCACTTTTTTTGTTAGAATTGTATCGATAGGAGAGTACATATGATTACAAGCAAAGATAATGATTTAGTAAAAAGAATTAAATCACTTTCACAGGGAAAATTTAGAAATAAATATAAAGAATATATAGTGGAAGGAATTAAAATGACTCTTGAGGCCTTAAACTATGCTGAGATTTCTAATATTGTAATTTGCGAAAAGATGGTCTCAGATGAAGACAAAGCTGTGATTAGAGATTCTGCAACAAAAAAAGAGCAGGAGAACTCAATAATTTACGTTTCGGAAGCAGTATTTAATTATCTTAGTGATACAGTTTCACCCCAAGGAGTTTTATGTATTGTTAAAATCCCAAGCCAAAAAATAGATTTTTCAAAATATAAAACTATTTTTGTACTTGATAATATTCAAGATCCACGGAAATCTTGGCACAATAATTCGTACTCTTGATGCTTCTGGTAATAATTGTCTTGTTCTTTCAAAGGGAACTGTTGATCCATATAATTCAAAAGTAATTCGTAGCACGATGGGAGCAATATTTAGGATCAATATATTTCAGCTTGATAAAGAATTAACCGATTATTTATCTGAATTAAAGGAAAACAACTTTGATATATACACTACATCGCTTAAAGCAAAGGAAATGTATTTTGATGTTTCATACACTGGAAAATTTGCTATTATTATGGGAAATGAATCTCAAGGTGTAAGTAATGAAGCTATAAAGCATGCTAATAAACTAATAAAAATACCAATGCCACGGAAAGGCAGAAAGTTTAAATGTTGCTGTTGCGACTAGTATAATTGCTTTTGAGATTGTTAGGCAAAATTATAAAGAATAATTATATGTAAGGTGAAATTTATGGATGAAAATAAAGAATCTAAGGATATGGAGAAATTAGCTGAGAATAAGCTATTAATCTTATACTTATTAGATAAAGCAAATTGTACTTTATCTAATCTTCAAATTCAAAGACTACTATATGATATTGATGGATTTAATTATTATTACTTCCAACATATAATCGCTGAACTAATATCTCAAAAATATGTTTCTAGTTATAATCAAGACAATGAATTACTTTATGATATTACTCCAGAAGGAAAGGAAATTCTTGATTTAACTAATGACGCTTTACCAGGAATTGTAAAATTGAAATTAGATAATATTATAGAAAAAGAACTTCCAGATGTAAAAAATGAAGTTGCTGTTACAGCACAATATGTTCCTGAGAATGATAATGAATATATAACCAAATGTAGAATTACAGAGTCTCACAAAACATTATTTGAGTTAAATATTTATTGCGCATCGTCTGAACAGGCAAAGTTAATTAGTGAAAACTGGAAAAAACATGCTAATGATTATTATCCTCAGATAATTGAAATGCTTACTAAAGATTAATATTCAGAAAAGGGGAATGATTTATGCAGATGATACTGCAAATTTTACTTATATTTTTGGGTTTGTTTCTTCTAGCTAAACGGAGCTGATTTCCTAGTAGATGGCTCATCAAAGATAGCTAGAAAGTTTAAAATATCCGAATTAATTATTGGACTAACTATTATTTCAATCGGCACATCACTTCCTGAACTTGTTATTAGTGTTACTTCATCAATAAACGGTTCGTCTGATATATCGGTAGGTAATGTTGTTGGAAGTAATTTTGCTAATTTGTTTTTGATAATAAGCTTGTGCGCAGCAATAAAACCGTTGCATATGAAAAAGCAGTCTAGATTTATTGACCAGCCTTTTGTTGTTGTTTGTAGTTTCATATTGTATTTTATTGTTACTAATGACGGAGTAGTTACGAGACTTGAAGGTTCGATTTTACTACTTTTAGCACTTTTATACATTGTTTATAACATTTTGGTAGCTAAATACGGAAAGAATATTAATCAATATGAAAGTGAAAATGATAAAGATGATAAGAAGAAATCTAAGGAATTAGGAAAAACTAAAGTTGCCAAAGCTATTATAGATAACACAACGAAATTTGAAGCAAGATTTCCAGTAGCATTTGCGATTATTTCGATTGTTTTAGGTATAACATTACTTAAAGTCGGAGGCGATGTTACAGTTGATAATGCAAAACTTGTTGCATTGTCACTTGGCCTTTCTGAGAAAATAATAGGATTGACTATTGTAGCGCTTGGAACATCACTACCGGAATTAATTACTTGTCTTGAAGCCATTAGAAAAAATCAAGCAGACTTGGCGATTGGTAATATAGCTGGCTCACAAATATTTAATATTTTATTAGTTTTAGGTGCATCTTCTGCTATAAGGAATATCCCTCAAGTTGGTGGCTATAGGGAAGACATTATGATACTTATTGTTGGTAATACTATTTTTGCAATTGCTCCATTTGTTAGTGATAAGCATAAAGTTGGTCGTCTTACTGGTATTACGTTTATGCTTATATATTTTGGCTACATGACACTGCTTGTTTTAGAAAACTTGAATATGATCCAAAGGTAAGGAATGTATTATGAAATATACCAATGAGCAACTTCTTGCTATTAATTTAACTGATTGCAATTTGCTTGTCGCAGCTGGCGCAGGATCTGGTAAAACCTCAGTTTTAGTTGAACGTATTATTCATAAAATAATTGATTGCAATATAGATATTGATAAACTTTTAGTAGTTACTTTCACTAACTTAGCTGCTTCAGAAATGCGTGAAAGATTAGCAGATTCAATATATAAACACTTAGACACCAATCCTAATCTTCAAAAACAATTAATGCTCTTATCTAAGGCTTCTATCTCAACAATTGATAGCTTTTGCAGTTCGATTTTACGTGAATATTTTTATAAATTAGACTTAGATCCAAATTTTAGAGTTGGTGAGAGTGCTGAGTGCGAGCTTATTAAATATGAAGCACTAGAAGAAATTCTAGAAGATAAATATGACGATGAAGATGTTGCTTCTACATTACTTCTTTTTTCTTCAAATCGTGATGATTCAAATATTAGGGATTTGATACTTAAAATTCACAGATTTTTAGGCTCAGTTCCTTATCCAAAAAAATGGATAGATAATAAGATTGACGAATATAAAGTTGATACTGATTCTTTTGAAAAAAGTCCGTTTTCAAAAGAGGTATATTCTTATGTTAAAAAACAAATATTTAGTTGTATTGAAGAACTTAAAAATTTATATCAAAAGTGTATTGATTCAGTTTTTGATGGAAATTTTGATTATATTCATAATGATATTCTTGGACTTCAAAACATTTATGAGAGCGGATCTTGGAATGAATTGTATGATTCATTAGAGTCTTTTTCTTTTTCAAGGGCAAGTAGTAGTGAATTATCTGATGAATTAAAAAAAGAAATCAAAGATATTAGAGACTCTATAAAAAAGATAATCAATGAAGAAATAAAAAAGAAATATTTCACTTCAAAGAAGGAAGAAATAATACTTGATTTTGATTATTTATATCAAGTGTTATTATCTTTCAAAAGCATTTTGTTTGATTTTATCGATTTATATGATGCCAAAAAAAGAGAGAAAAACATTGTTGATTTTTCTGATTTGGAGCATTTAACATTAAAATTGTTTGATGAGAATCCGGAAATTGTACTTAGTTACAAACAAAAATACTCCGAAATAATGATAGATGAATATCAAGATAGTAATTTTGTTCAGGAAAGTATCTTAAGTAGAATTTCAGATAAAAATATGTTTATGGTTGGTGACATCAAGCAAAGTATTTATAAATTTAGGGGCGGAAAGCCAGAATTATTTCTTAATAAGTATAATACTTTTCTTGACGCTTCTAGTACGGAATCTGATAATCAAAAAGTATTATTATTTAAAAATTTTAGAAGCAACAAAAATATTATTGATCAAGTAAATTATGTTTTTGACAAAATAATGAATAAAGAATCTGCAGAACTAGATTATAATGAGGCGGAATATCTTAAATTTGGTGCAGATTTTTATAATGAATCTAATAATCCAGCAGAGCTATGTTTAATAGAAACTAAGCCCTCTGATATAGATAGTGATATTGATATTGAACTTGATTCAAATGCAAACCTTGAGGGAATTTTCATTGCTAGAAAGATTAGAGAGATTATTTCAGGCTATAGTGTTTATGATAAAAAAACGGGTAAGTACAGACCAGCACAATATAAAGATATTGCAATTTTACTTCGTAGTACAGTCGGAAGAGTAGATGCAATATTGGATGAGTTATCTAAACAAAATATTCCAGCTTATTCTGATAATACTGGATTTTTCTTTGATAGCTTTGAAGTTCAAACTATTCTATCTGTTCTTAGAATTATTGATAATCCATTACAGGATATTCCTCTTGTGGCTGTTCTTAAGTCACCTATATTTGGGTTTACACCTGATGACTTGACTACTATAAGAATGTGTGACAAGAGCACTTCGTTTTTCAATGCACTAAATATGTCTCTTAATCTGGAGAATAGTATTTCATCCAAGTGTAAAGACTTTTTAGATAAACTTGAAAAATGGAGATTTGAATCTAAGTTTAAAACTATATGGGAGTTACTTTGGGAAATCTATAACGAAACGGGATTTTATTATTACGTTTCATTACTTCCAGAAGGCCTCAAAAGACAACTTAACTTGCAACTTTTGCTTGAAAGGGCTGAGAACTTTGAAAAAACTAGCTTTAAAGGACTATTTAATTTCTTAAACTACATTGAAAACATTAAACAGTCTTCTGGTGATTTTGCAGAAAGCAAGACAATTGGTGAAAATGAAAATGTTGTCCGTCTTATGAGTGTTCATAAAAGTAAGGGTCTTGAATTTCCGATTGTGTTTTTGGCAGGTACTGATAAAAAGTTTAATACAAGAGAATTTAATGACAATATAATCGTGGATTCGGACTTAGGTTTTGGACTTGATGTTATCGATTATGAAATGAGGATAAAGTATCCTAGTATTTCTAAAAATGCTATTATAATAAAATCAAAAAGAGAAAGCCTTGCTGAAGAAATGAGAATCTTGTATGTTGCTTTGACAAGAGCACGTGAAAAATTATTTGTTACAGGATTGGTCAAAGATATTAATAAGTTAGTGCTTAAATACAAGTCTAAAATAAGTAATTATAAAATAATTAACTCAAATTCGTTTTTAGATTGGATTGGTTATTCTATCTATGGTAAAACAAATCTTTGGAACGTAAATAAGGTATATTATGAGGATCTTATTCATGAAGCTAATGGTGGAATAGGTAGTATAGATGCTGAAAATTCTGGCGATTCATCTATAATTAATGACGAATTATATAATAATATTGATATGCAAATGAATTGGAAATATAAGTATTTAGATTCAACAACAATTCCTAGCAAAATTTCTATTAGCGAGATTAAAAGGATGTCACAAGTAAACCAACTGGATGAACAAGTTGTTTCAAATCTTGAACTTGTATCAAAACCTGAATTCTTGCAAGAAGATGTAACATCGGGTGCTAGCTACGGGACACTTGTCCATTTTGTATTTCAACACATTAATTTCAAACATTATGATGAAGCTGCTATAAAAGAAATTATTGAGGGAGCAACTCAAAATGAGTTCCTTAGAACTCAACTTATAAAGGTAGTTAATGAATTTTCAAAAACTGATTTATTTAATTCTTTGTTATATGCTAAAGAGATAAAAAAAGAAGTTCCTTTTAATTTAAACATTAAAGCATCTGAAATTTATCATAATGAATCTGATGACACTGTTATGGTTCAAGGTATAATAGATCTTTATTTCATAAATAATGAGGATGAGCTCATATTAGTTGATTATAAAACTGACAATGTTCAAGACGGAATGGAATTAATAAAAAAATATAAGGTTCAATTGTATTTGTATAAAAGGGCACTTGAGGAGATATTATCTAAAAAGGTTTCTAATTCTATAATCTATTCATTTAAACTTAATAAAGAAATTAAGTTGTAACATTTAAAATGGGCTATTTTATTGAAAGTAAGAACCTAATTATGTATAATTCTAATATATTAGTGATAAAATACAGTTGTCATAATTTATTATAAATAAAAGAAAGAAGCACATATGATTGATAAAATTAGTCAAACAATTAGCAAATACAATTTAATAAATAAGAACGACAAAATTGTTATCGGCGTATCTGGTGGTCCAGATTCTATAAGCCTTTTGTGGGCATTATTTAATTTGGGCTATAACATCGTTGTCTGCCATGTGAATCATGGACTTAGGAAAAAAGCAGATGATGACGAAAAATATGTCAAAGACTTTTGTAAAAAATACAAGATTCCAGTTCATGTTAAACATATTAATTTAAAAGATAAGAGCAAATTAAAAGGACTTTCTACTGAGGAGGCAGGGAGAAAAGCACGTTATGATTTCTTCAATGAGATTCTAAAAAAAGAGAATGCCAGCCTTATTTGCACAGCACATAATGCAAATGATAATGTTGAAACAATTATTTTAAATATTATGCGTGGGAGCGGCGTTTCAGGTCTTAAAGGAATTCTTCCAAAATCTGGAAATATTATTAGACCTCTTATAGAATGCTCAAGGGATGAAGTTAATCAGTATTGTAAAGAAAACAAACTAAATCCAAGACACGATGAATCAAACGATAAAACAATATATACTCGTAATAAGGTTCGCCTTGAACTAATTCCTTATCTAGAAAAGAATATAAATGCAAATGTTATTAGCTGTATATCAAGAATGTCTTTAATAGCACGAGAAGAAGAGGATTTTGTTAATCAGGAAGTTGAGCAGAATTATGCTAATTTATTATGTGATAATGATGATAATTGCTTGTCTCTTAACCTAAAAAAGTTTAATTCATTGCATTTGTTTTTAAGAAAAAGAATAGTTCTTAAAGCAATATTCAACTTGCTGGGAAATACGAAAGATATAGAAAAAGTGCATGTTGACGATATAGTCAAAATGTGTGAAAATAATGTCGGTGGCAAGTATTTGACACCTAAAAAGTATTTAAAAATAAGTATCAAAAATAGAAAAGTCTATTTTGAAATAATCAAAGGATAGACAAAGGAGGACTCATGAAAAAGAGTGGTAGAGGAATTGCACCAATACTCATTATAGTTCTTATAGTTGCTTTCTTAGCTATAGTTGTAGCACAAAGTAACCAGGTTACAGAAATATCTTATTCTGTATTAATGACTGAATTAAATAATAAAAATGTTTCTGATGTTACCTTAGCAAGTGATGGCTCGAAGGCAATTGTAAAATTTAAAGATCAAAAGGGCGATAAGATTGTTAATATTCCTAGTTTGACTGCTTTTATGACTTCAATTGAAGATGAGGTTAAAGAAGGAACAATAAACTTAAAAGAACAATCTGTTTCGGCTGTTGAATCTTTGCTTGAATACATTACACCAATAAGTATTCTAATTATTTTTGCTTTGTTCTTTTTCTTTATGATGAATTCAATGAATGGTGGAAAAAATGCAATGTCCTTTACTAGAAATAGAGCAAGATTAAATGATCCTGATAGTAAAGACAAGATAATGTTTAAAGATGTTGCTGGACTTCCAGAAGAAATGGAAGAACTTCAAGAAATAGTTGAGTTCTTGAAATATCCAAAGAAGTTTGTAGACATGGGGGCTAGAATTCCAAAAGGTGTGTTATTAGTTGGTCAGCCAGGTACTGGTAAAACACTTCTTGCTAAGGCAGTTGCAGGAGAAGCCGGTGTTCCATTTTACTCTATATCGGGTTCTGATTTCGTTGAAATGTACGTTGGTGTTGGAGCATCAAGAGTTAGAGACTTATTCCAAACAGCTAAGGAAAAGGCACCATGTATAGTATTTATAGACGAAATTGATGCAGTTGGCCGTCAAAGAGGAGCCGGTCTTGGTGGTGGTCACGATGAAAGAGAACAGACATTAAACCAATTACTTGTTGAAATGGATGGCTTTGGAACTAATTCAGGAGTAATTGTTTTAGCTGCTACAAATAGACCTGATATTCTTGATAAGGCTCTTTTAAGAGCAGGAAGATTTGATAGGCAAATAGTTGTACCAAGTCCAGATATTAAGGGAAGAGAAGAAATTCTTTCTTTATACGCTAAAAAGAAAAAGTTAGAAGGCGACATTGATTTAGGTATACTTGCTAAAAACACTGCCGGGTTTGTTGGTGCTGATTTAGAGAACATGATGAATGAAGCTGCACTTCTAGCAGCTAGAGCGGATAGAAAAGCCATAACAATGGAAGATCTAGAAAATGCTATGGTAAAAGTCATTATGGGACCTGAGAAGAAATCAAGAATCATTTCTGATAAGGAGAAAAAATTAACTGCTTATCACGAAGGCGGTCATGCTGTTGTTTCAAGATTTCTTGAATTCTCTGAACCGGTTCATCAAATTTCTATTATTCCAAGAGGTATGGCTGGTGGCTACACAATGTATAAAAACACTGAAGACAAGTCATTTATGTCAAAACTTGAAATGGAAGATAGAATTTGTTCACTTCTTGGAGGTAGAGTTGCAGAATCATTAATTTTGCATGATGTAAGTACTGGTGCCTCTAATGATATTGAAAGAGCTTCTAAAATGGCTAGAGCTATGGTTATGAGATATGGTATGAGTGAAAAATTAGGAACTATTACATTTGGAACTGATCAAGAAGAAGTATTTTTAGGGCGAGATATTAATAATTCTAAGAATTATTCAGATGAAATTGCAGCAGTTATTGATGTTGAAGTTAAAAATATTATAGATAGAGGATATAAGCGTGCAGAACAAATATTAAGAGAACATGAAGATAAGCTTCATGCTGTAGCTAATATTCTTCTTGAAAAAGAAAAGATTGAAGATGAAGAATTTGAGGCAATTATGAATGGCTAATTTATGTTAACAATATGGATTAATTATGAGTGAAAAAGCGAAAAAAGCTTTCTCACTCTTTTTTTTATGTTCCTTTATACTAGTTGACAAAAAGTAATTGCGCTATTATACTCTTTGTTGCTTTATTCTATATATATCAGGAGAAAATCTATGGAAAACAGTATAGAAACAAATAAAAATAAAGAAGTAATAATTGAAGTTAATGATGTTAAAAAAGTATATAAAATTGGTAATGAAGCAGTTAAAGCATTGGATGGTGTAAGTTTTACAATAAACAAAGGTGATTTTTGTTGCTTGCTTGGCACATCTGGATCTGGAAAATCTACACTTCTAAATATCATGGCAGGGATTGAAAAAGCTACGTCTGGTGAGATTAGGATTAAGAATCAGGTAATTACTAAAATGGGTGAAAATCAACTAGCGAAGTTTAGACAAAAGTATTTAGGATTTGTATTTCAAGCATATAACCTGATTAATTCATTAAATGCAATAGAAAATGTCGAAATGCCTATGATTTTTAAAGAGGTTCCAAAATCTAAAAGAGTAAAAAAAGCAAAAGAATTGCTTATTACAGTTGGCCTTAAGGAGAGAATGACACATAAACCAACTCAAATGAGTGGTGGTCAGCAGCAAAGAGTTGGTATAGCAAGAGCATTTGTGTCAGATCCGGAAGTAGTTTTTGCTGATGAGCCTACTGGAAATCTAGATAGCAAGACTTCACATGAGATAATGACAATAATTAAGAAAATGGCAGAAGAAAAAAATCAAACGATTGTAATGGTAACTCATGACCCTACGATGGCAAAATATGCTGATAAGATAATAGAGGTTCATGATGGCAAAATAATTAAGATGTATGATGGAGGAAACAAAAATGAATAAAAAAATATGTCTAATTACAGTTTTATTATTAGTTTTATCAATAAGCATAGTTGCTTTGGCAGATGATGATACAGAAGGCTATAGATCAATCGTAGATGCTTATGCTGATGGATATGATGCAGGGTATGCTGATGGAAAGAACAGAAGCGAAGACAGAGTACCAGACATTGTATTTACACAATCTGATGAACTTCAAGAAGTAAATCCTGGAGAAGAATTAGAACTAAAAGTTGAGATAAAAAATAATAGCAGATTTAATGCACAAGAATTAAGAATATCTCCTCAAATTGAAGACAATAAAGTACTAGTTTATGAAAGACCTTTAGTTTATAGTTCAATTAACTTTAAAGGAAATCAAAAAGCAACTCACGTATTTAAACTAAGAGTTTCTGATGATGCTAAAATTGGTACTTATCCAGTAAAATTTAAATTTGAATATAAAAATTCATATTCTCAAGCATTTACTAGAGAAGAGAATGTTTATTTCAAGGTAATATCTGAAAAAACAAAACCAATACTAAATATTGCTAATATTAGAAATAGTTCAAATAAGCTAAAAGCAGGAGACAGATTTACTGTAGCATTTGATATTAACAACATCGGTGGAAGCGAAGCTTTTGAAACGGAAGTTAAAATTGATGGATTTGACGATTCTAAGATTATGCCAATAGATTCAAGAGACTACGTATATGTTGGAACAATTGAAAGAAAAGAGAACGACGATAAAAGTCAAAAAACAGTTACATTTGACTTATTAATATCAAATGACATAGAAACTCCAAATAATACTTTATCTGTAACAGTTAATTATAAAGACTATGAAGATAAAGAGTATTCTGCAACCAAGAAAATATATATCACAAATGTAGAAATTCCAAAGAAGGATTCTGGAGATAAAAAGGAAGAAGAAAAGAAGGAAGATAAGCCTATATATGCTAAACCAAAAGTAATTGTTTCTTCATACAATTATTCTTCAAACACAATCGTAGCTGGTGAAAGCTTTACATTTTCATTTACATGCAAAAACACAAGTAAGGATAAAAGCATAAGAAACATAAAGATTACTGTTAGTAGCACAGAAGGAGCATTCATTATCACTAATGGAAGTAACACCTTCTATATAGAGTCGATGGGCAAGAATTCAAGTATTTCAAAAAGCTTATGCTTAAAAGCAAAGCAAGATTTACTTTCAAATTCATACCCAATTAGTATTGAATTTGATTACGAAGACTATGAAGGTGTTGAATACACATCAAGGGAAACATTAAATGTTCCTGTTACAGAGTATTCAAAGTTAGTGATTAATTCTGCTTCTGTATCAGAAGGATATGTTGACGCTCCTACTTCGTTATCATTTGAATATGTTAATATGGGAAAAGCAACTGTTTCAAATTTAGTTGCAACAGTAAAGGGTGACTTTGAACCAGTACAAGAATCGACATATATTGGTAATTTGCAAGCAGGAACATCAGATTATTATGATATTGAAGTAAAGCCAACAAAAGAAGGCAAAAATTATGGAACTTTAGTATTAAGTTTTGAAGACTCTTCTGGAAGAACTATAGAAGTTAAAAGAGATGTTGAAGCTACCGCAATTTCTGAAGAAGTTTATAAAGATGATCCTCTTGAAGGACTAATTATTGATGAGCCAGAGGATGAAAATGTAGTTCGCTTTGAGGCATGGCAAATTGTTCTTGCAGGAATCGGAACATTGCTATTATCTTTTATTATTGTAAAAACAATTACTAAAAAGATAATCCTAAAAAAATTTGAGGATGAAATATAATAACTAAAGGAGAATATCATGGAAAAAGAATTATTAGACGCTATTAGTTCAAATTTAAGCTCTAGTGACAAATTAGAAGAAACTTTCGATATTGATAGAAATACTTCAAAAACTGAAGAGGTCTCAGAAAATGTAGGTGGACTTGCTTCTGGAGGTACGCCTTCAGGAAATGGGAGTAATCTTCATATTATGATTATTGTTGTTACTATATGTTTAATTATTGGTGTCGCACTTGGAGTATGGAGAGGTAAAAAATCTGTTACAAAGTAGGATAAAATTGATTTAATGAATGGGCAGGTGATATCTTGAAATTATCTGATTTTACGATGATGGGCTTTAAAAACTTATGGAGACGTAAACTTCGTACTACACTAACAATGGTTGGTGTTGCAATAGGTGCGTTTTCTATTGTTATAATGCTTTCACTAGGTCTAGCTCTACAAGAGAGCTATACTAAGCAACTTGAAGAGTGGGGTAGTTTAACATTAATTAGAATAAATAATAATAGTTATGATTTTGATACTGGTGTTGTTAAAAAAAATAAGCTTGACGATACAGCTGTTGAAAAAATAAAAAATATGGATCATGTTAGAGCCGTGAGCCCTCTTCTTTCTGTATCAGCAATGCTAAAAAGTGGAAAATATCAAGCTTATATTGATATTACAGGAATAGATCCAGAAGCAGTTCAATATTTTGATTTGCCAGACATTGAACGTGGTTCGACGATATCAAACGATAATCCGACGGGAGTATTATTAAGAAATAGTATTTACTTTCATAATCCAAAATCAAGAAACTATAGCTATGATGAAGAAAGTCCAGTTGATGTAATGGAAGACACAATAAAAATTTCTTTTGATGATGTATATGATGAAAAAACAGTTCCACAATACACCAAACTTAATGTTGTAGGCGTTATGGAAGAGTCCAATAGTGAAATGGGTTATGAAAACTATGCACCAATAGAACAGGTAAAGAAATGGTATAAAGAGCAAAAAAGGAAAGAAAAAGGATCTAAAAAATCAGAGGAGTTTTCTTATTCAACAATTTTAGTTAGTGTTGATGATACAAATTATGTTGCTGATGTACAATCTAAGATAAAAGAAATGGGTTTTTCGTCATACAGTAGAGTAGATGAATTGGATCAAGTAAATGGCATGTCTAATACTATTCAGCTTGTTTTAGGTGGAATCGGTGCAGTATCTTTATTTGTATCTGCAATAGGTATAGCAAATACCATGATAATGTCTATTTACGAAAGAACGAAAGAAATCGGTGTTATGAAAGTTCTTGGTTGTATTGTGACAGACATAAGGAAACTATTTCTATTTGAAGCTGGTATTATTGGATTGCTTGGTGGAATAATTGGACTAGTTTTAAGCTATGGTATTTCCGCACTGCTGAACGTATATGGGCCTGAAATTGGGCAAAAACTTGGTATAGGAGCTGGTTCAACAATATCTACTATTCCAATCTGGCTTGCAATAAGTGCAGTGGTATTTTCGATTGTTATAGGTATGGTATCTGGCTTTTATCCTGCTGTAAAAGCTACAAAGATAAAAGCAATAGAAGCAATGAAGAGTGAATAGTGAATAGTGAAAAGTGAATAGATATTTATTAAAGAAAGGTTACCTATACCTTTCTTTTTTATTACAATTAGAAAACTCCTATATTTTAGATATTAAAAGATGTATTATAAAATAAAGTAATATTAACTAATAAAGGTGGTAAAAGCTATGGGATTGGATAAAAATAAGCTGTATGTATTTAGAGCAGATAGAAGCTTTAGGTTAATAGCTGATGAAAATGGAATTATACAAGGAATGAGACCTAAGAATCCTGAAGGTATCCCATCTGCAAGAGCACTTGCCGCTCATGTTGGGTGTAAACACCTTATAAGTAATGTTGATTCTCCGTATATATCTACTTCATCTAATATTGCGAATATGCAAAAATATATGTTGGCTAAAAATGGAACTCTAATTAACACTAGATCTAGAGTATATATGATTGAATTAGACAGATTGCCAGACGACACCCCTTTTAATGATAACAGAAGCTATTATGACATGAGCACACTAAAAGGTGACGATGGTAAAATCGTTTATGATAGTCCTTTATATTCATACATTGATGGTATGCTATATACTAGTTCGGTTTGTAATTATGGGCCTGCAGATTCGGAAATAACTATTAATGCTAGTGCTTTTAAAAATAATGAAATACCGGCTAATTCTATTCACGAAGTACATCCTTTTTTAGTAGATTTGTTATCCATGCTTACTCCTACAAGTAATGATACTGAGGAATTGAAAATTGAAAAGAAGAAGATATACGACTTAATAATAGAGAAAATAAATGATGGCAGTTTTCACGTTGATATCATTCGAAACACATTAAAAAAACATATTGATAGTGATAAATTTAATAATTGGGAAAAGCATTTTTTTGAACAATACTACGAAAAATATGGCCTAATATCTTTTGATTCATCGGTTATACCTGAAAGTTTATTTGTAAGGCAATGCATTAGAAATGATTTGATTCGTAACCTTGGGAGAGAAATTTTATTAGATCTAGGCATTTCTAATGTTCCAAATTCAATGTTTGAAAGGGGTTTTATTGATTTTCAAAAAGAGGATGTTATTCATTTTACCGCCAAAAAAGAGCCTGAAGACTTTGAAATGCTAAAAGATTTTGTTATTCGACTTCCAAGTACACGATTAAGTGAAAAACACTTTGTGGAAAATAAAATTGTTAGAATACCATGCGGTATGAGGTATATTATTGATAATAATGGTAACATTGATTCTTGGTTTGCTAGAGGTGTTCCAGTATTTTTCACAGAAAAAGAAACTGGGGTGACTATTGGTGAAATGAAAGAATTTGAATTTCATCATGGTCCCATTTATAATAGTCAACCTGAAGTAGTAGCACAAAATTTAGAAAAATATATTCGAGGTATTCCAGAATATTGGATTAGGCACTTTAATATTAATGGATGTAAGAGACATTTTTCCTTTTTACAAAATGGTACGTGTATTGAAATTGAACCTGATGGCGAAAATAGTTCAGGCTTCAAATATAAAAGTCAATTTGTCGACCATGCTGGAGAGCCTTCACTATTTGATCCAATGGGATATGATAAATTTGGAAACGATATTGCTGGAGCAAATCGAAATGGGGTTTGTATAGAAATATTTAGAATGGTAGAAAAAGGATCAAATGAACAAGAAGTAAGAAATAAGTTAGACGAAACTGAAAAAATATTTGAACAGCGCAGAAATGGCGGAAAATTGATAACACCAGATTTGACCCCAATTGAGCGTTCTTTATTTGAATTTTTTAGAATTATAATTGACTGTAATAAAACAGGTAGGGATAAAAAAAATATTGCAAAAGATATTTTTGGCAAATTATATGAACTACTTTCTGGGGAAAGGCCATCGATTGGCGACGATTTACGTAATGCTAGGACATATATTTACCAAGCATTAAGTGTTGCTATAGATAGAGGAGTGGATATTGAAAGATTATGTGCTTTAGTTCTTGAAAAAAAGTATCCATCAAGGTTTAGAGGAATGAATCAGGGAAATGTATTAGAAAAGTATAAAACTATATTAAGTACTATCCAAAGAGAACAACGAGATAATCCAGACGATATAAATATCTTGTCTAGTATAAATATAATAAGGGGAATGGTTGAAAAGCAAAGGCCTCGTGCTGACAACCCGGATCCAGGAGAGAGTTAAAGGCCAAAATGGTTGACATAAGGCAACAAATACTGTATAATAGCAACGATAAATTAATAGGAGGATGATGAAAATGGTTACTAATGAAACCGTGGATAACCTGCTTAATAGTGAAACTGGTGTTTTCGCTGGTATTCGAGATGGAAGGTATGAGCGTCTTACGGATGAAACTAAGAGTACCATATTGGAATTTTCTAGAATTGTTAATTCAGATTTGAGGCAGGGAAAAGTCAATTCTAATGGTTTGAAAATGCTTATTGAACTTTTATCTCTTATTCATGGTATTGAGGAGGATACTGCTTCGGCTAGCTATCTTGATGCCTATAATAAGTTTTACGCTGATTTGTGTTTTGAACTGGCGAGAGGACTTTAGTTCTTTTTGCTCCTGGGATTACTTTCCCGGGAGCATTTATATTGCTTCCAAGTTGACATAACTGCACAATAATGCTATAATATTTAAGGACAAAATAATTTTAGGAGGGATAAAATGGCTCAGAGACCTGCTTTCTTCATTGGTAATGGCGTCATCTGCAAAAAAGAGGTTGATTTTGAATGGGCTCCTGGCTTTTCCGCTTCTCAGAAGAAAAAGAACGTTGAAAGGATGCATGAGCAGCTCTCTGCTTCTGGTGAATGCCTTGAGGTGAGCACAAAGTCCGATGTTTCACTTGGAAATAGGCTCAGTGCCTTTAACCTTAAGATTGATGGAATTGCTCTTGAAAACTGGTTTCAGGCTGGTAAGGTCTTTGAACTGGGTGGTCCTTACACTGACCTTTTGACCGTTTCTCCAGTTGAAGCTAAGCGTGACGAGAGACTTAGGAACTCTGGAAATCTCGTTAAGTTTACCTTCAACGGAATTGACTTTCCTCTTGAACCTAAGACGCTTTTCTACGATTTTTTGTATTATCAGGCGGTTAGGAGGACTGCGACGGTAAAAGATCTTGAGGAATTGCTCAGGTACACGTATTTCACTGATATCGAGTTCAACCCTGAGAGGAGTATCAATACTCAGAGTAAAGCAGTTTGCTTTGTTCAGCTTATCTATCAGCGTTTTGGGGAGCTTCCGGACTTTACGATTAAGCAGTTCACTGCACTTCATAAGGTTATTGTGAAGTGCTAGTTTTTCTTGCTCGAAGGCAACATCCGTTGCTTTCGGGCTTTTTTATTGCTTTTTTAGTCTATTGTTACATGTGTCAATGTGTGGTAGAATATCCATTTGAGGTGAGCAAATGTTTAAGTTACATTCAAATTATAAGCCAACAGGAGATCAGCCAGAAGCAATCGAATCTCTAGTAGATGGAATTAAACTTGGAAATAAGTTTCAGACTTTACTAGGAGTAACACGGTTCACGGTAAAACTTTTACTATGGCTAATGTAATTGCTAAAGTTAATAAACCAACACTTGTACTTGCTCATAATAAAACGCTAGCAGGGCAATTATATTCTGAGTTTAAGGAATTTTTCCCAGAAAACGCGGTAGAATATTTTGTCTCATATTATGATTACTATCAGCCAGAAGCTTATATGCCTCAGACTGATACCTATATAGAAAAAGATAGCGCTGTTAATGAGGAAATTGATAAGCTACGTCACAGTGCAACCGCTTCTTTATTCGAAAGGAAGGACGTTATAATCGTAGCTTCAGTTTCATGCATATATGGTCTTGGAGACCCTGATGACTATTCAAATTTAACTTTATCTATTAGACCAGGTATGAAAATTGACAGAGATGTGTTTTTAAGAGAGTTAATCGACAGACAGTATGATAGAAACGATATTGATTTTCAACGTGGTAAGTTTAGAGCAAAAGGAGATACTGTTGAAGTATATCCATCTAATTCGTCAGAATCTGCATTAAGAATAGAGTTTTTTGGAGATGAAATAGATAAAATAACAGAGATTAATCCATTAACAGGGCAAAAGATAGGCATTCGTACTCATTGTTTAATATTCCCTAATTCACATTACGCTACATCTAAAGCAAAAATGGAAAGAGCAATAGTTACTATTGAGGAAGAACTTGAGGAAAGAATAAAGTATTTTAATGAAAACAATAAATTAATTGAAGCTCAAAGAATAGAGCAAAGAACGAACTTTGATATAGAAATGATGAAAGAAACAGGCTTTTGTCAGGGAATCGAAAATTATTCTAGACACATATCTGGAAGAGCCCCAGGAAGTGCTCCATATACACTTATGGACTATTTTCCAAAGGACTTTTTACTTATGATTGATGAATCGCATGCAACTGTTCCACAAGTAAGAGCTATGTATAATGGTGATAAAGCAAGAAAGACAACTCTTGTAGACTATGGATTTAGATTACCTTCTGCTTTTGATAATAGACCATTAAAATTTGAAGAGTGGGAGCAAAGACTTAATCAGGTTATATTTGTAAGTGCTACTCCAGCAGACTATGAACAAGAGCACTCTGTAAACACTGTTGAACAAATCATTCGTCCAACAGGTTTATTAGATCCTAAGATTGAAGTTAAACCTGTAGATGGACAAATTGATGATTTAATTTCACAAATAGCTTTGACAGTTGAAAAAGGATTTAGAGTATTAGTAACAACGCTTACAAAAAAAATGGCTGAAGACTTAACTTCATACTTAAAAGAGTTAAATATTAAGGTAACATATATGCATTCTGACGTAGATACATTAGATAGGCTTAAAATTTTAAAAGACTTACGAAAAGGAAAGTATGATGTACTAGTTGGAATTAATCTTTTAAGAGAAGGTCTTGATCTACCGGAAGTAGCATTAGTTGCTATTCTTGATGCCGATAAAGAAGGCTTTTTACGTTCAGAACGTTCTTTAATACAAACAATCGGTAGAGCAGCTAGAAACTCTGAAGGAAGAGTCATTATGTATGCTGACGAGTTAACGGACTCTATGGAAAAAGCTATTAAAGAGACTAATCGTCGTAGAAAGATTCAAGAAAAATATAATGAAGAACATGGTATAGTTCCTCAAACAATTAAAAAGGATATTTTTGATGATATTAGAGCAACAATTTTAGAAGAAGATGCAAATGGCGAAAAGATTGAAATTAAAGAAGAACAAGATATTGATAATTTAATTAATAAGCTAACTGATGAAATGCTTAAATATGCTCAAAGAATGGAATTTGAAGAAGCGGCAAAGGTTAGAGATAGAATTAAAGAATTAGAGGAACTTAAGGAAAGAATATAGGATTTGGTGAAAATATGAAGAAAAAAGTAACTATATTTGGAACAGTTGGAATAATAGCGTTAGTATTACTATTTATTCTGCTTGGTACAAATGGATTATTATCAGATAAGAATATTATTTTAAATATGTTTAAACCTAGTTTTGATTTATTTGGGCAAATAATTACCAATTTTACTAGTAGTATTCATAACAATGGAAATTGCGAAATAAATTATAACTTTAAAACGAGGCAAGGAAAAATAGAACTAGTAACTATTTCTGGAGATTCTAATGCGAAGTATAATATTGATACTGGAAAAATCAAAGTTGAAAAAAACGAGAAAGAAGCATTATTAGATACTAATGCTTCATTTGCATATCTTACAACTAGTGGTGATAATGCTTATAAAAGTGAATTACCAACTTATATTCAAGAAATAATGAACTTTATGCAAAATATAAAAAATAGCAACGTTCTTAATAAGTTTAACCGTATTTTATATTCAAACCTTGAAAACAGTTATTTTAAAATTATTAAGAACTCAAATGGGGTAAATGAGTACATTTTTGAGATGAATCAAAATGATATTAATGCTTTCTTATCTTCTTTAACTGAAGATATTAAAGATGATAATGAGCTGTATAATAGTTTAAATTCAGGATATTCACTTATTAACCGTAATTCAGATAAACAAACTATCGATAATTTTATTGAAGAACTACAAAACAGTAACTTAATTTCTTATTTTAAATTATCTATGTTTGCAAAAAAGCCTAAACTAGATGAGCTAGAACGTGCACAGTTATTTATAGATATTAAGGGCGATAAATTTGCTTTTGAAATATCTGGAGAAAAAGATAAAAATATTCTTAGTTCATCAAACTTAGTTTTAATTAATTTAAATACCAAAAACACAATAGCTAGTTTATCTGCTAACGACAATTACCCTTTTGTTGGTACATTTGATGTTTCACTTAATGTTGGTAATTCCTCAGGTGATGAAGTAAAGGAGATAATTAACTTTAAATCTGCAGATAAAAGGAATATACGTGAAACTTCTTTTTGGGATATGGACATTGATATTGGAAGAAGTGTGCCTCTTAAAATTAAAGTAATTCGAAAAGATAACAAACCACTTAATGAAACAAAAGATATTTTTATATATGCATTACTTGGAAAAAATAGTCTTGAGATTACAAAAAATGCTGATTATTCGGAAATTCATGCAAAGTATCTATATAAGAAGGTGCAAAAAGTTCTATTTGTTAAGGTAGAATTAATTAATGAAAACGATATAAAACTAAAGTTTACTCATGATAATTATTTTGCAAACTTTGATGTTCCAGCTATTGAGGACGCTAAAAGTATTAGTTTTGATGACTTATTTAATTTATTATTTGCTAAATAACTTTGGAGCATGGAGATTAATTGCATTTTAAGGTTTAATAATGATATTTTAATGTTGAAATATAGCCTGTTTTTATATATAATTCCATATATAAAATAGATACGAAGGGGAGAAAATTATGTTAAGTATTATAGTGACAAAAGCTTTAAATAACATCATAGGAAAAGATGGAAAAAAACCATGGAATATATCGGAAGACAATAAAAGATTTGATGAGCTTACTAAAGGTCACGTAATCATTCTTGGAAGAAAAGCTTTTGAAGCACTTGACGAAGTACTACCAGATAGAACTTATTGCGTTATGACAGAAAATAGACAACTTAAATTCCCTCAAGATAATGTTCAGGTAGTACACAGTATGCTTGAGTTACAAAGTTACATTGAAGATGAAAATGAAAATTTCGTTGCAGGTGGTGCAATGATTTATAACTTATTTATGCGCCATGTTAATAAATTATATGTTACTCAATTAGATAAAGATTTTGAAGGAGACAGTGTATTTCCTAGAATAAACGAAGATGCTTGGAAAGAAGTTAGTCATACTGAAAAAACAGAAGAAAATGGAATTGGATATGAATTCATAGAGTATGAAAAAATATAAAGGAAGTGTAAATTATGTTTTGGGCAGAGAAAATTGCAGATCAGATTATAGAAAGAAGACCTGATAAAGATGAGTATGTTTGCGCCGCTGGTATTTCACCATCTGGAAGTATTCATATAGGAAACTTTAGAGATATCGCTACATCATTAATGGTTGTTAAGGCTTTGCGTAAAAAAGGCAAAAAAGCAAAGCTTCTATTTTCGTGGGATGAATACGATAGAATGCGTAAAGTTCCTGTTAATGTTCAAGAGGTTGATCCTAATGGAGAGTTCGAGAAATATATAGGTTGTCCATATGTTGATGTACCTAATCCATTTGGTGGCGATAGTAAAACATATGCAGAATACTTCGAAAAAGAATTTGAAGAAGCGGTTGAACCTTTTAAACTAAATATGGATTACAGACATCAAGCAAAGATGTATAGAGATGGAAAATATACTGAACATATCATTACAGCTCTTAAAAAGAGAGATAAGATTTTTGATATTCTTGCATCATTTAAAACTCAAGAAGTAACTGAGGATGAAAAAGAAAACTATTATCCTGTTAGTATTTATTGCCCAGAATGTCATAGAGATACAACTACTATTACATCTTTAAGCGCTGATTGTTTACATGCAACATATGAATGTAAATGCGGACACAAAGGTGATTTTGATTTTGAGCATGACCATGATTGTAAGCTTTCTTGGAAAGTGGACTGGCCAATGAGATGGTTATATGAAGGTGTTGATTTTGAACCAGGTGGAAAAGATCATGCAGCTCCAGGTGGAAGTTATCAAACATCAAAAATTATTTCTAAAGAAATATATGGCTATGATGCACCATTTTTCCAAGGCTATGAGTTCATTGGCATCAAAGGACTTACTGGAAAAATGTCTGGTTCTTCAGGGTTAAATTTAACTCCTGGTGCAATACTAAAGCTATATGAGCCAGAGGTAGTTCTTTGGTTATATTCAAAAGTTGAGCCATCTCGAACATTTGATTTTTGTTTTGATGATGTCATCTTAAGACAATATTTTGAATTTGATAAAGGTTATAATGATTATCTTGAAGGAAAGCTTGACGAACATAATAGAGAAATATACGAGTATGCTTTAATTGAACCAGATAAGAAGCTTAATACGGTTTCTATGTCACTTTTAGTTCAACTTGGTTCAATAGTCAACTTTAATGTGCCAATGCTTGAAACAATGTTTGAAAAGATTGGTCTTAACTACAAGTATGATGACTTTAAATCAAGACTAGATAGAGCAAAATATTGGCTTGAAAATTGTGCGCCTGATCAAGTTAATAAACTTCGCGATACTCGTAACTTTGAAGTATATAATTCATTATCTGATGAAGAAAAAGAACAAATCAAATTACTTCATGATTATATTAAAAATGGTGGATATACCATGGATGAACTTAATACTGAACTTTATGATATTCCAAAAAGAAGCTTAAAGTCAGATGTTACTGATAAAGAATTAAAAACAATCCAAGGTAATTTCTTTAAAAATGTTTATAAATTAATCATGGATAAAGAAAAGGGTCCAAGACTATATTTGTTCCTAAGTGCTGTTGATACTAATTCTTATGTTGGTTTATTGGACTTTTCTTATCCGCAAACTGAAGAAGAAGTTGAAATAGAGAGAAGAAAAATAGAAGAAGCAGAAAAGGCTCTTCATGCAGACGAAGAAGAAATCGTCTATGGTGACCCAGATCCTGTTGAAGAAGTTAAAGAACAAATTTCTAAAGATCAATTTGATACAATAGATCTTAGAGTATGCAAAGTTTTAAAATGTCAAGAAATTAGAAAATCACATAGTTGCTATAAACTTACTTTGTTTGACGGACTAAAAGAGAGAGTTATTGTTTCATCAATTAAGAAATACTATAAACCTGAAGATTTAGTTGGTAAAAAGATAATTGTAGTTGCTAATTTAGAGCCTACACGTATTACTGGTGTCAATTCTGAAGGTATGCTTCTTGCAGGTACGAATAATGCTTGTGGATGTAAATTAATTTTCGTTGATGATATGGTTCCAGAAGGAACAAAAATTTGTTAATAATAATAGGCTGTTTAAATAATTAAGCAGCCTAATTTTAAAGGAGTGTGAAATAGTGTTTAATAGTAGTAGTTTAGTAT
Organism: Bacillota bacterium; assembly: GCA_016280725.1. GTDB lineage: Bacteria > Bacillota > Clostridia > TANB77 > UBA1234 > RGIG6105. Next base: position 74,049 of record JAEEHF010000065.1, on the reverse strand, counting down.
TTGCTTTAATAATATTAGCTGTATATAATTTTGCAACTGGAGGCTTCGATTTACAATCTACTTTATTGATGTTACCTGGACTTATAATAGCACTTACACTTCATGAATTTGCTCACGCTTATGCTGCGTATAAACTTGGTGATGATACACCAAAATATCAAAATAGACTTAACGTTAATCCAATTTCTCATATGGATTTGGGAGGAACACTTTGTCTTCTTTTTGCAGGCTTTGGATGGGGAAAACCGGTTCAGATTAATCCAACAAATTTTAAGAATCCTGTTAAAGATGAGGCAAAAGTTGCACTTGCTGGTCCACTTATGAATTTGTTTTTATCTGTTATTTTTGCAATTATATTTGCTATACTAAATGTAATAATAATTAAAACGAATAGTTATGAACGATTAAATAATGGTTATATAGAGTTAAGCGTTACATGGCAGTCGATTTTAACTATGGTTTCTTATGGTATGATTCTTAATATTGGACTTGGGCTTTTCAATTTGTTACCGTTTCCACCACTTGATGGTTCGAAAATATTAAGAGCAATTTTAAGAGGGAAGGCAAGAGAGTTTTTATATAGGCTAGAAGCATATTCTGGAATCATTATTATAATTCTATTTGCTACACACGCAGCTTCGTACATTTTAGAGCCGCTTTCAAATTCTATTTTAAATGGACTCTTAAATCTTATTAATTTGATAGTCGGATCTGCGTTATAAGAAAGGTGATAATCATGGAGGAAGAAAAAATACGTATCTGGAATGTATCAAAAAAGTTATTTGCTTTTTTGGGCACGATACTGTTACTATTTTTATTGATTAAGTTTGCAGTGTATTTTATGCCATTTTTTATTGCAGGAATTATAGCTATAATTATTGAACCGATAATTAAATTTAACATGAATAAGCTTAAAATGAGTCGAAGAGTATCATCAATAATTGTTGTGTTAATAACTATACTATTATTTATTGGGATTATTATTTTTGGTGGAGTTAAGCTTGTTGGTGGGTTAACTTACTTATCTAAGAATATTACTTCTGAATTTTCAAGTTACACTGATATGCTTAAGGCAGGATTAAATTCACTTAGTGATAATTTAAGAGAATATATTCCAAGTGATATTTTGGAAAATGGCATTAATTCTATTACAAATGCATTTTCTAATTTGCGGAGGATATATTCAAGTAGTAGCTACTAATGCTCTTCAACTTGTTTTATCTGTACCAAGAATAATTGTTAATGTTGTTATTACTATCCTTGCGTTAATATTATTTACTAAGGATAGAGGAATTATAATCAATTTATTAGATTTTCATTTTCCCGCTTCTTGGCTAAAGAAAGCATCAATGGTTAAAAAAGAAGTATTTACAACTTTAGGAAGTTATCTAAAAGTTTATGGAAAAATATTATTTATTACCACAATAGAATTATTTATCTCATTTTCTGTTTTGAGACTTATAGGATTTAATATTGGGAACATACTATGGTTATCAATCATTATAGGTATTATTGATATTTTACCTATATTAGGAGTTGGAACTGTTTTAATCCCATGGGCAATTTGGAATTTTATAGTTGGAGCAACTGGATTTGGAGTAGCACTTTTAATTGTTTACTTTATTATTCTGATTATTAGACAATTTTTAGAGCCTAAATTAGTAAGTAACCAATTGGGAGTTCAGCCTATAATAACACTATTAGCTATGTATGCTGGTTTTAAATTGATTGGTTTTACTGGTTTAATACTTGGGCCATTTGCACTTATGATTCTAAGATGTATTTATGCAGAACAAATTAAAAAAGGTCTTATAAAGAGTATATTTGAGTAATTAGGAGTGGAAGAATATGATAGTAGCAATAGATGGACCTGCTGGAACAGGTAAGGGAACTGTTAGTAAATTGATCTCAGAAAGATTAGGTTTTACTTACATTGATACAGGTGCTATGTATAGAGCAATAACTTTAAAAATGCTTCGAAACAATATAAAACTAGATGAAGCAGATAAAATTGAAGAAATGTTTAATAATACAAATATATCTTTTGAAAGTGCTAAAGATGAAAAAGGAAACTTAATTCAAAAAGTTTTTCTTGATGGCGAAGATGTAACTTCTGAAATAAGGACGCCTCTTATTAATGAAACTGTATCTCCGTATTCAGCACTTCCATTAATTAGAACTAGACTTGTTGATTTGCAACGTAGCATAGCTACATCTCGGTAACGTCATTATGGAAGGTAGAGATATAACAACAGTAGTTTTTCCTAATGCTGAGGTAAAGATTTATTTAGATGCTTCACTTGATGAGAGAGCCAATAGACGTTATAAAGAACTTATATCTAAAGGAGTTGAAACAACTCTAGAGGAAACTAAAGAAAGTATAGAAAAACGAGATTATAATGACATGCATAAGGAAATGGGAGCTTTAAAAATAGCTGATGGAGCTATATACATTGATACTACAGAACTTACAATTGAAGAAGTATACGAAAAAATAAAAGACACAATAGAAAAGCGTAATTAGAATTGGAGAAAAACATGTGGATTTTTAGAACTATAATAGTTAAATGCTTTCTGTTAGCATTTAAGGTGTTATATAAAATCGAACGAGTTGACATTGAAAATATACCAAAAGAAGGTGCTTATGTCCTTATATCTAACCATATTCATTGGAAGGACCCTCTTATATATGCTGCAGGAATAAAAAGAAATTTTTACGCTATAGGAAAAGAAGAACTTTTTTCATCAAAGATAAAAGCTTTGATTATGAAAAATCTTGCAATTATTCCGGTTAAAAGAGATGGAACATCCGGAAATCAAGGCTCATTATTAACGGCAATAAGAAAGCTTAATGAAGGAAATCTTTTATTAATCTATCCGGAAGGTACTAGAATGGGGCTTTATAAAGGTATTAAACCAAAAAAGGGAGCTGCCCTTTTAGCACTTGAAGCAAAAGTTCCTATTATTCCAATGGCGATTGTAGGCTCTTTTAAGCCTTTTTCGAAGGTAAAGTTTAAAATCGGAAAGCCGATAGATATTTCAAACTACTATCCAAAAGATGGACAAAAAGTTAATCCAAGAGATATTATTACTATAACTAACTTGGCTATGGAGAAGGTTATCGAACTTAGAGATAGTATACAGACTGATGAAATGCATAATGAAATGATGGAAGAAGAGGAAAAGAGGCAAAAAAAGAAGGAGAGAAAGAATAAATGAATGTTCTTGTTGTCGGTGATATCGTAGGACAATCTGGAGTAACTACCTTTTGTAAAGCTATTAAAGAAATAAAAGAACAATTTAATGTTGATCTTACAATTGTTAATGCAGAAAATAGTGAAAGAGGAAGTGGCATAAACAAAGAAATATATGATAATTTAGTCGCGCATGGTGCAGATATAATTACTATGGGAAACCATACGTGGGGTAAAAAAGACATATTTTCTTTTATAGATGATGCTAAAAGACTCATTAGGCCTTACAATTATGCTGAAGATTTGGCTGGCCATGGGACAGTACTAGTGGCTAAAAATGGCAAAAAAATAGGTATAATTAACCTTATTGGGCGTGTAAATATGGGTGCAAGCTACGAATGCCCCTTTAAGAAGGGTAAAGAAGCTATAGATTCACTTAAAAACAGCGGTGCGGAAATGATTATTATAGACTTTCATGCAGAGGCAACGGCAGAGAAAAAGGCTTTGGCATACTATCTAAAAGACAGTGCAACTATCGTATTTGGGACTCATACACACGTTCAAACCAATGATGATGAGATATATGACTCAGGAATGGGCTATATAACAGATATAGGCATGACTGGGCCATATGATTCGATTATTGGTATGGATAAAGATATAGCCATAAAGAGATTTATGACTCAAATTCCCGAAAGATATCAGGTCGCTGAGGGGCCTACAATGATAAATGCTGTCCTATTTAGGGTTAATGAAACAACCAATAAGGTTGAAAGTATTGAAAAAATAATAAAAAAAGGCTTACATTTTACATAAAAGTGTGATATAATGCCCACATAGATTAATGTAGATGGAGGCAGAAATGAAAGAAATTTTATTTAAAAACGTTAGCGAAGTTATTAGGGATAAATCTATATTAAGTACACTAGATGAAATTGGGGTTTCAAATGTTGGAGAATTATGTAATTATTCAAGAATGGAGCTTAATGAAAAAGGATTAGCTAATGGTATGGTTAATGACATTAGAATAGCTCTACAGCTTAATGGTGTAGACTTAAAACCAAACCATGCTAGAAAAAATAGCTTAATATTAAAGTAATAAAAATATCCTAGTTTTTACTAGGATATTTTTATATAATATAATTATTAAACAATAAAGTTGACATTTTCAAAAAATTATGTAGACAAATTTACATAATTATGTTACAATATAACATGGTTGTGGATAATTCTTATGACTAAATATATAAAGTACATTTTTAAAATAACTTTGAATGTTATTAAAAACGCGATAGGGGGATAAAAAGTGATTAATTATTTAGATAATAATCAAATTAGACTTGCAGGTACAGTAGTATCTGACAAAACATTTAGTCATGAGGTTTATGGTGAAGGCTTTTACAGCTTTGATTTAGAAGTACCAAGACTAAGCGACACAAGTGACATAATTCCAGTAATAGTATCTGAAAGACTTCTTTCAGGATTTGACTTCTATGTTGGGCAAAAAGTTGTTATTGATGGCCAATATAGATCATACAATAACATGGTTAACGAAAAGAATAAACTTGTTTTAACGGTTTTTGTTAAAGAAATTAGACTTCAAGTTGAAGAAGATCAAAACCAAAACTCAAATGAAATTATTTTAAACGGGTTCATTTGTAAAAAGCCAATTTATAGAACAACTCCATTTGGAAGAGAAATTGCTGATATTTTACTTGCAGTAAATAGAGCATACAATAAATCAGACTATATTCCATGTATTGCTTGGGGTAGAAATGCTAGATTTTGCCAAAATCTTGAAGTTGGCCAAAGCGTAAAGGTATTTGGTAGAATCCAAAGTAGACAATATGAAAAGAAGCTTGAAGATGGATCTTCAGAGATTAGAAGAGCATATGAAGTTTCTGTTTCAAAAATGGAACTAGATAAAGCGGAGAACTCTCAAAAAGATGAAAATATAGATAAAATAACAAATAACGAGGAGCAAATCGGTTAATTTCATAATTATCATCCTCTTAATAAGGGCTTGCAGAAATGCAAGCCCTTTCTCATTATCATGGCAAATATTAAAAAACAGTTTTCTTATGTTGTCTTTATGAAGTATAATAAGATAAGGATTGGGTGATGATTATGGGTATTATTGATATATTTAAGAATAAAACGGATTTTCTAGGGAATAATTATGATAATGATGATCAAACAAGTGAAAAATCTGAGAATTATTATGATTTTAGCATGCTTTCAAGCGTTAATGCTGAGAATTCGTCTTTTAAGTTTGTTGTAGATGGACTACTAATGAAAGCTAGTCAAGGCATAGTGGTTTCCGGAAAATGTGAATTAGGTGAAGTTAATGTAGGAGATGCTGTTGTATACATTCGAACAAACGGCGAAAGAATGTATTCAATTGTTGAAAATATTGAATCTTTAGGGGATATCGTAGGAAATCATCTCTTGAGCAATATACTTGCTTTAACTCTAACTAATATAGACGAGTCTATAGTTGAAGAAGGAGATATAGTTGTTAAATAGCAAGAATTTGCAGTATTACAGTTATGTTACAAATGTTGACTTTTGATTAAGAATTTATAAAATATATTCTGTAAGGGTGTTTATTTATGAGAATTATATCACGGAAAAGCTCGAGGAATGAAGCTTAATACCATCGAAGGTGAATCTACAAGGCCTACTAAAGATATGGTAAAAGAGGCTTTATTTAGCATTCTTGCCGAAAAGGTCTATGATTCGACTTTTCTAGACTTATTTGCTGGAAGCGGAGCTTGTGGAATTGAGGCGTTAAGTAGGGGAGCAAAAATAGCATATTTTTGTGACAATAATACAGATTGTATTAAAATTATCTCCCAAAACCTTGAAAAGGCTAAATTAACCGAACAAGCGTTGATTTATAATAAAAACTATGATATATTTCTCAAGTCCCTAGAAGATGTTAGTTTTGATATAATTTATGTAGATCCTCCGTATAACAAAGGATTAGGAATCGAAGCAATCAAAATTATTTCATCTTACAATTTACTAAAGAAAACAGGAATAATTGTCTACGAAACGGATGAAATAGAGCAAGTGCCAGATATTATTGGAAACTACGAAAGATTTAAAATGAAAAAGTATGGGAGAAACATTTTAAATTTTTATTCTTGGAAGGGGTAATTGTAAGATGGATGTTTTAACACTTCTAGAAGAATTGCAACAACTACTAGAAAATGGTACACCGGTTCCATTTTCTAAAAAAGTGATGCTAGATAAAGAACAAATAGAAGATTTGCTTCTTGAAATAAAGGGTAAAATTCCAGATGAGCTAAAACAAGCCAGATGGGTTAAGGAAGAAAGAGCACGTATTTTGGATGATGCACAAAAAGAGGCAACAGATATTATTAAAGAAGCCGAAAATCGCATTATTTCGATGATAGATGAACACGAAATCACAAAGAAAGCTTATGAACAACGTGCAGAAATCATTGATGCTGCCGAGAAATATAAAAGAGACCTAATTATAGCTACTAATGAGCATGCTGATAAGATTTTAGAGAATATAGAAGACGAATTAAAACAGAATTTAGAAATGATTCGAAGTAATCGTAAAGAGCTTAAATAACCTATTTTTTGATAGGTTATTTTTTTATTACAAATAAGTATCATTACTTGAAGTATATACCTAAGTAAGATATCATTATATAGGTAAATTAAGGGATTTTTGGGAAAAGGAAGTAACGAGATGCCGAGTAATAAAAGAAAGAAAAAGAATAAAAAGTCTCAAAAGACTAATAATATAGATTTTCAGTCAATGCTTCTTGTTGCAATAGGTATAATTCTAGGAGTTATCATCTATTCAAATCAAGAAGGGTTTGGCCATATAATTAAGGATATTCTTATAGGTGGACTATTGGGTCGACTAGCTTTTGCGATTCCAGTTGCATTTATACTTATGGGGATATATGTCGTATTTAAGGATTATTCAAAATTTAAGCTTAAGGCGTTACAATTTATAATTTTATTGTTTACTGCAGCTGCTACATTTACTACATTTGATTATCCTTATAGTAAAGAAGCACCACCAGAAAATTGGTTTTCTGCTATTGGCAATTTATGCAATATGGGTACTACATTTGCAACAGAAGAAAAAGCCGGTGGTGGTCTTTTAGGAGCTCTTATTGCAGTTCCTTTAAATGAAGGATTTGGTTCAACGGTATCTAAAGTTGTTCTAATAACTGTTATGGTTATTATTGCCTTTTTAATAACTAGGATATCATTTTCTAGTATCATAATCGGAATTAAAGATATGCTCTCACATATTGGTGAAAAGGGCAAAGAAGGCGTACAAGGAATAGCTACGAAAATACATAACAAGAGACTAGAACATGAAGCTGAGACCGAAGATGATGACGAGGAATACGATTATGAAGAAGAACCTGAAGAAGAGGAAGAACAGCTTCAAATTAAAGAGCCTCCAAAAAAGAGTAGAAATAAAAAGTTTGATGAAATAATGAAACAAACAGCTGTTGTTGAGACAGGAAAGCAACTTGAGTTTGAAGACATAGATTTAACAAATTATCAGGATGAAGAAGAATCTGATGAAGATGAAGAAACGGTTGAAGAACCTGATTATGAAGAAGAAAATGAACAAGAGGAACAAAGGCCTGTAAGGCGTAAATTAAATCTTCAAAAAAATTTATATTCAAAAAAGCAAGAAGAGCCTGTTGAGGATAATAAACCAGAAGTTCTAAATCTTGAGCATAACGTTATAGAAGAATATGATGATTATATATTCCCTCCAGTATCATTACTTAATGAAGGTGAAAGATATTCTAATGAAAGCTCTGGAAGAGAACTAAGAGAAATTAGAGATAAACTTCAAACAACATTAACAAACTTTAATGTTGATGCTAGAGTTGTTGGTGTAACTCGTGGTCCTACAGTTACACAATATGAAGTACAACCTAATGTCGGAGTTAAGGTTAGTAAGATATTAAACCTTTCTGATGACATTGCTCTTAATTTGGCTGCAAAGTCTATAAGAATTGAGGCTCCAATACCGGGGAAATCAGCAGTAGGTATTGAAGTACCAAATAGGTCTAAAGAAACTGTATGGTTAAGAGATGTTATCGAGTCAGATGCTTTCCAAGATGCCACATCAAAAGTCACATTTGCACTTGGTAAGACGATTGATGGTGAACCTTATGTTTCTGATATAGCCAAAATGCCTCACATGCTTATTGCTGGCGCAACTGGTTCTGGTAAATCTGTTTGCATAAACTCAATTTTAATTAGCTTATTATTTAAGGCTAAGCCAAACGAAGTAAAGCTAATTTTAATAGACCCTAAAGTTGTTGAACTTGGTGTTTATAATGATATTCCACATCTTTTAATTCCAGTTGTTACGGACCCTAAAAAGGCTGCCGGAGCATTAAACTGGGCCGTACAAGAGATGGTTGATAGATACAATAAGTTTGCATCAAAAGGTGTTAGAGATATTCGTGGATATAACGAAGCACTAAATGAAGAAGGAGAAGATGGTATCCTTCCGCAAATAGTTATAATTGTCGACGAGCTTGCAGACTTAATGATGGTTGCTCCTGGAGAAGTTGAAGATGCTATTTGTAGACTTGCACAAATGGCAAGAGCAGCAGGAATGCATTTAATTATTGCTACTCAAAGACCATCTGTTGATGTCGTAACTGGTATTATTAAGGCAAATATTCCTTCAAGAATTGCATTTACAGTTTCATCACAGGTTGATTCTAGAACCATTCTTGATATGGGTGGTGCAGAAAAACTTCTTGGTAAAGGAGATATGCTATATTACCCAATAGGAGAATCTAAACCTATTAGAGTACAAGGTACATATGTATCAGACAAGGAGATTGAAGAAATTGTTGATTTTATAAAGCGTAACTCAAAGACAGCATATAATCCAGACGTTCTAGAAGCATTTGAAAAGATAAATCAACCTCCACAAGCAGTTCAAGAGCAGCAATCTGATGCAGATGAATTCTTGATGGATGCAATAGAACTTGCAGTTAAAATGGGGAATGCTTCTGCTTCAATGATACAAAGAAAATTTAAGGTTGGATACGCAAGAGCTGGTAGAATAATTGATCAAATGGAAGAAAGAGGAATTATTTCTGGCTATGATGGCTCTAAACCACGTCAAGTTCTTATTTCTGAAGAGGAATGGGATGAAATGAAAGAAGCAGGAATTGACTCTGTATATTACGAAGACTACGATGAAAGTCAGGATGAATCACAAGAATCGGATACAGATGATGAAGAGTATGAAGAAGATGATACAGAGTATGTAGAATCTGATGATACTGAATATGAAGAAAGCGACGACGACTCGGATGAAGAGTCAGAAGAAGAATCTGATGAAGAATCAGATGATACAGATAGCGAAGAAGAAGAGGAATAATATTTTTAAGTACTAAAGAAAAAGGAGGTCACATCTTTTGAAGATTACTTTTTTTGGTGCTACAAGAACTGTAACAGGTTCAAATATGTTGGTAGAAACAAATAATACAAAATTTATTATTGACTGTGGATTATATCAAGGCCAAGATAAAGAAACTTTATTAAACATTGATGAATTTATGTTTTCACCAACTGAAATTGATTTTATGCTTTTAACGCATGCACACATTGACCACTCAGGTAGAATTCCAAAACTTTATAAAGAAGGATACCGTGGACCAATATATGCCACTAAAGCAACATGCGATTTATGTTCTATTATGCTTCCAGATAGTGGATATATCCAGGAATCAGAAATAGAGTGGCTAAATAGAAAAAGAATGAGAGAAGGTAAGCATCCTGTTGAACCATTATATACAGCTCAAGATGCTATTGATTCTCAAGTTTTGTTTGAAAAAATAAACTATGATGAAACAGTTCAATTAACACCAGAAATTAAAGTTAGATATAGAGATGCTGGCCATATGCTAGGAAGTAGTATTATTGAAGTTTGGGTAACCGAAGACGGAAAAGAACAAAAGATTGTTTTTTCTGGTGACTTAGGTAACAACGATATACCGCTTCTAAGAGAACCTACAATGATACAAGATGCTGATATTCTTGTATTAGAGTCAACATATGGAAACAGAGACCATTTAAGAAAAGAGAATAAAGCAGAAGAGTTTTTACAAATTGTATCAAAAACTCTAGAAAATGGTGGCAATGTTATAATTCCATCATTCGCAGTTGGTAGAACTCAAGAAATTTTATATGAAATTCAAAAGAGCAAACAAAGTGAAGATCCTGAATTTAGAAGAGAATTTGATGAGGTAATGGAAGCTCCTGTATATGTTGATAGCCCTCTTGCAATTTCAGCAACAGAGATATTCTTAAAAAATCTTGATATATTGGATGAAGAAGTGCAAAAAGATATTAAAGAAGGTAAAAAACCCCTAGATTTTCCAGATTTAAGGTTTACTCCAACGGTCGAAGAATCTAGATATTTAAATGAAAATGCTAATAAATCAATTATCATTTCCGCATCTGGAATGTGTGAAGTTGGAAGAATTAAGCATCACTTAAAACATAACCTTTGGAGACACGATAGTACAATTCTATTTGTTGGTTATCAAGCAGTTGGAACACTTGGAAGAAAAATAGTTGACGGTGCTAAATATGTAAAAATATTTGGCGAAGAAATTGGAATTAATGCTAACATTAAATACATTGAAGCTTTTTCTGGACATGCAGATAGAACAGGACTTCTAAACTTTATTCTAAGTTTTAAGAAAAAGCCAAAGCATATCTTTTTAGTACATGGTGAAGAAGAAGCACAAATGTCTCTATCTCAAGAGATTGAAGACAGATTTGGAATTGGTGTAGATATTCCTTATAGAGGAGATGTGTTTGATTTATCTGATTCAAGGTTTGCTAAAACAGGTGAAATCAAATCTCCTAATGAGTATAAGTTTATTAGACTTGAAGTTCTTGAACGACTTGAAACTCTTAAAGAAGAACTTGAAGACATGACAGCGATTATAAAAGAAGACTTAAAGAAAGAAACAAAAGATAAGACCATTAATGCTCTAACAGAAAAAATAAAAGAGTTAGAAAAGCAGATTGTAAGTATTGTTGACAATCAAGATACTAAATAATGAGGTGAATAACTAATGAAGAAACATTTATTTACAATACTTATTATAATTGTTATTATCCTAATAATTGGAGTCTCTGTTTTTACTTTTCAAAACATGTCTAACGATGTTAAAGTAAATAACAAGCCTATAGTTTCAAACACGCCAACTGTTGATCAAATTGAAGATGTATATACAGGAACAAATTCTATTTATAGATTTGAAACTATTAATTCATCAAATATAGACAAAGAAACATTCTACAATGATGATACAGGGGAAATCACAATAGAAGGAAATAATTATAAAAATATTAATTCTATACATAATCAAAATAGTGATCCTATTTCGCTTGTTAATTCAAAATACACTAATAACGAAAAAATAGAGTTAAAGATTAACAAATACGATAATGAAGCTCGTGAGACTGTTTTCTTTGATAATGAGGTTGAATTATTACCGGTTGCTTTGTATTTATCTAGTGATGTTAAATACGTATTTTATCCATACGATAATTCTTTCTATTATCTTGAAGTATTAAAATGTAATCCTGAAGAGGAAAGAATTGTATATAATAACGGCTTAACTATATATAGAAACACTGGTGATGTTGCACTAGACGGAAATTTAATTAAAGGTGCTATATCAGATGATTATTCTCAAAATGATTATAGAAATATCTTTGATTGTTATTTCTTATATGAGCCAAAAGATAACCTATCTATATACAAAACAATTAAAATTCCAAATTGGAACAATACATATTCGGTTGTGTCGTATGATGGTGAGGTTAAAACCGCACTTATTAGGCTTAACAATGATGAAACAGCTGAAGTATGCTACTTACCTATTGGCTTGCGCGGAAACGTAAACAATTATAATGATTTATTCTACTTAGATAAGGATAATCTATTATTGTATACAAATGATGAATTTATAATTTTAGAGTTAAACAAATAAAGGAGAGATTAAAATGATGATTTTTCAACTACTTGTTATTGCATTTGTATCTTACGCTTTGGGAAGTATAAATTTATCCATTATACTTTCAAGACTAATCAAGAAGCAGGATATTAGAGAATTAGGAAGTAAAAATGCAGGAACCACAAACACTCTACGTGTGTTAGGAAAGTGGCCAGCACTTTTAGTTCTAATCTGGGATATCTTAAAAGGTGTTATTGCAGTTCTAATTGCACATGCAGTTGCTAATGCTGGTAAGGAAGCAAACCCACAAGAATTCGTTAACGTTTGGTGCTATGGCACGATGATAGCTTCAATTGCAGTAATTCTTGGACATAATTTCCCAGTATACTTTGGCTTTAGAGGCGGAAAAGGAGTTGCAACATCTCTTGGTGTAATTTTAGCAATTGAATGGAAAATAGGTCTTGCTTGTCTTGCTTTGGGAGTAGCTGGAATCGCATTTACTCAAATGGTTTCTGTTGGCTCATTACTTGCTGCAGTTTTATATCCAATCTTAGTATTTGTTATGGGTGGATCTTTTGATACTAACTTTTCTTCAAGTTCATTTATAAAGTATTTATATGTTGGTTTTGCTATTTTGTTATCTCTTTCTGTAATAATTAGACATAAAGCTAATATTAAAAGAATTTACGAAGGAAAAGAAAACAAAATTAGTTTTAAGAAAAAAGTAGATGTTGAAGATAATACTCCAAAGGAAGAGGCACCTAAGAGCGAAGAATAGAAAGGAAATATAATGAAAAAAATTGCAATGATAGGCAGTGGAGGATGGGGAGTTGCACTTTCTCTTATCCTTCATAGAAATGGCCATAATGTAAAACTATGGGCATACAGTGAAGATGAAAAAAATAAAATTAATAACGAAAAAAAATGTAAATTTCTACCGGAAGCTATAATTCCAGATGAGATCACATGTTCCAATTCTTTTGAAGAAGTAATTTCTGGAACAGATATAATAATTATCGTTACACCATCGTCTGCTATAAGAACAACGCTTAATAGCATTAAAAATGTAGTTAAAGAAAATCAAATTATTATGCTTGCTTCAAAAGGAATAGAGCCTGGAAGTCAAAAGGTTTATTCTCAAGTAATTGAAGAAGTATTTCCAAATAATCCAGTTGCTGTTATTTCTGGACCATCACATGCTGAAGAAGTATCAAAATACATTCCAACGTGTGTAGTTATATCTTCTAAAAGTGAAGAATTATCAAGAGAGCTTCAAGATGTTTTTATGAATGATATTTTTAGAGTATATATCAACAATGATATCGTTGGCGTAGAACTTGGTGGAGCACTTAAAAATATAATTGCGCTAGCTTCTGGAATATCTGCTGGTCTTGGTTATGGAGATAATACGCAAGCTGCATTAATTACAAGAGGTTTATTAGAAATAACAAGAATTGGAATGGCACACGGGGCACTATATGATGATACATTTTATGGTTTAACTGGATTTGGTGACTTATTTGTTACATGTAGTTCTTTAAACAGTAGAAATAGAAGATGTGGTACATTAATTGGTGAAGGCCATAAAGTTAAAGAAGCAATTGAAATGCTTGGCGGAATGGTCGTAGAAGGAATAAGTGCATCTGATGCTGCTTATGAATTAGTTAAAAAATATGATATAAATGCACCGATTATTACAGAGATGTACAACATTATCCATTTTGACAAATCACCTCAAGAGGCCGTAAATGACTTAATGAGTAGGGAGAAAAAAGAGGAGTTTTCCGAAGCAGATCTAGCTAATTGACATAATATATTAGATGGGGTATAATATTTAATTAGAGGCATGCCAGATAATCGCGGATAGTTTAGGCTAGATGAGGAAAGTCCGAGCTCCATAGAGCAAGGGTGCCAGCTAACGGCTGGTGTGGGTAACCATAAGGAAAGCGCAACAGAAAAGAAAACCGCCTTTTAAAGGTAAGGATGAAAAGGTAGGGTAAGAGCCTACCAGTAGTATGGAGACATGCTAGCTTTGCAAGCCCCACCCGGAGAAACGTCATGGGAGAATCTAATATAGCTGCTCGTTATGGATTCTTAAGGAAGACGGATTGAGGTGTATAGTGATATACATCCTAGATAAATGATTATCTAATACAGAACTCGGCTTATAGACATACCTAAAAAGAAATCCCCCTATATCAGGGGGATTTTTTTAATTTATTCTTACGGATTTCAATATGCATAACCTCGAAATCTTCTTCAAACTCTTCACACGCATATTTAATGAAATTCAATAAGCCTTTGAGATCGGTAAAAATAAATTCCTGCTCACATCTGGTTTTACCAATGGCCTTCTGATATGGGGAAGTATAACCCCCATAGATCTTACCAAGAAAAGTAGCCCGTCCAGAGTGGTCGTTCCCAACACGAAAAACGATGTCGTAATGCATTGCCATGGGAATTCACTTCCTTTCAAAAATTATTTTGAATAAAGGAATAGCATAAAAGAATTACTATTCTTTTGTTCATTATATAATATAATTAAGTTATTATCAATTGATGTAAAATCTTTTTAATTTTTTAAAGGAGTATTAAATTTGATAAAATACATAGTTCAAGAAAAAGAAAGTGGTCAGATTCTTAAGTTTATAGCTAAGAATAAGTTAGGCCTTTCAACAAGACTATTTAATAAGTTAAAGTTAAATCATCATATATATATTAATGATAACATCGCATATTCAAATGACAGAATTAAAACAGGAGATATTGTTAGCATTGATTTTGATTATAATGAAGAAGATAACATTGAACCTCAAGAAGCCAGTATAGAGGTGCTTTTTGAAGACGATTGGTATCTTGCAGTAAATAAACCATCTGGAATTGTCGTTCATCCTTGTGCATTTCATCCTAATGGCACCTTGGCAAATTATGTTAAGCACTATTTAAATAATAATAAAAAGATAAGACCTGTAAATAGACTAGATAAAGATACTTCTGGAATTGTTATATTTGCTAAAAACGAATTTGCACAAGAAGTGTTTAATGAAATTCATGATGAAGTAGAAAAAAAGTATATCGCAATAGTTGAAGGAAATTTTGATAAAGATAAAGGAATTATTGATGAACCAATATCTAGAAAAGAAGGAAGTATAATCGAAAGACACGTTGATAAAGTAAACGGGCAAAAAGCAATAACAGAATATAAAGTAGTAAAAAGAATTAAGATATCAAATATAGAATGTAGTGAAATAGAATTAACTTTAAGAACTGGTAGAACACATCAAATAAGAGTCCATATGGCATATATAAATCATCCAATAATTGGAGACACATTATATAATTCAAAAGAAAGTTCTAAGTTATTAAATAGGCAAGCTTTACACGCATACACATTATCGTTTAAGCATCCAATAGAAAATAGAAATGTGTTAATAAAAGCAAACATTCCGGACGATATAAAGCAGTTAATTAATAAATAGATAAGGAGTACAAGATATGACAATTAATTATATATTATCTAATTTAGTTACAAGATTAAATATGGGGACAATTTTAAGCGAACCTACAAGAGTATATGGCGGTCTTCTTAATCGAATGTATAAAGTAGTAACCGATAAAGGATGTTATGCATTTAAGCAGCTAAATCAAGAAGTCATGAAAAGAAAAGATGCAATGAATAATCATATATATGCAGAAAAAATAGCTAGAATAGCTAAAGATAACGGAATTCCATGTATTCCAGCTATTGAATTTAATGGGAACGTTGTTCAAGAAGAAGAAGGCAATTATTTTCTAATATATAATTGGTATAACGGGAAAACATTATGTAACGAAGAAGTAAAAGAAGATCATATTATAAAGATAGCAAAGATTCTTCATGATTTACATAATACTGACTTTGGCGACAAAAGTGAAAATAATAAAATAAATAATAATGAGATAGATTACGATTATTATATCCCGCTAATAGAGAATAATAATGTTAGGAACCTACTTATAACTAATAAAAATGAATTAAAAAGTATTTATGATATTTCAATTAAAAGCTATAAAAACTTAGAAGATGAATACGTGATTAGTCACAGAGATATGGATATTAAAAATATTTTATGGGACAATAACAATAATCCTGTAGTAATTGATTGGGAGTCAACAGGGCCTGTAAATCCTTTAGTAGAGCTTATTGACACAGCATGGAATTGGAGTGGTGGTCAAGATTTCTTTAATATAGAAAGGTTCAAATTATTTATTAAAACATATGGATGTGATTCTAAAGACTTAAAAGATGCATACTTAGCAAATTATATTAATAAACTTGGATGGCTTGAATACAACTTAAGAAGAGCTAGCAAAATTGAGTGTGCAGATAATGAAGAAAAAGAACTAGGAGAAAATGAAGTAGTAAGAACAATAAATGAAATATTTAGTTATAAAAATAATTTAGAAGAATATATCCTAAATAATGATTAGTAAAATATGGCTTTTTAATTTATAAAAAAACGGATGGGGAGGTCATATTTTGTTCTATAAAAGATTGCACAAAATGTAAGTTTTGCGAAAAAGAATATCACAAAAAGCGCCTCAAATTGACTTATATGGCGCTTTTATATATTTCCCCTATAACTTTCCTATCTAAGCCTTTCAAATACTAATGTAGCTTGAATTCTGTCTCCACCTAATAAGCCTGTACTTTGTGCAGATGCTGTTGTTATTGTATGCAATCTGTATCCCTTTGATGCTTGCTCATTTATAATTCCTTCAAGCTCTGATAGATTTCTCGATCCAGTTCCTAAAAATTTTTCTTTAAGTGTTACTTGCAAAACTACATATTGCGGCATAATACTTCATTCCTTTCTATAAAATAAATAAAATTTGATATATTGATATTTAGACTATATTTCGAGGCATATAGTTATATACCCCTTGCTCTAAAAATCGATTCTAGGGCATCCTCGTGCGTCTTGAAACATGCTATTTTAAGCCATTTTCTAGGCACCCGTATTTTCTATTAATTTACCACATGTTGGGCATCTCGAGGTTAATTTTTGGCATAGTGGACACATTGAAGGTGTCATAGAACTGCCTGATTCATTATTAAAACCACATACTTTACACTTATATGAAGTCATGACTGTTAAACCAATTCCTTCGCGCGAATCATGACCAACACATTTATCAGATCCATAAATTTTATTAGCTGAATTAATTCTAAGTAAAAAATTTGTTGTTAAAGCTACAATAATAATTACAATAATTGAAATAATAATTATAAAAACATTTTGGTTTTTCATGTTACACCTCAATATAATTTATTCATATTTTCTAAATAAATAAGCAAAAGAATACAAATATTAAAAGACTAACTCTATATTCCCTTTTGACTCTCCTCTATCTCAAAAGAAAGATTTTGTGCAATCTTTTAAATATTTTCTTTAATAAGTATGACCTCTGCCAGTTTTCAGTCATCGAGCTTAAAGCTAGTCTCTCAGTAGACATGAGTAACTAATTCTACGTTTGCATCAAATTCAATTTCGCCATTACAGTAAGGACGCTTTATCATACTTTTTTCACTTACTTTATAGTAGTTATATGTTATCTATTATTATAGCATTATAAGTAATAGAAGTAGTATAAAGTAACGGAAATGTAATGTATATGCCACGTCCTCCCTACATTTAAAACAAAAATATTAAATCTCTATTTCTTTTGTGCAATTTTTATTTACTTGTAATTTTAGTTATATATATAATTATTATGAATTATTTTAAAAAATAAGGAGAAAAAATGATAAAGAAAGATCCTGAAGGATTACCTAGTTTATTGCGCAATTATATAAATTTTAATATAAATCTAAATAAATCACCTAATACAATAAAAGAATATAAATACGACTTAGCAAGATTTTTAAAATTTATGGTTGCATTATCTAATGGCATTAAAGAAAATAATATTAATTTTGACAAAATTGAGATACATGATATCAATGCTGAGTTTCTTTCAAGAATAGATTCTAGTGATATTTATGAATATATGTCATACTTAGCCACTACTCTTGAAGTTGGACCAGCTACTAGAGCTAGAAAACTTGCTGCTATAAAAGGTTTTTTTAAGTATTTAACAATTAAAGCAAACGTTCTAAAGGATAATCCTGCCAAAGATATTGAAACGCCAAAGATAAACAAACGCTTACCTAAATATCTTTCAATTAATGAAAGTTTAAAGCTGTTGGAAGTTGCAAAAGAAGATAACAAGAATCAATTAAGCAGACTAAAAGATCCAGATAAAGAATTAACTGAACATCAAAAATACTTAGGAATAAGAGATCATGCTATTGTAACATTATTCTTAAACTGTGGTATGCGTTTATCTGAGCTTGTCGGAATAAATAAAAATCACATTAAATTTGACGAAGAAATTTTAACAGTTATTGGAAAAGGAAATAAAGAACGAACAGTATATTTAAATAGAGCATGTATGAAAGTTATAAGAGAATACTTGGCGGTTAGACCTAATATAACAGGGCCAGATAGCGATGCACTATTCTTGAGTGATAGAAAGAAAAGAATTAGCAACAGAATGGTACAAACTGCAATTTCTGAATATCTCAATACAGCAGGTCTAAAAGGCTACTCAACTCACAAACTACGACATACTGCAGCTACATTAATGTATCAAAATGGTGTAGATGTTAGAGCACTACAAGAGATTTTAGGACATGAAAATATAGGTACTACAGAGATATATACGCACGTAGATAATTATCAGATAAGGCAAGCAATTGAGAATAATCCACTCGCTAATTTATAATAAAACCGGCTCGCTTTTACACGAGCCGGTAATTTGGTTCACTCAAACAAACAGGATAACTCATACCGATAGAAATTCTTCTTTCTGTCTAAAACCTGCTTGACGTATTTTGTGTTTTTTTTGGTTGAGTACCGCTGCTGCTTCTTTTTTGGAATGTAACTACGCTTCATTTGCTGTACCTCCCTTTTTTAATATTAAAGCGGGGAAAATCGTAATTGTGGGGTTTACAGAGGTATTATACCAAATCAGTTAAATTATGTCAACATTATTTTATGTCAATAACTACCTTGTTATTAATAATCTCTAATGACTGGCAATCACATTCTAATAGATTATTTGTGGCATTTTCAGCGCTGCCTTCGTAAATTGTATTACCGTCTTTATTGACAACTATGTCAACTAACCTTAATTCTTTAATTTTCATTTTATCTCCCTTTATTTGTTACCTTTTTCGATGTCTTTATTTGATTTTTCTCTTGGGATAATTCTAACTGGTGTACCACTAAACCCAAAGCTTTTTCTAAGTTGGTTTTCTATATAACGCTGATATGAAAAATGAAATAACTTTACACTATTGCAAAATACAACAAAAGTCGGTGGTCTTACAGATACCTGTGTCGCATAATATACTTTTAGTCTTCTTCCTTTATCTGATGGTGGTTGAACGATAGTAATTGCTTCATTTATAACATCATTTAAAGTTCCTGTAGTAACTCTCTTTGAGTTTTCGGTATTTACATCATTGATAAGCGGGAATAATTTATCTATTCTTTGACCAGTTAATGCTGAAACAAATAGAATTGGTGCATAATCTAGGTATGCAAGTTTTGTATATACATCTTTTTTGTAGTTTTCTAATGAGCCAGTTTCTTTTTCTATAGCGTCCCATTTGTTGATTAAAATTATTACTCCCTTGCCGCTTTCATGAGCTTCACCAGCAATTTTAGCATCTTGGTCAGTAACTCCTTCTAATGCGTCAATTACGAGTATGCATACATCTGCTTTTTCTATAGAGGCTTTTGCTCTGATAATACTATATCTTTCAATATCTTCTTCAATTTTACTTTTTCTTCTAATTCCAGCCGTATCTATGAAAATATATTTACCGCTTGAATTTTCAACCTTTGTATCAATTGCATCTCTTGTTGTTCCTGCTATGTTAGATACAATAAGTCTATTTTCGCCTAAGATTTTATTAATTAGAGATGATTTTCCTACATTTGGTTTTCCAATTACTGCAACCTTTATAAAGTCGCTATTATCTTCGTTGCTTGATTCTTCTGGAAAGTGTTCATATATCGCATCTAACACTTCTCCCATACCCAATTTATTTAAAGATGATACAGGAAGTGGATCCCCTAAGCCTAGGTTATAAAATTCATATAGCTCAGCAGGTGTTTCGCCAATTTTATCAGACTTGTTGCATACTAAGATTACTGGTTTATTAGCTTTTCTAAGAATGCTAGATACTTCAAAGTCATCTGAAGTAACTCCTTGCTTAATATCTGTTAAAAATACAATAATATCTGCTACTTCAATAGCTATTTCGGCTTGTGTACGCATTTGAATCATGATATCGTCAGTAGATTTTGGCTCAATTCCGCCAGTATCAATTAGAGTAAAGTTTCTACCTCTCCAATTTGAATCGCCATATATTCTATCTCTTGTTACTCCAGGAGTATCTTTAACTATTGACTTTCTTTCACCTATTAAATAGTTAAAAAACGTTGATTTACCAACATTTGGTCTGCCAATTATAGCTACTATAGGATTTGCCACTTTTATCACCTCTTTCTTTCAAAAAACTATCATAATTTTACATAATTTATGCTTAAAAGTCAAGGAAAAAGGACCTTCGAGGTTAGTCGAAAGTCCTTTATTTCTATATAACTAAGACGTCCCAATTATGGTATTGAATTAGCGATGGTTTCTGTTATAAAGCTTCAGCTTGGTAGAAAACTCAGTCACAAGGGCTTTATTCTTAAAAGACACTTCCTCTGCTCTGGGAACACGCCCCAAAACTTCAGTAAGTCCTTGAGTAAATGTATATATTGGAATCAACAGTACAGGTTCTGTAATCTGCCTTGCAGCAAGTCTTACTGGATCGTTACGAAACTTAACCCACCAAGCATCTCCACTCTTAATATACTTATCCATTACCGCTAAAACCTCAGAAAACCGTCGGGGATTTGAAGAAGGCTTGAAATCAAGAACTTCTTCTAGGTACGTGAAGGCATCCTCATAGGCTGTTACCATGGTACCCCTCCTCTAAAATAGTCTCGTAAAAGCAATTATATAAAAATAACAAAAAAAAGTCAAGTACGTATTTGTACTTGACTTTAATATTACATTGCTTGTCTATATAAATTAATGAAATCTTCTTTTGTAGTTTCGCGTGGATTTCCTGGTCTACATGGATCATTCATAGCTTTTTCTGCAAGCATTTCAAGATCTTCTTCCTTGCATCCAGTATCTTTAACAGTCGTCGTAATTCCAACCGCCTTAGATAATTCAGATAACATCCAGCAGAATGTGTTAATAACATCTTGATCATTTAGATCTCTAGCATCAGGACGACCAATCTCACATAGAATTTCTCTAAATCTTTGAGCACATACTTCACCATTAAATCTCATAACTGTTGGAAGTAGAATTGCATTTGCAAGACCATGAGGAGTATCATATACAGCACCTAGTTGATGGGCCATAGAGTGAACTATACCTAAACCAGCATTTGAAAATCCCATTCCTGCCAAATATTGAGCAATTGCCATATTTTCAACTGCATCTTCATTCTTATCATTTACTGCTGAAGGAAGATTAGCGAAAATCATTTTTATAGCTTCCATATGAAACATATCAGTAATTTTGTTATGGCCATTTGTAATATATCCTTCGACTGCATGAGTTAAAGCATCCATTCCTGTAGCTGCTGCTAAACTCTTAGGCATTGTCATCATTAATTCTGAATCAACAATAGATAGGCAAGGAATACAATTAGGGTCAACAAAAACCATTTTTACTTGTTTATCTTCATTTGTTATTACATAGTTAATCGTAACTTCTGCTGCAGTTCCATGAGTTGTTGGAAGTGCTATAATAGGTAATCCTTTATTAACAGAATCAGATAAACCTGCAAGGCTTTCAAGGGTTCTATCAGGATTAGTCATTAAAATTGATATTCCTTTTGCAGTGTCTATTGAAGAGCCACCACCTACTGCAACAATGACGTCAGCTTTAATTTTATGACACTTTTCAACTCCGCCTAATACATTAGATATAGTTGGATTTGGTTTGATTTCATCATAGATTTCATAGTCAATATCAGCTCTGTCTAAAACATCAGATACCTTCTTAGTAACACCAGCCTCAACTAGAGATTTATCAGAAACTAATAAAACCTTACTAAATCCTCTTTTAACAATCTCCTCTGGCAATACTTCTCTTGCGTTCTTCCCAAAATAAGCTGTCTCATTTAATATTAACCTTAAAGCCATCTTATATTTCCTCCTTAGTACAACATATAATTATAATTACGACATAAATATACTTATTAACATTATATAAAAAAGCCCTAAATAATTAAATATCTAGGGCATAAGTTTAATATTAAATTTATATTACAAGGCAATTGACATGTTTAGAGGAAAAATTAATATATCGATTCTGGAACATTCTTAAAAAACAAATAAGAAAAATTTTTCCACACTCCAACTCTTTTTGGCAGGCAATTAAAGCTCATAAGTTCATCTTTTATTGGGTGCTTAAATGTAACATTATATGCCCAAAGAGCAATTTGTTCTCCTTTTTGTCCTTTGCCATACTTTTGATCTCCATATAGAGGAAATCCATGTGAGGAAAATTGAACACGAATTTGGTGGTGTCTACCAGTTTCTAAATTAATTTTTACTAGTTTTAAATTATTTCCCTTTTCATCTCGTGCACTGTCTAATACTTCATAATATAATCTCGCAAGCTTTGCTCCTCTTTTTTGTTTTGAACAAACGGTACTTTTATTTAATGCCTCGTTTTTAACTAAATAATCTTCAAACATTCCTTTTTCTTTTAGTATATTATTTTCATCACATACTACAGCTAAGTAAGTCTTTTTAAACTCACTTGTCCTAATAGATTCAGATAATCTAGAAGCGGATTTAGAAGTTCTTGCAAAAACGATAATTCCGCCAACTGGTCTATCTAATCTATGCACTAAGCCGAGAAATACATTTCCCGGCTTAGAATACTTTTCTTTAATATATTCCTTACACATAGTTAGTAAATCTTTATCTCCAGATTCATCAGCTTGTGAAGATATATTACAAGGTTTTTCTACAACAA
This sequence comes from Bacillota bacterium, assembly GCA_016280725.1. GTDB lineage: Bacteria > Bacillota > Clostridia > TANB77 > UBA1234 > RGIG6105. The sequence goes on along the minus strand of JAEEHF010000065.1, from coordinate 50,693 downwards.
GTATATGATTATCTTCATAAATAATTTTAAGCATTAACTACTCCTATTTTACTCTTACAAATTCGTTATTGTCATATATAAACATTAATTGTTCAACTTTATCTTCTTTTCTTAGCCAACTAATTATTTCAAACAACCCGTCATCATTCAAATCAGCTATTGTTGGTCTGTATAATGCAGTATTGTAATTCCCGTTTTCTTTAATTTCATCCTCGGTTAAATGAGCTGGAACATAATCTCCATATATGACTTTGATATCATCATTATCCTTGTATAACATCATATTCAAGTGCCCATACTCTGCAATATAGTCATACTCTATTTTATTATTTTCACCAGTTTTTGATGTAATAAAGTATAATGTCTCTGCTTTGCCATCTCTGTCAACATCATGATTGCATGTATATGCAATTTCATAATACACCTCTGGAGATATGCCATTTTGTGCTATTACTCCCCATAAAAACTCTTTTACATCTGTTGGAACATCAATCATTTTTCTAGTGAAACCACCATCTAAAATATTTGTTATTCCGAAAGGATCATATGCATTAGCAGTAATTGATGCAAAATTAATGGTATATGATGCATTCGTAGCAAAGAAACTATTATCTCCAAATCTAAGCTCACCACCATTAAAGTTCTCATATGTATCCATTCCTTCGGGTACATTTACTGGAAGTGTAAATGTTGCTGTGTAACCGTTTATAGAGGTTGCAATAGTTTTAAATGATTCTGCAAAAGTTCCAACATAGTCTTTATATTTTACACTATATGTTGATGTTAGTGTATTAGAAACATTTTTTACACCTTTGTTATTGTATGTATAGTATGAACTTGGGCTAAGTATTTCTGAAGGTTTAAATCTTGAATCAAAGTTCCATTGGCCCTTAAGCAAACTACAACAAATATTATTATCTATTAAAAATAGAATTGTATCTTGAGCATATTCCTTTTGTCCTGATATAACATTATCTTCTCCACTTTTAACTTCAATATATTTATCTCCTGATACATATGGAATAGGAGTTGAAGGAGCTAAAGTTTTCTTTGGAGTATTATAATTAGTTGGATCATACGAAACAATAGGTACAACTATTGTTTCGGTAGATTTTGGCACCTCTGTTTCTTTTGGCGCGTTTGAATATTCAGGATAATGAACTATAGGTCTTGTTTTTATACTTGCGTTGATAATAAAATAAGCAGCTATAATAGAAATCAAACATATTACACAAACAATAATTAGAATTTTTTTCATAGGTAATCCTCTCTTCATTAGTAATATCTATTTTTCCCATCTGCCAAATATTCCACATGGTAGAATTAAATCTGAATTAGTCATAGGAAGTCCAATTTCTCCACAAGATATCTTACCATCATTTTTCATAAACATTTTGAATAAATTAGCGAGAATATTTGGCGAAAGCCCTGTTGTATATGAGTTTATTAAGAAAAATAATGGATCATCTGAAAGAAGTTTCATACATAATTCAACAAGCTCATATAGATTATCTTCAATACTCCATATTTCGCCTTTTGCTCCTCTTCCATATGAAGGTGGATCCATAACTATTGCATCATATTTATTTCCCCTTCTTATTTCTCTTTGTACGAACTTTATTACATCATCTATAATAAATCTAACTTCACTGTTTTTCAAGCCAGAGCTCTCTACATTTTCTTTAGCCCAAGCTGTCATTCCTTTTGAGGAATCGACGTGACATACAGAAGCTCCTGCACTAAGGCAAGCACATGTTGCACCACCAGTATAAGCAAAAAGATTTAATACTCTAATTTTTCGCTTGCTTTCTTTAATCTTTTTTATCATGAAATCCCAGTTATATGCTTGTTCAGGAAATAGACCCGTATGTTTAAATCCCATAGGTTTTAGATTAAATGTCAAGTTCTTGTATTTAATTTGCCAAGATTCTGGAACTTTTGAATAAAATTCCCATTTACCTCCACCTTTTGAACTTCTATGATAATGTGCATTTGCTTTTTTCCAAAGTTTAGGAAAAGTCTTTTCTTTCCAAATTATTTGTGGATCTGGTCTGATTAAAATAATATTTCCCCATCTTTCAAGTTTTTCACCATCAGACATATCCAATATTTCATAATCTTTCCATTCATTTGATATAACCATTCGTATCGTCCTTATCAAAAATTTTTCTATTAAATTATATCATATTTAATTATAATTTCTATAAAATTATGTAAATGTAATATATATTTATTGAATAAATAATAAAATAATGTATAATTAGCTCGTATAGTTCTTTTCTACTTGTGTAAATTTATTAAATACACTATTCATCCTACAAATTGTGCTTAAGGAGGGATGTTCTATGAGTGAACCACTTATGGATCGAGATTTTATTTCTTTTTTAGGCAAAATTCGAAAGACAATTAGAAAAATCGTTGCTAAAAATGCTTTGACAGTTGCCATTATAATTATTTGTAATGATATTATAAAAATATATCAAAATTCTGATTATAGTGGGATGGTTTTAAAGCGGATTTATCACTCTAAACATTCTAGAAGTTTAATTGAGTACTTTAAACAATGCGGTGTCGCAGAAGAAAGTGATGACTATTTGCCAATAGACTTTCAATTAAAGCCTGGTTCATACATCTTTGGATTTATTAATAATGATTATAAGAAAATATAAGTCCCCATATCATTTTTGATTGGGGACTATTTTTAGATATAACTATGAAATGGCATTTAATGTTTCTTTTGCAATAACTATTTCTTCATTAGTAGCGATAACGAACATTTTTATCTTTGAATCTTCTGTACTTACGATTCCTTCATACATTTCATCATCTATATGAGAATCATCATATTTAATTCCAAATTCTTCAAGACCTTCTACTGCTGCTTTAACAACATCAGGGTTGTGCTCTCCTATTCCACCTTCAAAAGTAATGCAATCAACATGTCCTAAAACTGCCATATATGCACCAATGTACTTACGTATTCTGTATGATAATACTTCAAGTGCCATCTTAGCTCTTTCATCGCCTTGATCTCTAAGCATTCTTAGGTCACGAACATCACCTGTTTTACCAGATAAAGCAAGAAGACCAGACTTTTTATTTAGAGTTTTTAACATATCATGTATGTCCATATTTTCTCTTTCCATTACAAATTCCATGATGGCAGGATCTATGTCACCACTTCTTGTTCCCATTACTAAGCCTTCAAGTGGTGTAAATCCCATAGAAGTATCAACGCATTTACCATTTTTAATTGCTGTAATAGAAGATCCATTTCCAAGATGACATGAAATCATATTTAGTTCATTTAGTGGTTTATTAAGTAATTTTGCAGCTTCTTCAGTAACAAACTGATGTGACATTCCATGCGCACCATAACGCCTTACTCCATACTTAGCATACCATTCATATGGAACACCATACATAAATGCTTTATCAGGCATAGTTTGATGGAATGTTGTATCGAATACTAAAACTTGAGGAATTCCTTCCATTGTTTCGAAACATGCATTAATTCCTTGTAGTGCTGCTGGATTATGAAGAGGTGCATAAGGAATTGAACTTTCCTTAAACTTAGTCATTACCTCATCTGTTACTAATGTAGTTTTGTAGAAAAATGGTCCAGCATTTACTATTCTATGTCCAATAGCAGATATTTCTGAAAGGTTTTCAACAACTCCTTCATTAGCATCCGTCATGTATTTTACTACTGCCCTAAAAGCAGCAACATGATCTGGAAGAGGAATCTCTTCAATTATCTTTTTGCCAGATTTACCTTTATATTCAATAAATGGTTTGCCAATAGCTCCCTCACCAGTCTCACCTATTCTATCACATTTTCCTTTGCATAGAACCTTTTCATTTTCCATATCAATTAATTGATACTTAAGTGAAGAACTTCCACAATTAACAACTAAAACTTTCATGAATATATATCTCCTTCTTGTTCAAATTCTAAGTCGTTATCCTATCATATTATTCGCTTAAAATCAATATAAAACCCTATTTTTTAGCCTTTTGTTCATTTTTTTCGTTTTCAACAATTCGATCAATTATTTGTTTTTTTTCATCAGTGGACTGACAAAAATACTGTAAATTTAGTAGTGTAATAAAGGCCTGAGCATCTCTTGAAATTGGCATATCTTTTAAAGGTGTTCCCTTTTTAATATTTGGAATTAAACTCTCATCGGAATTATTCTTAATATATTCAAGTAATGCTTGGGGTAATCTATTTAGCAATTGGCTATCCAAAGTTTTTAAAACCCCATATACTTCAGAATTAACTTTTTTGTCATTCATATTTATTTCTCCTTACATTGGAATTTCGTCAGAATTATCATGCTTTCCATGTTCTTCAGGATTATTAGGTTGTTCACTGCTTTGTAGTTGCTCTAATATAGCATGATAAGACTCTACAGGAATACCGTTTTGCTTCATAACTTCAAATATAGCTCCTTTTATTCTCTCTAGCTTTGCACGTTCTTCATCATATTGTTGGTCTTTACCAGCCATACGAAGTATTCTTGCTAAAACAGGCAATTCCCCTAAAATTTCGCTAGCAGTTGAACTAGTATCTGATAAAGGATTTTCCTCTTCCAAATGAGTATTTGATATTTCAGCAGAGTGCTGTCTTTTTCTGAAATCAATCGCACTTAAACTAGATATTTGAGCTATATCTTGTTGACTAAATTCACTATTTGCTACCTGAACAGCCAATGCCCTAGACAAAAAGTCTCTAAAGTCTTTAGCCGGATCTTCTGCGCCAGTATATGCATGAGCAGACTCATGAAATACAACGTGAAGCAAGCATAAAACATTTGAAAATGATTCTCTGCAAATATTAATTGTATCTCCCATACTCGCATACCCTGCCGCTTTCGTTCCAAAATAATCATCAGGATATTTATATATATTAATATTCCTAATTCTAGGTTTTCCATCTTCATATGGTAGTAACGTAACTATATCTCGAAGAATCCAATCTCTTACTAGCTTTTCATCGTCAGATAATTCATCCTCACTTAGCATTATACTGCTATCAATAGAAGATTCTAATTCCCATTCATATGTTTTAATACGTTCGCCATTAGGTCCATGAATCTTTCTCAAAGCATTTACCCATGCCTCTGGCAAAATTATCGGCTCTAAGCTAAGATGCTTTGCTTTTTCTGCTTCATTAGGATCTACATAAGGATCTATAGCACAAGCATTCTCACCAAAAGTTTCAATAAATGCTTCATACCAAGCTGTCATTACTTCAGGATCATATTCTTCAAAATCATTAAATATCTCAGCATCAAATTCTAAAGGATAAGGATAATAATAATCATTTCTCCTACTACCCATTAGAAGTAGCTTCTTGATTAACTCTTTATCTTTGCAATGAGATAAAACATTTTCAATTGCTTTTTTTGCTTCATCTCTTGTTAAAGTTTTTCTATCATGGTCTTTAATATCGAGCTCTCTAAAATTATAAGAAATAATAGTATCTTTAAAATCAGGAATCAAAAGTCCTTTAACAAATACTGTTCCACGAGAATATATTTCATCTAAATCAGGCATATCTAAAATTTCTGCAGTTGGTGTTTCAGCTAATATTGGTATTGAATCATCACGAAAATATAAAACACTATTTCCAATTTCTCTTAATTCATGTGCAAATTGCGGTGTAATATTCATTATTCTAGTTAAACTTCCACGTGATATCTCAGCACCTTCAAGCAAATTAAGTTTTACGGTAGATATTTTCTTACCTCTTAATGTTGATTCTTCCAAGACTTCATTTGCTCTCCACTGATATGGAACATCACCATTACCTTCATCAGGCTGATAAGATGATTGAACCTCAACATCACACCCCAAGTTTAGTGCAGCTGCAAGAGCGATTTTTAATCCTTCTCCAAACTTACCAGCACTTTCATCATCTTTGGAAGAATTTAGAATAAAAACATTTTCCTTTGGATAACCAACTCCATCATCTTGTATCTGAAAACCATCTATAATGTAATCTGGGTATTTTTCTATTTCAGATAAGTCGTGCCATCCTGAACCATCTGTAGTATGAAACTGAATCCAAGCTCTTGTTCCTTTTGAATCAGATGGCAAATGGTTTTGAACTAGGTCTATCAAAATTCTTTTTTCATCCCACCTACTTGCATAGTCACCCGTTAATTGTGTAAGATGTTCTCCAAAAGGAATTGTAAAAGAAGAAAGTTGCTCTTCAAAATCCGATGACATACTATCTCCAACAGTATATTGGAAATCAAATACTTGTTCTGGAGAAAGTTCCACAATAGAATCTTGAGGCTCAGCAATATAAGAATCATCTGAAGCATCAGGAATATCCGTAATATCAGAAACCTCTGAGCCAAAACTCATGGATTCAACATCAACACCAGATTTTCTAACAAATTCATCAAGTGGAACATCAAATTGATACCTTGTTCGGGGCAGTCCTACCTGCTCATCAATTGCATCAGTAAGTACTCTAACTGAATCTAATAGCCCATAATACATGTTAAATAGTTCAGAGTATGTTTGTTCTAGAAACCCTCTCAAAGGCTTTAGGTCATTCAGTTCATTCTTACTAAGACTTTCCCCAGTAATTGCTTTTCTCATTCTCCTAAGCGTACTAGGTGACTTTCCTGATTTAAGAGAATCAGGAACATCAGGTACATCTCCAAGCAAAATAGAACCGCGGTGATTCATGTCCTCTACAGAATTCATCTACCATATCCAAATAATGAGTAAAATGTTCATTAAGTCCTTCAAACCCACCACCCATAAACTTTTTAAGGAATACTGGTGAATCTATACTAATTCCCAAACTATCTTGAGCATCTTTACTGAGCTTACTTCTTAATTCGGAAATTATTTTTTTAAATTGTTCAATATAGCTAATTAAGAAACTTCTATAATCTGAAATTCTGTCTCTTACCTCATCATAATTCATCAAACCACCCATTTCATGAGTTCTCTAGTTAAATATTATCATTAATGTATTTCAGCAATATTAATGAAGCATTAAAAATACATTAAAAAAAAGCCCTATTAGGGCTTTAGAAATATTATTTAGCTTGAAAAGCAGTGATTGCAACTACACCAACAATATCATCTGAAGAGCAACCTCTAGACAAGTCATTTACAGGCTTTGCTATTCCTTGAGTAATTGGTCCATATGCTTCTGCATTCGCAAATCTTTGAACTAATTTATATCCAATATTTCCGGCATTTATATCTGGGAATATTAATATATTTGCTTTGCCAGCAACTTCACTATTTGGTGCTTTTATTTTTGCAACAGATGGTACAATCGCAGCATCTAATTGTATTTCACCTTCAACTTTTAAATCTGGCATCTTTTCACGTAGTATTTTAGTGGCTTCTTGAACTTTAACATTCATACCTTCAACGGCTGGAGCGCTTCCATGCGTTGAATAAGAAAGCATCGCAATTCTAGGCTCCGTTCCAAACATATCTTTCCATGTTTGTGCAGATGAAATAGCAATTTCAGACAGTTCTTCAGCCGATGGATTTACGTTTAATCCACAGTCTGAAAATAGCATAGTACCATTATCGCCAAATTCAGGGTTATTTACATTCATAACGAAAAATGATGATACTAATTTAGTGTTAGGTTTCGTTTTAACAATTTGAAGAGATGGTCTTAATGTATCTGATGTAGAACATACACTTCCTGCAACAAGTCCATCGGCATCTCCCATTTTAATCATCATGGTACCATAATATATGTTATTTTTTAATGTTTCTGTAGCTTTCTCTAATGTCATTCCCTTTTCTTTTCTAAGTTCATATAAATTATGTATATAATTATCTAATTTTTCACTTTTACTAGGTTCGATTATTTCAATATCATTTAGGCTAATAGTTCCTGCAATATTTTGAAGTTCTTCCCTATTGCCTAGTAGGATAACTTTGGCAAATCCTTCATTAGTGATCTTACGAGCCGCTTCTAACACTCTAATATCCGTCGATTCAGGAAGTACAATTGTTTTTATATTGCTTTTTGCCTTTTCTTTTATAATATCAATAAAACTCATTTTCTTTTCTCCTTAAGTACTTTATTTCTTTTTAGCTGGTTGTGCTTTTCCACCTTCTAAGATATTACTTATAATTAAAATTATTAAAAATCCACACGTAAAAATCACAATACCTCTTGCAAGCTCTGGTGGAATATTTGCTTTATCTGCTAATGAATCCGTTAGTCCAACTGCTACATCTTCCGCCTCGTCTTTAATACTATCTTGATTATTTGAAGACTTATTGGATAATGTCACAGCATAGTCAGGGCCATAATCATAAAAATCGTCTATAATTCGATTAGGTGTAACTATCGTTTTTGCAGTATTAAAAAACACAATCAATGCAGTGATTATGTATACTATTCTTTTCCATCTTTTACTAAAAAAGTTTTTCATATATTATCCCTCATTTTAAATATAGTTTAATACCGAAAAATCATCTCTTATTATTATAATTCAGGAAACATAAAATTACAACAAATGAATAAAAAAAACCACTACTTGTGATAAAATAGTGGTTTTTTTTATTCATTTGTCGTCTTCATCTTCAGAATCATCGTCATCGGTGTCATCATCATCATTATCGTCATCTTTTTTGTTTGGGTCTCCATTAATCAGAAACCAAGCAGCTAAGAAGTTCCATAATCCTTCAAACATAAGATTCACCCCCCATGGTATCTAGACGGAATAAAGCCTTGTCCATGTTTTTGAGTACATTCACGGCTGTTTACACAGCATTCGCAGTCCATTTCTGTATGATAACAAATGTGGGTCATAGAATCTCGCTTCTCATTCTCCAAATTTTTGGCACTACGATAAAAAAGAAAGCCTAAAAACGTGAAAAATGCAACCAAAAGTAAAATAGCTGCCCATAGCATTCCTGAAGCACCTCCTACTTTAACTGCGTTCTTCAATGACAAACAAAGAGGTAGATTAACATGTGCTCTAGATACTCATCCCCAGCACCTCCATAACAGATTAAGGTTTACATATGGTATTATAAGGCTCAAATGCAATATAGTCAATTAAGTTACCATAATTTGGCGAAAAATGGCAAAAAATAGAAAAAAGTGGTATTTATTTAACCACTTTTTCAATAAAATCGCCACCTGTACCATTAGTTATCTTAATTTTGACATTTAGCGCTTTTTTTACATCTTCTAACATAACATCATCAAGGAACATATCTTCATCGTCTCTAAGACAATTATAGTTCAATATCAAGTATTTACCTAATTCTTTGCCTTTAAGTTGAGTAATTATGTCGTTGCCAGTTATTAGCCCAGAAACGGTTATTTTTTCGCCAAAAAACTCGTTTTTAATTGCATAAACATTAATCTTTAAGCCTTCATACTTATTTTCTAGTTTTTTAGCTAATTCTTTTATGAAGCTATATGCACATTTACCCGTTACAATTGAAACTACTTTATCGAGTTTTTTCTCTTTTAGTCTCTTATATTTATCATCAAATTCTTTCTTCATTTTTGCCATCATTCCGATTCCATCCTCAAGTTGCATAAAGTCTTCATAATTCTCGTATGGTGGAATATCCTTATTTGCTAAAACATATAGTTCATCTGCGGCAAATACAAGTCTTGAACCAATATCATTTAGAAGTTTTTTTTGCCAATCCTCTATCTGTTTTATTACAATTTTGGCACTATCTTTATCAAACCCTTTAAGTGGATACAGTTTTTCACGATATTTTGTAAGACCAACAGGAACAACAGCTATGCACTGTAAATATGGATAATACTTTGATAGTACCTTAATAGTTTCATCTAGTACTTTTCCATCATTAATTCCAGGGCAAAGAACAATTTGCGCATTTATATATATATTATTCTTCGTTAAATATTCAATATACTCGACTATCTTTCCTGCATTCTTATTATTTAGCATCATAGAACGTACCATAGGATTAGTCGCATGAACAGAAATATTTATAGGGCTTAAGTGATATTCAACGATTCTCTTTAAATCATTATATCCTGAATTTGTTAAAGTAACGTAGTTACCTGTCATAAATGATAGCCTAAAATCGTCATCTTTAAATACTAATGTATCTCTTACGTTTGAAGGTAATTGATCCATAAAGCAAAAAATGCATTTATTTGCACAATTACGAGGTGTATCCATTAATTCTTCCTCAAATACTAATCCTATATCCTCGTTTTCATCCTTTTCAATTTCATATTCAATTTCCTTATGATTTTTCTTTTCAATTATTATAGTTACATACTCGTCATACATTTGATATTTGTAGTCTAATATGTCTTTTATCTCAGTATCATTGACAGAAATTAAAGCTTCACCGGGTTTTATTTTCAATTCTTCTGCTATACTGCCAGGAAGAACATTCTTTATTATATGTTTTTTCGTAAGAATCACCTCCTAGAAATAACAGAAAAAGCAGCCATTATTTAGCTGCTTCTTCTTTATTAATAACTTGTTTTCCATCATAATATCCGCAGTTTTTGCATACTCTATGTGGTTCAACAGGTTCATGACAATGTGGACATTCAACATATCCTGGAGTTTCTACCTTCCATGTAGATCTTCTTAGGCCTGTTCTTGCCTTAGACCATCTTCTTTTTGGTTGTGCCATATTTATTTCCCTCCTTAGAAATTATCTATATAAATAAAACATAATCGATTTTTAAGCGACGTACAAATTATATATCGTTTTATAGCCTTTGTCAAACAAAAACTAGCTAAATTTCATCATATTATGTCTTAGCAGTTTCTTCTATTTCCTCGTCACTATAATCAGAAGATTCGCTATTTTCAGGCTCTTTTTCATCAAGTTCTAGCTCAATCTGCCCATCATCTTCTTTAAGACTTGGAAGCTCAGGCATTTCGCCGATTGATGAATACCCAAATAGTCTCAAAAACTCATCCGTAGTTCTAAATGTCATTGGTCTTCCAGGGGCATCAATACGGCCCGCTTCTTCAATAAGATTGTACTCAAGAAGTCTATTTATAGCACTATCTGAAGATACACCTCTTATCTTTTCTATCTCGGCTCTAGTAATCTTAGGATTGTATGCAATAATTGCCAAAGCCTCCATTGCTGCTTGAGATAGAGATGGTTTTGGACGGTTATCAAGTAACTTAACAGCCATCTCGTAGAATTCTTCCTTTGTAGACAATTGAAGTCCATCATTGATACGAATAAGCTGGATGCCTCTATTGTCTTTAGATAGCTCTTCTTCAAGAACTTTTGAAGCCTCCTCAATTTCGTCTTTAGAAACTTCCATAATTTCTGATAATAATTTTATATCTGCTTGCCTTCCACTTGCAAATAGTAAAGCCTCAAGGCAAGGAACGATTTTATCTTTATCCAAATTAATTCATCCTCTCAATAAATTAGCAAAAATAGTTTATCATAACAAAATAGAGAGTGCAAACGCACTCTCTAAATTTTTACCAATATAGCTCATAAGAAAGCCTCTTGTACTCGCAGATAAGGGCTTCATACTTAGAAAATTCTTTTATCTCACATTGACTCGAGAATCTAAGATCATTGATGATTTCCCGAACTTGGCTTAGATGAATCCATATGCAGTTTCTGAAATAATCTTTGTCCCCGAGCTTAATTAAATGAAAATTCCCACGTTCACGTGAGCCGAATTCAATGACACCAGGACCAACAATCTTAAACTCGTTGAAAACCATTGTAAGATTCTTTATTTTATAAAGAAATTCTTCACTCACTGCACGAACTCGACACTGCCTTGAATACTTGTTTTTACAAAGCTGAGCAACCTCAATCTTGCCATTTCGACTGCTAATATAGTATGAACGCAGTTTTTCAACTAGTACTCTCCTAACACCTTTAATCTCGCTGATTACTTCATCTAGCCGAATCTGAGTCTCTTCAACTTTTCCCATACTGAATACCTCCAAAAAAATTATTTTTTGAAATAGAATTACCAAAAATCTAGCGATTATTATAATTCTTTTTTTGCTTTATGTCAACAAAATGTGGCTCAAAATTGCCAAAACAGCTAAAAATAAGTGCTGTTATAGCTTATTAATTTTTATAATATTAGTTTTTTGGCCAGCCTTAATGATATCGTCAATAATAATCTCTTCTCTACCACATGAAAGCGCTTCTATTGTTGCTTCATTTAATAATGTTTCTACCGAAGAACATGATATACCATAAAGACAATTAACAAGAGAATCAAGATTTATAGATTTACTAAGTTTTACCGTTGGCGTATACATTTTAATAAGTTCCTTAATTGTTAACTTGTCAGGATTTCCAATATTAAACTTTTTGTCAAATCTTCCAGGCCTTACTAATGCAGCATCTAATGAAGAATATGAGTTTGTAGCGCCAATAACTAGCACTCCGCTTCTATCTTCAAAGCCATCCATTTCATTAAGCATGGCGGTAATTATTCTATTGTTTTCTTTATCAATTCCAGTACCTGTAAAAGAACGTCTCTCGCCTATACTGTCAAATTCATCAATAAAGACAATACATGGAGAATGTCTCCTTGCTTTTTTAAATAATGCTTTAATTTTTTGAGGCCCAACACTCATAACAGCACTTTGAAAATCGGCTCCTTTTGCTGGAATAAAACTAAGACCGGCTTCATGAGCAAGCGCCTTTGCAAATAGAGTCTTTCCATTTCCTGGAGGGCCTTCTAATATAATTCCTTTTGGTGCTCTAATACCTTTATTTTCGTACTTTGAAGGATTTTTTATAAGGTCTAATGTTTTAGATATATCTTCTTTAACGTTCTCCATTCCGCAAATATCTTTAAATGAAGTCTTATTATCCTTGACTATAATAAACTTAGTTCCACCAAAAATTGAAGTCACCTTATATAATGCAAAAGCAATAAATGCAAAAAATACAAGATAGAATATTAAATCAAAAATGAAAGTGCTAGAATCATTTGAAAAACTGTCATCAAGTCTAACATTTTGCAATAATAGCTTTTCTTTAAGTTCAAGCGATTCTGGATTATCTGTATAATAGTCTCCCGACTCGTTTTTAATTTTAAATATTAATTTATTGCCATCTAATGAAGCAGAAAAAATATCCCCACTATTTAGTCTTTTATTAAATTCGCCATATGAGATGTAGTTTAGTTTTATATCATCTAAAGATACAAATACTATTATCCCTATAATCAGAACAACTATAGGAATAGTTATTAATAATATCTTTTTATTCTTCATAAAGAAAACTCCTTAAATAAAAAAATAAGCTACCTCTAATATAGAAGTAGCTCGTATTTTTGTCAAATACTGATCATCTGAAACTGAAATTTCTTGAAGTGGTTCTTCAGAAGCTGTGTGAGATAAAGCATGTCGTATGGTTCAGAAACTGGAATACCATGACGCTTCATAACAGCAGGGCTGTCAAGGAAATCCAAATCCGATTCTTTCCATTCATGGTCGATCTTAGGAAGAATAATCAAACAAGCATGTTTACCTTCGTGTTTGAAAACAACGATGTCGTCAAACAATCCCTCATCAACGAAGAATTTCTTAACCTCAGCAACAGAATCATACAGTTCGCGCTGAACCTCTGGCGTCAAATCAGAGATAGAATATGCATGTTCTCTTGGAGCAACTATGATTACTCCTTTGACGAAGCAGTCCATCTTGTGATAGATAATCACGTCCTTTGTGGTGGAAATACACCCACCGGGTGGCAGAATCTTTTTCCGCTGGACAGAACAAGGCACACAGTCGCAACAAATCCACTGTCCAATGAAGTTAGCAAAGTCCATCGTAGCCCTCCCTTTCACAGTCGCAAATATTTGGTCACATTGTATTATACAGCTAATTCTGCATTATGTCAATCAGAACTACCTAACTGCAACCTCATTTTCTTGGTTAATTATAAGCATTACTTCTTCGTTTGGTACAATTTGATCCTTAAGAACGCTTTCAGCAAGTAGGTTTTCAATGTATTTCTCTATTGCTCTATTTATAGGTCTAGCGCCATATTGAGGCTCATATCCTTTGTCTAAAATATATTCTTTAACCTCTTTAGAGAACGAAACATATAGATTTTTCTCCTTTAATTCAGTAGAAAGCTTGTTAAGGCTTAGTTCAACGATTTCAAGTAATTCTTCTCTTGTAAGTGAATTAAATACTGCAATTTCATCAACTCTATTTAAAAATTCTGGTCTAAATGTTTGCTTTAAAGCAGTCATTACACGGCCTTCGGCTTCTTTTGTGTCCTCACGAGTAAAGCCAATACCATTATTGTTTAAGTTTGAACCAGCATTTGATGTCATAATAATAATTGTATTTTCAAAATTTACAACTCTTCCCTGAGAATCTGTAAGTCTGCCTTCATCCAACACTTGAAGTAGTATATTAAATACATCCGGATGTGCTTTTTCAATCTCATCAAAAAGAACTATCGAATATGGATTTCTTCTAACTTTTTCAGTAAGTTGGCCTGCATCATCATATCCTACATATCCTGGAGGTGATCCAATTAATTTTGAAACAGAATGGCTCTCCATGTATTCTGACATATCAACTCTAATAATTGAGTTTTCAGTCCCAAATAGTTCAAATGAAAGAGCTTTTGCAAGTTCAGTTTTACCAACACCTGTAGGTCCAACAAATATGAAAGATGGTGGTGAATTTTTAATCTTGATACCTGCCCTATTTCTTCTAATTGCATTACATACTGCTGTAACAGCTTTGTCTTGTCCAATCAATCTTTTATGTATGTTTTTTTCAAGATTCAAAAGTTTTTGACTTTCTGTTTCTGTTATTTTAGAAGCGGGTATTTTTGTCCAAGTTTCAATTACATTAGCTACATCCTCAATATTAAGTGTTAAATTCAAATTACCTTGAGAAAGGTCTGCAATTTCAGATATTAAGGCATTCTGTCTTGTTCGTAATTCCATTATCTTTTCATAATTAGGATCCGAATTTTCTTCGTTTATAGTCTCTAATTCTTCTCTTTGAGCATTAACATCATCAAGTTCTTCTTTTAGAGTAGCTAGTTTCGATAATATTTTGTTAGTAAGATTTAATTTAGAGCATGCCTCATCCATAATATCTATCGCTTTATCTGGTAAGAATCTATCATGTATATATTTTTCAGACATAATAACGATTTTCCTAATTAGGTCATCAGAAATTGATACCTTATGAAAATCCTCATAATAGCCTTTAATACCTTTTAATATTTCAATGGTATCAGCGATAGATGGTTCATCTACAATAACTGGCTGAAATCTTCTTTCAAGTGCACTATCTTTTTCAATATATTTTCTATATTCTTTTAAAGTTGTCGCACCTATAACTTGAATATCACCATTTGCCAAAGCAGGTTTTAAAATATTGGCCGCATTCATTGAATGATCTGAATCGCCAGTTCCAACAATATTATGAATCTCATCAATTACTAGAATGATATTGCCAAATTTTTTACATTCATCAATAACACCTTTCATTCTAGCTTCAAACTGTCCTCTAAATTGAGTTCCTGCAACCATGGCAGTCATGTCTAATAGATAAACTTCTCTATTTATTAATTTTTCTGGAACTTCCTTATTTGCAATTTTTAAAGCCAAACCATTCGCAATTGCAGTTTTACCAACACCTGGTTCACCAATTAAGCAAGGGTTATTCTTTGAACGTCTGTTTAAAATTTGAGTTAATCTTTCTAACTCAGCTGTTCTCCCTATAAGTTTATCAATTTTACCCTCTGTAGCTTTTTGCGTAAGATTAGTGCCAAATGCATCTAGATACTTCTTCTTTTTGCTCTTTTCTTTTTTATCTTCTCTATTTTTAGTTTTTGTTTCTGTACTATCAGAATTATCAGAATTGTCAGAATTGTCAGAATAATTAGCTGTCTTTGGCCCATTTCCCATGTTTGCAATCATATTATCAAACATACGTGTAAAAGAGTCTAGTGGCGTTCCTCCTTCGGAATCGTTTGGCATACCGTCACTAGTTGGCATATCTCCTAATAATTCACCCATATCCCCATTGTTCATAGAATCGATAATTTCATCGAATTGATTATTCATATTTTCTATTTCATCGTCAGTAGCACCATATTGCTTCATAAGCGATGAAAGAGGATTAATTCCTTTTTTTCTTGCACAAGCAAGGCATAATCCCTCAACCATAGGATTGCCGTCTACAACTTTATTTATGAAAACTACTGCCGTGTTCTTTTTACATTCCATACAAAGTGCCATATTGCATCATCTCCTTTTGTACCTTAGCACTCTAATTTCTAGTCTGCTAATTAAATATACAATATAATGTAAAAAAAAGCAATATTTTCACAAAAATGTTACAAAAGCACTTACTATTCGATGCAACTTTTTATCTTTATGACATTATTTTTATAAACTTTAAACATTATTTCACCGTTTAAATCAGTCCTATAGATTTTTTTACATCTAATTTCTAGTCGCTTAAGGACTTCATTATGAGGGTGACCAAATTTATTATCCACTCCACAACTAATAACAGATATATTGGGCCTAACTATGTCTAATAACGCCTCCGATGTTGATGTTTTTGAACCATGATGGCCTACTTTAAGAATATCAGTATCTAATTTTTCTTTAGAATATGATGAAATAAGAAAGTTTTCCTCTAAATTTTCCATATCTCCTGTAAAAAGTACCTTAGTATCAAAGATATTTGCTCTGATTATTAGAGAATTATTATTTAAGTCATTTTTAATTGGTGACTCTACTGGCGGATATAATACTTCAAATTTTATCCTATCAATCGAAAATGAATCCCCTTTTTTGACAGTAATAATTTGAATATGTTTTTCTTTTGCTATTTCAAGAATTCTAGTGTATAGACTACTCTTGGTTTCTTGGGATCCAATTATAATTCTATTTACTCTTAGTTTTGATAAAACTGGGATTATCCCCTCCGCATGATCCTCATGAAAATGGGACACAATAATGGCATCTATCTTATTGCATTGATTTTTAAGTAAGTAAGGAATAAGCACTTTTTCACCTACATCATAATCACTTTGTTCACTTCCGCCCCCATCAATTAAAATACTTTTGCCTTTGCATGTTACAATATGAATTGCATCGCCTTGTCCGACATCAATAATATTTAACTGTACAAATTGCTTAGGCAACTTAATTATAATTAGAATAACTAAAAATACTATAATTAAAACTTTTCTAACTATTAAAGAAATGGATTTGTTATTTAGCAAAAATGATATTAAATACATGTAGAAAATAAAAATATGTATAATATTTGGACTGCACACAATAAGATTTGCGAATGGCAAGTTAGAAAAAAATTTTGCTACGTATATCAATGATGTAATCGAAAAATTTAGTGAATATATGAAGAATATTGCAAACGAAGGACTAATATAATATGTAAATACTAAGCAAATACCGTAGGATAGTAATAAATGGTACTAAAGGGCTTATAATGATATTTACAATTATAGAATATATTGAGATTTGATTAAAATAATACATCATTATAGGAGTTAAAACTATTTGTGCCGAAGTTGATACTGAAAACAATTCAATTAAGAAAGATACAAAACAATTATTATTCTTGTTAAAATGTTTAGTTAATAAATACGTAATTTTTTTATTAAATAGTATTATCCCTATTGTTCCCCCAAAAGACAGTACAAAACCAATATCAAAAATTGCTAAAGGATTAATCATAAGTATTATAAATCCCGAGAGGAATACAGAATTAATTGTATCATTGTTTTTTAGTAGTAAATCGGAAAGTAGCATAGAACAAGCCATTATACCGTGCCCTCATAACAGACGCTGATTCACCTGAAACAAAAACAAACAACACAACAGTTACTAATGAAATAATACTTGATATCTTTTTACCAAAAATCTTGTCAAAAATAAATTTTGTAAAAATTATGATATATGATATGTTGCTACCTGAAACAGCTAAAATATGTGTTATTCCACAAGTTTTGAAAGACTCTTGAATATCCTCATTTAATAAACTGGTATCACCAATTATCATTCCAATCAAAATACCTATATTATCATTAGATAGTGATTTTTTGATGGCATTTAATATCTTCTCCCTAATCATTAGTACAATATTGCTACTTTTTCCTGTAATTTGAATATTCGAAGGATTATTTACATATAGTGTTCCATTTATGCCTTGAGAGAATAAATATTTTGAGTAATCAAAGCAGTTTTTATTACGTTTTATACTAGAAGCCTTATACTCTGATTCAAATTCAACAAAATCTTGAATATTTACATTACATTCTTTAGGCATATAAATAATATACTTTCCACCATCAACACAGTTTAACTTGTATTTATTACTATTTTCTCCATACTTTAGAATTTCTACAATTATCCCTGAAGATAAAAACTTATGATTATAATTATTGTTAAGATAGTTTAAATACACGAGATTTGAATAAATAATCCCAATAATATATAAGAATATAACTAAAATTATAAATGAGAACGAAAATGCATATTTGTTTTTGAAATGAAATAATACTATGATCATTAATAATAAAATAATAGGGGTTATATATATACTATATAACCCCAAAATTATTCCAATCAAATATGAAACTGAATAAATAATTAATTTATGTTGCACAATAACTTCTTTCTATCAAGAAAACTACAAAACTTAATCAATTATTTTAATATAATTTGTATTTCCAGAAATCCATCCAGACTTTGTTCCATACTGAACTTGTAGCCAAGATTCGTCATCATTTGCCCCAATGATTTTAACCTCAGCGCCCTCGTCAAGAACGTCTATAACGTTATCAACATTTGATGTTCCACTGCTTCTTACTCTTAGACTTGTAACTGTAATCTTTGCTTTTTTGCCAACTACTGTACCTAAACTATTCGCAGTAGAACTTGCTTCTTCAGGCTTGGTGATAAATTCAGTTTTAACCCATCCTGATAGTTCATCAATTTTAATCATTGACCAACCGTTTGGATAATCCTGAACAGCAAGTGGTATATCTTTATACGCTGAACCAATTACTCCAGATTCTTCATCAGGTTCCGCATATACATTAACAGAAGATACATTTATCTTCGCATTTTCAATTATTTTGCTAATAGGAGTACCATATTTACTTCCTACAGATTCTCCTGAACTCTTTTCTGAATTAGAAGTTTCTCCAGAAGATTCATTAATGTAGTTTTCGGATACCTGATTAATAACATTTTGCATATCTATATAATCGCCAGAAGTATAAACATTATCAGTTTTTATAGCACTCAATCTAAATACAAGCCATACAAGAGGTGCAGCAACAATTATAGTAGTTACTAAAAACCCTTTGTAATTCTTCATATATTATTCTCCTCCTAACTCCTTACGAAGTAATTATATTATAACTGCATGATAATTGCAAATTTTACATGTAGTCCTTAAGTTTTTTGCTTCTACTTGGATGTCTAAGTTTACGAAGAGCTTTTGCTTCTATTTGACGTATACGCTCTCTTGTGACGTTGAATTCTTTACCAACTTCTTCAAGTGTACGAGCCTTTCCGTCATCAAGTCCAAATCTAAGTCTTAAAACTTTGGCTTCTCTAGGAGTAAGTGTTTGAATAATCTCGTCAAGTTGTTCTTTAAGAAGTGTGTATGCTGCAAGTTCAGATGGCGAAGGAGCTTCTTCATCCTCAATAAAATCTCCTAAGTGACTATCCTCTTCTTCACCTATTGGTGTTTCAAGAGAAACTGGTTCCTGAGAAACCTTTTTAATTTCTTTAACTCTTTCAACAGGTAGCTCCATTTCTTCAGCAACTTCTTCAATGGTCGGTTCTCTTCCAAGTGTTTGCAATAGATGTCTTTGAGTTCTAATTAATTTATTAATAGTTTCAACCATATGAACTGGGATTCTAATAGTACGTGCTTGGTCTGCAATTGCACGAGTTATTGCCTGTCTAATCCACCATGTAGCATATGTTGAAAACTTATATCCTTTTCTATAATCAAACTTCTCAACAGCTTTTATTAGACCTAAGTTACCTTCTTGAATTAAGTCTAGGAATAACATTCCTCTACCAACATATTTTTTTGCAATACTTACAACAAGTCTTAGATTTGATTCAGAAAGCTTTTTACGAGCTTTATCATCACCCTCCATCATCTTTTTAGCACATTCGATTTCTTCTTCTGCGCTAAGTAGAGGTATTTTACCAATTTCTTTTAGATATAATCTAACTGGATCTTCTATATTAACTTGTTCCATTAAATCAATTTCTTGAGTATCTTCGTCAAGATTGATTTCCTCTTCTATCTTTTCAAGTTCATCAACATCAGGTTCTAGTGCATCTTCATCGATATCGTCGATATCTTCTATAACGTCTACATTTGCTTGTTCAAGAGCTTCATATACTTTTTCGATTGTTTCAACATCAAGATGTAACTTTTCTAGTGAAGCAACCATTTCTTTAAATGTGATAGTACCTTTTTTCTGGAATCTAGAAACTATCTCTTCAACAGTAATATTTGTTTCGCCTTCTTTAAATAATGAAAGCTGTTCAGTATCTTTAACTGTCTTCTTTGGTTGTTGCTCAACTAATTTCTCAATATATTTAGAGAAATCTGTATGTTGATTTAATTCTAATACGATTTGTTCATTTTTAGTTTCATTAGTTGCCTTATCATTTTTAGTTAAAGGCAAAGTCTTATTATTTTTCATTTTTTTCTCCAATGTATGTCCTTCATCCTTTTTTTTAATTTTTGATACAACTATTTTATTACTTGTTTTATTTACTTTAGTGGCTGAATTTATTGAATTTTTGCTCTTTGAATTTGATACTCCTTTGCTCTTTACAGAAGTACCTTGCTTTTTATTTTTGTTATTTGCAGTCTGAGTAGTCTTTTTAGACCCTTTTACAATTTTTATATTCTTTGAAGCCATTACTTGAGTTTTAGTCTTTTTGTTGACAATCTTCGATGAGCTAACTTTCTTAACTGTTTTTTTATTCAAGTTTGCTTGCTTTTTTGGCGCAATTTTTTTTGTTGTTTTCTTATCAACTACTTTTTTAGTAGAAACATTAGGCTTTTTTGTTTTTGTTACTTTAGATTTGGAATTAGCAGTTTTTTTCAACTTAAATCCTCCTTTAGTTTATAAAGCTTTATTTGTAGATTGCTGAATTATCTCCCTAAGTTCGCTTTGATATAACTTTAATAATTCTTCATCTGTTGTTTCTTTCATAAGTTTTAATAACTCTAACTTACGATTTTCATTTTTTTGCTTGTTAAAGAATCCTAGTACTTCATCAGTCACCTTTTCAAAATCGTTACTTGTGTTTTCTTTCATCATTATCTTAGTTAACTTACTTAGTTCTTGTTCGTTGTCAAAAATAGTTGTTAAATCGACTTCATTCATAATATTATTTGAATATGCATCATAAAGCTTACATAGAACAGCTTTATTAGTCGCATCCTTAAAGTCGTCGATTAATACATATTTTTTGACTTTTTCAAAAATACTTTTGTTTTTAAGAGTAAGAAGATAAATAATTGACTCTTCAATATCTGACTTTTCAGTACTTGAATTGTTTTCTGGAGTATTTGCACTTACTATAATCTTATCTTGCTTTGTTTTGTCTTTGAATAAAACTTTTTCAATTTCAGCGACTATTGCCTCTTTACCAACACCTAACTCTTCAGACAATTTTTGGACATAAATATCCCTTTCTATGTTGTTAGGCAAAGCTGCTAAAATTTCTGCCATTTTATTCATAAACTTAATTTTTCCAGTTGTGTCTTTTAAATCAAATCTATTCTTAAGAATTCTAATTTTGTATTCAACAGCAGTAATACTTTTATCAACTAAATCTCTAAATTTATCTGCTCCAAATTTAAGAACATATTCGTCTGGATCCTTTGCACCTTCCATAACTAAAACTTTACAAACTACATTCAAGCTTTGAAGAATATCTATTCCCCTCATTATTGCATTTTGACCTGCTTCGTCTGAATCGTATGATAAAACAACTTCATCAGCATATTGCCTTAGCAGTTTTCCTTGATTTTGAGTTAATGCTGTTCCAAGTGATGCAACAACGTTTGTAACTCCATAAGAATGTGGCGATACAACATCCATATAACCTTCAACTACTAAAATCTTGTTTAGTTTATTTCCAGTACCTTTTGCAATGTTTAATCCATATAGGTGATTACCTTTTTTATAAATAAGGTTTTCAGGAGAGTTAACATATTTAGGTATATGTTTTTCTTTCTGTTCTGCAGAAGATACTATGGTTCTTCCACCAAATGCAACTACTCTACCCCTGATATCAAAAATAGGAAACATAAGCCTATCTTTAAATTTGTCATATAAAATGCCAGAGGAACTCTTACCAACAAGTCCGGTAGCAAGCATATCATCTTCTTTAAATCCTTTGGACTTAAGATACTTATATAATGAATTATCGTTTGGAGCGAATCCAATTCCAAATTTCTTAATAGTATTTATGTTAAGTTTTCTAGAAGTTATATATCTTTTTGCAGTATCTGACTTGTAGATATATTGATAGAAAAACCTTCCTGCTTCTTTATTAATTTCATACATCTTCGACTTATGATAGTCTTTAATTTTTAGCTCATTTTGAGATTCTTCTAAGTAGTCATCATGTGGAATTTCTAATTTGGCTCTTTCTGCCAAAAACTCAACTGATTCTTTAAAACCTAAATTTTCGGCTTTCATTATGAAACTAATTACATTGCCTCCAGCACCACATCCAAAGCAATGAAAAATTTGTTTGTCAGGAGCAACTGCAAAAGAAGCCGTTTTTTCCCTATGAAAAGGACAATTACCAAAGAAAGTTGAGCCATGCCTTTTTAAATTAACATATCCCGATACTACATCAACAATATCGTTAGAAGCTTTAACTTCATCTATAAATTCATCTTTAAAAAAGGCCATTTTCACCACCCATAAAACAATCTTCGATATATTATATCACAAGTATTTCAACAATAAAACGGAAAATAAGCATTTTTTATAAATTTATGGAAATTAGATACTTCATAACTGGTTATAATTATTGTATCTAAATAATGGTTTAAAAATGTGGATGTCCCCTGACCCAATGGGAAAGGGGCGTACCCTTTTGAATCGCGGAAGTATTGCTGCTTTCTCCTAAATAATCAATTCTCGAGAGACCGCTGCCAAAGGATTCCGGCTTCTTAATGACAGATATTTACGGTAGCTAAAAAATTTTTGGGAGCGACTGAAGGGAAGCCCGGAGCCCAAAAATTTTTGTGCTATCGTTGATGTATGTCATTTAGTGCCTAGAATCCGACGTACAGGTCTTAAGAGAAATGATTATTTAGGAGAAAATAATTATATCTATTGCATTTATTTAGTTTTTCAAAAATCAATTGACATCAAAATATCATTTTTATATTATAAACTTATGAAATCGAATATAAAGGAGACGAAGAATATGGCAGGTTTAAACAAAGAAGAAGCAAAAAAGAAATCAAAGAAATTCGTTCAAGAATTTAAGGAATTTGCTCTTAAAGGTAATGTTATGGACATGGCTGTCGGCGTAATTATAGGTGCTGCATTTGGTAATATTGTTACGGCATTAACAAATGATTTTATTAATCCATTAATAAAATCGATTGGTGGAGCCGAAATTGCTGGTCAGCTTAAACTTCCATGGGTAGACTACGCAGGACTTGATTCAGAAGCGGCTACTGCTCTATCACTAAATTGGGGCGATTTTATTACTTCAATTATAAATTTCTTAATTATGGCTCTATGCATATTCATCATGGTTAAAGCAGTTAACAAACTTATGAATCTTGGAAAGAAAAAAGGAGAGCCTGAAAAAGAAGCTCCTACAGAAAAGAAGTGCCCTTATTGCTATCAAATTATTCCAATAAAGGCAACACGTTGCCCACATTGTACTTCTGAATTAAAAGAAGAAGAATAATCTTCCTTAAATAAACTTAAAACTGACATAGCTTAAGCTATGCCAGTTTTTTATATTTTATATTCTAGTTATGAATTTTGAAATGAAACAGATGTATTTCCAGCTGCATCTTTAAGCATAACATAGACTGTTTTATCGCCATTACCAGAAGATAGTGTCCATCCAATATCTTGAGAAGGATATGTGAACGAATTCCAAGTAACTGTACTTCTTGCATTTTCATTTGCAATTGCAATTTGAGTTGCTGCAACATCATCTTGAGCCGAAACTCTTAGAGTAACAGATCTATGTCTAACAAATTCTTTATTATTATTTGCTACAATCTTGTTTTGAATTTTCACTATACCAATTGGTGCAGTTGTATCAACGTATGATACCGTCACAGTTCTAGTCGTATTCATAACATTTGCATTATTCCTTTTTAATGTATATGTTACTGTTTTATTCCCTGTAGTTGATGTATCAACCGGAAGTCCAGACTTAGTAACGGAAAATCCAAACTTACTAAATACAGGACTTGCTGGTTCTGTTTTTACAGAATAACCAGCTACGAGAGCTCCTGCATCTTGTGCAGTCCCATAAACAGATCCTACATAAGTTGCTGCAGTATTTCCATTCTTTGGCTCTAATATAGTTTTAATTCTACTGCTACCAAAAACAGTATTATAATTGTTTGCATTTACATAGTAGTTTTTTGAAGTAGCGTTTGGGACATATAATACAGCAGTAGAATTTAAGCCGGTGTTAGTAGTAAGTGTAGGTGCCTCTGATGAAGCAGAAATTGATTTTAGAGTAATAATAGACTTTAAATTAGCACAATTATTAAACATATTTGTTCCAGAAATCTTACTAAAGTTTTCTCCCAACACTAACACTTCAAGAGCCGAACATTTATTGACCATATAGTTTAGTTCATTACATTTTGACATATCAAAGTTGCTTAAGTCCAGGTATTTTAGCAAAACACAATTATAAAACATATAATTCATAGAAGTGCATTTTGAAGTTGAAAATCCCGAAACATCAAGTTCCTTTAGTGAAGTACATCCAGCGAACATATATATTAATGATGTACAGTTAGATGTGTTAAATCCAGTAACATTTATTTCTGTAAGTGATGAACATCCATTAAACATCCAAGCCATGGTTGAAACTTTAGAAGTATTAAAATTAGAAACATCAATATATGTCAAATTAGAACAGTTCCTAAACATATAGCTCATATCTTTCACATTACTCGTATTAAAACTACTTATATCTAAATTTACTAATTGAGTGCAACCATGAAACATATTATAAAATGTATCTACAAGTGTAGTATTAAAGTTTGATAAATCAAGTGATGTAATATTTTGACAACTTGAAAACATTGAGTTCATTTTTGTAACTTTAGAAGTATTAAAATGAGAAAGGTCTAAATAAGTAAGTGAATTACAACCCGAAAACATACTATCCATCATAGTTACATTCAAGGTATCAAAATTAGACACATTTATATTTTGCAGGTTTGTACAACCAGAAAATAGTCTTTGCATTGACTGAACATTTGAAGTTTTAAAATTTGACACGTCTAAATTAATTAAGCTACTACATGAGCCAAACATCCCAGCTATTGTAGTCGCTAAAGAAGTATCAAAATTAGAAACGTCAATTGATGTTATACTACTACAGTTGTAAAACATATTTTCAAATGAAGTAACTTTAGAAGTATCAAAGCTACTAATATTTAGTGATGTTAGACTTGTACAACTATAAAACATATAAAGCATAGAAGTAATATTAGAAGTATTAAAACTAGATAAATTTAACGATTGAATTTTAGAACAATTATAAAACATATATGCTAAGGACGTAGTAATAGGTGATATATTAAAACCACCAGTAAAGTTAATAGACTCAACATTAGTACAATTTGAAAAACGAATTAGAGCATAATTCAAATTACCAACTTGTATAACATTTTTCAAATACTGTGTAAAAGTATATTTGTCATTATCTGTCGTAACCTCAATGCTATCTTCGTTGCCAAATTTATTAACAGTACCTGCAACTTTTATTGTATAAGTTCCAGCTGCAACATATGTATGTGACGGATAGATTGCTGTACTTGATAATTCATTACTCCCATCACCCCAATTTACAGTATAATTATTCCCTGTCCCATAAATTGGAAGCTTAATTTCAGTATTTGCAGGTATATCCCATTCCATGATTAATGCATTAGTATCATCAAATGCAAAACAGTTCTGATTTATAAAAATAGAAATTAAAAATATTGATAAAAGTAATAATATTTTAGTTATTAATCTAATCTTTCTTTTCATATAAAGTACTCCTTTATATAGCTCATTTTGACACAATTATTCGTTAACATTATATATTATATAAGTATTTATTTCTTAAAATGTAATTGAAATGTAATATAGAATTAAAAAACAGCTTACATTTAAGGATTAAAAAAAGGGAAGCCCCTATTCCTTTCGAATAAGTGAACATCCCCATTTATAAACCACATCAAACCCATAATTCAAAAAAAGAAATATTATAAATTCTTTATTCTTTCAGCAATTTCAGGCGTAATGCCTTTTACTTCACATAATTCTTTAATAGATGCATCCTTCATCTTATCAATAGATTTAAACTTAAGCAGTAAATCTTTTTTCCTTTTTTCTCCAATCCCCTCTATATTATCAAGTGCAGATTTTCTAACTTTTTCATCTCTTAATTTCCTGTGATAAGTTATTGCCGTGTCATGAACTTCATCTTGCATAAATGTTACAAAATTAAACAACTTTTGATTTTTAGATATATCGTACTCTTTACCATTTTCATCCAAAATTGCTCTAGTTCTATGTTTATCTGTTTTAACCATTCCAAATACTTGAATATCTAAACCATAATCATCTATAACAGATTTTGCTGACCTTATTTGTGTAATTCCACCATCCATAAGAATTAAGTTAGGCTTTGGACCAAACGGATTTTTAACACTCTCATCGGTATTTACTATGTATTTTAATCTTCTTTCTAATACTTCTCTTAATGATGCAACATCGTTTTGCCCTTCTACCTCTTTAATTTTCAACCTTCTGTATTCATTTTTCTTTGGTTTAGCATTTTCAAAGACAACCATGCCAGCTACTTGATCTGTTCCTGAAATATTAGATATATCATAGCTTTCGATTCTTCTTGGTAATTCATCAAGGTTTAATAATTCCATAAGATCCATAAGGATTTCTTCGTCATCCATGGCCGTTGTTCTATTTTGCAAAGCTATCTCAGCATTTTTTTCTGCCATTTCAATGAATCTCATTTTCTCTCCTATTTTAGGAATCTTTATCTCAACATTCTTTCCATTATTTAGTTTAACAAGCCACTCCTTTATAAGTTCCATTGATGGAAGCTCATACTTGAAAAAGATTTTACCTGGAATATTGTCTTCATTGTAATATTGCTTAATAAAGTCTTCTAATAGTTCTCCTTCTGTTTCATCAGAAATATCTTTAAATATAAAATTTTCACCTTTTTGCATGCGACTATTTCTAACGCTAAATATTTCAATTGCTGCTCTATCTAGTACTTTTACTATTCCAATGACATCAATATCGTTTTCATTATACATGTCAATTTTTTGCTTTTGAATAAGATTTTCAATACTTGCTATCTTATCTCTAATTTCTGCTGCTTTTTCGTAATTCATTTTTGAAGATGCTTCATTCATTTCTTCTTCAAGAGCTTTAATCGTACTATCTGCTTTTCCATCTAATAGACTCATAGCCTGATTTATATATACCATATACTCTTCTTTTGAAATATTACCCATACATAGTCCCATACATCTTTTTATGTGATAGTTTAAGCACGGTGATTCAGGTTTACCATCTTTAAAAATCTTTCTACAATGTTTTAGCATAAAAGCCTTATTTAAATAGTCAACTGTTTCTTTTGCGGCAAAACCGTTTGTATAAGGGCCGTAATATTTTGCACCATCATTTAATCTTTTTCTTACAATCCTAATAGTTGGAAATTTTTCATTTAATGAAACCTTTATGTAAGGATACATTTTATCATCTTTAAGTAGAACGTTATATTTCGGCCTATGAAGCTTAATTAAATTACACTCTAAAATCAAAGCTTCCATTTCACTATCAACTACTATGTATTCAAAATGGTCAATTAAAGAAACCATTTTCTTAATACGCTCTGTCTTATTTGTCTT
Source organism: Bacillota bacterium (assembly GCA_016280725.1). Lineage (GTDB taxonomy): Bacteria > Bacillota > Clostridia > TANB77 > UBA1234 > RGIG6105. Next base: position 22,503 of record JAEEHF010000065.1, on the reverse strand, counting down.
TTGAAAGTATTGTCTTACTCTATTTTTTAAGACAACTGCTTTTCCAACGTATATTATATTATCATCTTTGTCTTTCATAATATAAACTCCCGGTTTTTCCGGAAGTTTTTTTAGTTCTTCTTTAATATCAAACATAATAACCTCATATTATTTTTCACAAATATTTTTATATATTATATATCAAATTCTTTTACAATTAAAGAAAAAGCCCGACAGTTGCCTGCCGGGTTATTATGGGTTAAATGATAATCATCCTCAAACCATATGAATTTTCACAAATAAACGTCTCAGGATCAATAGAAACGAGATCCAGAATTGTGCACTTGATGTCAGATTTCGAAAGGCCAGACTTAACGTGATAAACAAGCCTTATATGCTTATTTTGGGATATTAAGTCAAGTACCCGCTTGAAACCATTGGCCTTTGCATCTTCAAAAGATATTTCTTCAGTTTCATCATCAGTGACAAAAAAGAGAGTTTCGGAAGGAACAACTTTGAATTCCTTGTTGACATTAGCCATCTCATAAGTGCTCATCGAAGTGGTCGAAACAACAATTGATCTATTAGGATTTACCAAAATATCTGAAATTTCTCTGGTACCAATTCTACCATTGATAATCTGAAAGGTAACCATTACTTTCTTACCAGCTTTTAGTTCCCGAATAGCCTCATACGTGTCAGAAAAAGATTTCTTCTCATCCGTCGAAAAATGGATAAGCTTGCAAGGAATGTTGTCATAGTTGAACATACATTTTCTCCTTTCTGTCGCACCAAAATATTACAAAAATTGAATTTACCTAGTATATTATGTCACACATTATGTAAATTGTCAATAAAAAGGTGTAGACCAGTGCCAATCCACTGGCTACACCCCGATTTAAGGAAGACTATATGAAAATTATGAATAAAAAATAGCACCCGAAAGGGCGCCATAATAATTTATTCTTCTACTGGAGCAGAAGCTGTGTCATCAACATCAGGTGTTTCATCATACTTTTTAAGAACCTCTGCTGTTATCATGTCTCTTGTTTCTTGTTTGATTGGATGAGCAACATCGCTTCTTGTTCCGTTTTTTCTTCTTGTTTCAGGCATAACTACTAAAAGTGGTTTGTCTTGTCTCTCAATAACTTTTACATCGTGGATAACGAAGCAGTCATCGAAAGTAATTGATGCAACGGCTTTCATGTTTCCTTCTGATTTGATTTTCTTAAGTCTAACTTCTGTTATTTGCATATTAAAATGCACCGCCTTTCATTGTATTAAGAATGGTACTTCGCTTACCATCCTCTTCTCGCTTGTATTTTACTTTATTATTAATATTTCTGCAATAGAAATTTAAAAAAAATTTAACTTACTCGTTCTAAAAATTCTACAATTTTGTCAACCATTTCTTGACTATATTCACCAGCATCCTTCAATTCTTGTGCTTCAAGAGATGGAAGTATCTCAACACCTTTAGAATCAGTATTTCCGTCCATCACTCTATAATTGTGTAAATCATTAATCAAAGATATAATTTCTGTTTTCTCGCTTGAAGTTAACTTATGCACAGTTTTAAATTTTTCCTTTTCTTCCATATTTTGTGTATAATGATCTTCTCTTTTTGCTTTCTTAACTTGACCATTTCTATATACCACAACAGTGTAATTGTTTGGATAAAGCCTATATCTTCGTACAAGAATAGCATTTCCCTTAGGATAGGAATTCATTGGTACAATATCTCTATTGAAAAAGTCATAAGCCGCAAAGGCAACAACTACAAGCCCTATCGCAATTAATACAACTGTCCAGTTAATAATGAATTGACGTGATTTATGCATATAATCCCCTCAAATTTTATTCTTTAGTACTAAATATAGTTTACTAAATTCCAGTTTCTAATTCAACTTTTTAATATTTATTTAATATTTCCGATTTTCTGATACCTTCCTCTTTTCGAATTTAAAGAACAATCATCTTTTTTCGAGAAAACCTCTCGAGTATCCTCTTGAAAATCGATTTATATCGTCTTATAATCAAGTAGACGATAATTTTTCAAAGGGATGATTTTATGTTAATAAGTAATTTACCATTAGGTTCAATAATACATTTCATTGGCATAGGTGGCGTATCTATGAGTGGACTTGCCGAAATTGCCCTACATATGGGATATAAAGTATCAGGTTCTGACGGTGTTGAAAGTAAAACAACTCATAAACTTCAAGATAGCGGAATACAAGTACATATTGGACATAATAAACAAAATGTTAAAGAAGCAAATTTAGTTGTATATACTGCTGCAATCAAAAAGGACAATCCTGAACTAGTTGAAGCTAACAACCAAAATATTAAAGTAATGGAAAGAAGTGAATTTCTAGGAGAACTTACTAAACTTTACAGTGATACAATCGGAATTTGTGGGACTCATGGAAAAACTACAACTACTTCAATGGTATCGCAATGCTTTTTAGAAGCAGATAAGGATCCTTCAATTCAAGTAGGTGCAGATTTTAGAGCAATAAATGGAAATTATAGAATTGGAAAAAGTCCTTTCTTCATAATTGAGTCTTGCGAGTACGTAGAAAGCTTTTTACAATTTCATCCTAAGTCTGTTATACTTTTAAATATTGAAGAAGATCACCTAGATTACTTTAGAGATATCGAACATATTAAATCGGCTTTCAAAAAATTTGTTAACTTAGTTCCTCAAGATGGAGTTACAGTTTTTAATGCAGACGATCCAAAATGTATTGAAGTAACTAATGAATTACAATGTAAAAAAATATCATTTGGTATAAATAATAAAGATGCTGATTGGTTAGCAAAAGATATAGTACTAAACCCTACCGGATTCTATTCATATACAGCAACAAATGGAAAAGAAGAAATACCTGTTAATTTAAGTGTACCGGGCTATCACAATGTTTTAAATTCTCTAGCAACAATTGCAATCGCAAAGTATTACGAAATAGATAATAAAGCAATAATAAAGTCACTAACTGACTTTTCTGGTGCATCAAGAAGATTTGAATACAAAGGAATGGTTAATGGAGCTCGTGTATTTGATGATTATGCTCACCACCCTACAGAAATTAAAGCAACTATAAAATCAGCAACTGAATTACCACATGAAAAAATACTAGTTGTATTTCAACCACACACTTACTCAAGAACAAAATCACTATGGAACGAATTCCTTTCTGCATTTAATGATGCCGATGAAACTTTACTATTAGACATATATGCCGCAAGAGAAGTTTTTGATGGAGAAACTACTTCGGAAAAACTAGCCGAAGCAATAAATTGTGAGACACATAATTGTAAATATATTGATTCCTTTGAAAACTGTGTAAAGTATATAAAAGATAATATAAAAGAAAATGATATAGTACTTACTATCGGTGCTGGAACAGTAACAAAAATATCTGACATGTTAGTAGAATAAAAAAATGGCGCACACCGTGCGCCATTTAATATTTTCCCTTTTTCTGAAGTGCAGCAAGTTTTACAAGCATATTATCATCATCTAATGCTTTACCTGTTCCAATTGCAACACAAGAAACAGATTCCTCAGCAATCATAACAGGAATTCCTGTCTTTTTGCTAATGAGTTTATCGAATCCGTATACTAAGCATCCTCCGCCCGTCATATATATTCCTCTATCTGAAATATCTGAAGCAAGTTCAGGAGGAGTTCTCTCTAAAACATCTAAAACCGCTTCTAAAACCAAATTAGAAGGTTCATATAATGCTTCTAATATATCATCCGAATTAACTGTAAGATTTACTGGAAGTCCAGAAGTAACATCTCTTCCTCTAACATCCATTTCTAATTTTTGTTCTCTAGGATACACACTTCCAATATTGATTTTTAAATCTTCTGCTGTTCTATCAGAAATAATAACGTTATAGTTCTTTTTTATATACTTAACTATTGCATCATCTAATTTATCACCAGCAACCTTAATAGAAGTCGATACAACCGCTCCACCTAAAGAAATGACCGCAATATCTGTAGTTCCTCCACCCATATCAACAATCATACTTCCACATGGCTTAGTGATATCAATTCCTGCCCCAATCGCTGCTGCAATTGGTTCTTCAATCAAATATATTTTTCCAGCACCTGCTTGTATTGATGCATCAACAACAGCTTTCTTTTCAACTTCTGTAATTCCTGAAGGAATACATATCATAAGAGTAGGAGAAAATACAAAGCTCCCGCAGACTTTTTTTATAAAATATTTAAGCATTTTTTCAGTAACAGTGTAGTCTGATATTACACCATCTTTTAGAGGTCTAATAGCTACGATATTTCCGTGGTGTTCTTCCAAGCATTCTTCTTGCTTCTTGACCTACCGCTACGACCTCGTTTGTGTTTTTATCAACTGCAACAACTGAAGGCTCACGAAGAACAATCCCTTTTCCTTTAACGTAAACCAATATTGTCGCTGTACCTAAATCTATTCCTATCGATTGCCCAAAACTAAACATTAGTTTGAATCCTCCAAAATTGTAAAAATATCTCCTATTCTCTTTTCTTATGTATAAATAAATTTAAAATCCATGATAGTCTATCGCAGTATATAAAACAGTATTACCCTTGTAAAAAGCCAACTCTGAAACAGTAACAAATTGATAACCTTCGTTTAGTAGCTGAGGTATAAGTTCTTCTACTGCAGCCGCAGTCGTTTCATAAATGGAATGCATAAGAATAATATGTCCATCAAAGTTACCCGTTTGTCTTACTCTTTGAATGATTTTATTTTTATCTCTTAATTTCCAATCAAGAGAATCAACATTCCAATCAATTAATGGATAATCAATATTTTCTTTTACCTTAAGATTTGCATTTCCATATGGTGGTCTAACAAGAGTAGTTTTATGTCCTAATGCTTTGATAAAGGCATTCTCACTTTTGGTTATCTCCTCTTTTATTTGCGCATCAGATAAAGTATTAAGATTTTTATGTGAGTATGTATGACTTCCAATTTCGCAACCAATTTGCTCTTCTCTTCTAACAATATCTGGATATGTGTTAACTAGTTGCCCCAAATCAAAAAAAGTAGCAACTACACCATTTTTTTCTAATGCATCTAGAATTCTAGGTGTAGAATATGGGCTAGGTCCATCATCAAAAGTAAGTGCAAGCATAGGTTTACTAGGATCAATACCTCTATCTACTACCTCTATTTCAATGGGAGCATGTAACACTTTTTTCTTAGTTAAGTAACCTGTCTTTATATACGCAATATTGCCATTATATATAACTGTCTCCCAGTCTTTGTCCGAGCTTTTAACTTCTATGGCTTCTCCCTCATAAAGCGTTCCAAGCTTTTCAGAAGAAGTGCTCCTTTGACTTCTAATATTTAAATTTGTAGTTGCAAATTTAATAATGTCATCACTGTACAAAAGTTCTAGTTGATCCGTCTCTTCACTTGTATAATTTGAATAATCTTCAATGTTTGCAAAATCACCAATTGCTTTGTCTGAGTTATATAATTCTTCACCAGTAAGTATGCTAAATAGGTGTGTATATTCATTTTTAGAAATAATCGTATCTTCGTTTTCAGTTATAGTGTCAATAAAAATCAGACAAAAATTATCGCCTGATTCTAAGGATGTTTCATATTCAACATGCATACCATATGATGTACCATTTGATACATCTCCGCTTTTATATTGCATTAAGAAATTGTCTCTCAATCTATTTGCATAAAAAAGAACTTTTTCATCAATTTCTTCAATTCCAGTTTCAGGATAACTAATTGTCCAGTTGCAATTATCTTGATAGTCTATTATCATCTGTGCTTTTCCAATTTTATATATATTACTTTCATCATAAGAGCCATACATAGTTGGCGTATTATCACCGAGAAAATTCATTAATGACTTCTATTTCGTCCTTTAAAGGTTCTTTTCTAAAAAAGTCAAAATATATAAATACTAAAGCTAATAGAACAATAACTAATATTAAAATAATAATTTTATATAGAGCATTATACTTTGGTACAAGTGCTCTGCTATATTCCATATTGCTTTTTTTCATTTGATTTCCTTTCAATTACTAACAAATCGATTATATATTATTATGACCTAAATATCAACGTTTTAAGCCAAGTATATCCATTACCACCTCGCTAGCAATCATAAGTCCCGCAACAGAAGGAACAAATGATACACTCCCTGGAACACGTTTAATATTCTTATCAACAAGAATTATGTTACCATATGGATTAATAGGCTCTTCTTTAGAGTATAAAACTTTAACGCTACGTATATTTCTATCTTTAAGTTCTTTACGCATAACCTTAGCAAGTGGACAAACACTTGTCTTACTAATATCAGTTATTTCAAATTTTGATGGATCCAATTTATTACCGGTACCCATACTTGATATTACTGGTACACCGTGATGTTTACATTGGACAATAATTTCAATCTTTGCTGTAACAGTATCAATACAATCTATAACATATGAAACATCATTGTTGATAATTTTAGATTTTGACCCAGGCATAAAAAACTCCTTAATTGCTTCTACATTAGCGTTCGGATTTATGTCAAGAATCCTATTCTTGCACACATCAACCTTATTCATGCCAATTGTAGAATGTGTAGCTATTAGCTGCCTATTTATGTTACTTTCAGAGACAACATCATTGTCAACAATTATAAAATTACCAACACCAACTCTAGCAAGTGCTTCAACAACATATGAGCCAACTCCACCAAGCCCAAATACAAGAACTTTAGCTTCTTTCAATTTTTGGATACCAGATTTATCAAGTAATAATTCTGTCCTTGAAAATTGGTTTTCTTCATCGTTCATAATAATACCTCTTAAAATCACTTAAATTCGTTGAAAATACTATATCACATAAATGTCAATATATCAATTAAGCAATATGTGATATAATTAATCTCTAAGGAGGAATATATATGCTTGATAATATTTCAGTGTTTCATAGTAGTATTAAGATCGTCGGTACTAAGATAATATACTTTGACCCATACAAAATAGAAGAAAATTATCACGATGCTGATATTGTTTTTATTACTCATGAACACTTCGATCATTACTCAAAAGATGATATAGAAAAAATAATAAAAGAGACAACCACATTAATCATGCCAAAAAGCATGGAAAAGAATAACAAATTTGAAAACACTATATATGTTGAGCCAAATACAGAATGCAATATTGATGGAACAAGCTTTAAAACTATAAGAGCATATAATACAAATAAAAAATTTCATCCCATCGAAAACGATTGGTTAGGCTACTTAGTAAATTTAGATGAAACAAATTATTATGTTGCAGGCGATACAGATATTACTGAAGAAGCAAAATTAGTTAAGTGTGATATCGCAATGCTTCCTTGCGGAGGAACCTATACAATGGATTATAAAGAAGCGGCTGAGCTTGCAAATATAATAAGTCCAAAGTATGTTGTTCCAACGCACTACGGAAGTGTAGTAGGAAATAAAGTCGATGGAAGGAAAATGATTGAATTATTAAATAAAGAAATTACAGGTGTAGAATTAATAAAATAACAAAAAGTCTGATCTAACAAAAGATCAGACTTATTTTTTTGTCACCTAATTACAGTTGTAATTATTGGCCTTTTTTGGTGCGCTCCTGACGACGAGCAACATCGAGTTTGTCTTTATCAACAACAAGCCTAATAGGATAACGATACGTAACACCCTGACGAGGATGAACAGCAAAAAGTTTCTGGACAGGAGTATTCGCAGCGCCAAGCCCCTTCATAGAATAGATAGTTCCACCAGGCCAGCAACCGTTGATAAACTTTTCAGTAGTCACACCAGCAAGCTCAGAAGGCATATGGAAATGCCCAATTTCCATATAGTCATAACGAATTCCTAAAAGTTCAAGAAGCTCGCGGTAGTTCTTAGCTGCCCTATCAATACCATAATAAGGAATCCCCTGCCAACCACGAATGTCATCACCGTGGAACATAAGGAAGTTGTAGTCATAAATAGTATCAACCTGCCACCAAGATTCACTAATCTGCCAAGTAAACTCGGGATAATTCTTAAGAAGCTTTTCAACAAACTTATAAACAATGTAGTCATAGTTCACGTAATGCAGGTTCTCACCACGACGGCCAATTCGACCATGGTTTCCGGGAACACCAACAACATGAATGTGGTCAAACAAAGTACGGCACTTATCAAGGAAATCTGCAATAAGATCCGTGATATCAAGAAGCTGATGCGCGATATCATGGTCAATACTATGAGTCTGACCTTTAAAGATATCCCATCCCTCAACAATGTCACCAAGAAGATGCACATGAAGGTTATTAATCGGAGCAACCATCTTGTGCCTAACAACAATTTCTTCTAAACCATACCAAAGAGCTTCAAACTGTCTTTCAAGGACATCCCAGTTATACTCATTAAGTCCACCGGTAGATTCCTTGGAGATATACGTTCCTGCCTGAATGTCAGAAATGTCAAGTACAATAGTTTCTTCAGAAAAATTGGTGTTGTGTACTACTTCGAAACGTTTGGGTTGATAGTGCTCACGAGATTGAATAGCATCAAGGACACCATCAATGATGATATCAGTTGCTGCTTTCATGAGTACGGCTTCACGTTTCTTTTCACGTTCCGCTTTTTTTCTGATACTGCCTTTCATTTCCTCAACAACGTCTTCAAAAGAGTCACTATTGTTGCCAGGATTTTCGGCAGACCTTAAATACCTTTGAACAGTCCGAGCACAAGATGCCTCACTCTTAAAGCACCTTTGATATTCGCGCCAAATACGCTTGGCAATTTCAACTTCGGTAAGGCCTTTGAGCTGAAGCTGAGTTGCTTCCTCACGCCAATTGCTTACTTTTTTCTCTGCCATATTAGACCTCTCCTTTCAAGGAAAGTCGCTTCATTACTGAACCAATTAGTTTGTAATATAGAAAAACACTATCAACTCACTAATAAATTATCATATTAATTCTATTAAGACAATTGCAAAGTAGAAATTAAATGTTACAGTTTTGTTTCAAAAAAAGAAGCGATTTCTCGCTCCTTTTTTATGTATTCTGTATATTACTTTCTTGGTAATGATGATGCAACAAGACCAACTAAGTTTGAAACTGGCATAGATTGTAAATATACTTTTCCAGGTCCAGTAAGAGTTGTTAAGAATAATCCTTCTCCACCTAAGAAAATATTTTTAATTCCTTTAACAGTCTCAATATTCATATTAACTGTTGACTCCATAGCTGCAACATAACCATTATCAACTTTAAGTGTTTCACCTGGTTGTAATACTCTTTCAATGGCATCTCCATCGATTTCAAGATATACTTTTCCAGGTCCTTCAATCTTTTGCATGATGAATCCTTCACCACCAAATAAACCTGCTCCAAGTTTCTTTTGGAAATGCATTGATAATTTAACATTTCTCTCTGAACATAAGAAAGCTTTCTTTTGAGCAATAATGCTTTCACCAGCACCTAAATTGAATTCAATAATTCTTCCAGGAAAAGAAGATGCAAAAGCGATTTCTGCTCCTTCTCTTTCAGCAGTGTAGATGTTCATAAAAATTGACTCACCTGATAATGCTCTTCCAAGACCTTTTAAAAGACCTCCATTTGTTGTTGTTTCCATCTTAAGTCCTTCTGTCATCCAGCTCATTCCACCGTTTTCAGTAATCATAGACTCACCAGCACTTAGTTTACAAGTTACAACTGGTAATGAATCTCCTGTAATTCTTGCCTCCATATTATTTTCCCCTTTCTACTTTAAATGTTTAAACAAACATTCTAATCTAGAATAATTTTATAACATAGATAAGTAGTGTGACAAGATTTTTGTATTATTTTTTTGAATGCTCTTTTTTCCACTTAATTATGTATTCTAATCTCTCTTTGAATTTTGTCTCATTTCCTTGTGTTGTAGGATGATAATAAGTCTTTCCTTTTAAAGATTCCGGCATACACTCCATAGTGGTAAGTTTATCCTCAGTATTATGAGCATATTGATATCCTTTACCATAATCTAGGTCTCCCATTAGTTTTGTTGGAGCATTCCTTATAACAAGAGGAACTGGTTCAGCCAGCATCCTTTTGGCATCATAACTTGCATTTTGATAAGCCATATAGCAAGCATTTGATTTAGGAGCAAGAGACATATATATTACAGCCTCTGCCAAATGAACATTACATTCAGGCATACCAATAAAGTGACATGCGTGATAAACATTTATAGCTACATTTAGTGCATTAGTATCAGCTAACCCAATATCTTCACTAGCAAATCTAGCAATTCTTCTAGCAACAAAAATTGGGTCTTCCCCTGCTTCTAACATTCTTGCTAACCAATAAACAGCTGCATCTGGATCCGAATTTCTCATTGATTTATGTAAAGCAGAAATAATATTATAGTGTTCTTCTCCATTTTTATCATAAAGAAGTGTCTTTTTAGTTAAGCACTCCTCAATAGTATCCTTTGATACTTTTATTGCACCCTTTTCGTCAACCTCACCATTTATAATAATCATGTCCAATGTCGTAAGTGCAGTTCTAGCATCACCATTTGCAAATTCTGCAATTATTTTAATATCATCATCTGAAATCTCTATTTTTTCTTTTCCAAAACCTTTTTCATCTGTAATAGCCCTTTTTAATAATGTAAAAATGTCATCACTAGTAAGCTCTTTTAGTACAAATACTCTACACCTTGATAGCAAGGCGTTATTAACTTCAAATGATGGATTTTCAGTTGTTGCTCCAATTAGTATAATTGCACCCTTTTCAACAAAAGGTAAAAAAGCATCTTGTTGAGCCTTGTTAAAGCGATGTATTTCGTCGACAAATAGAATCGTCTTAATTCCCATAGCACGATTCTTATCAGCATCTTCCATTACATTCTTTATTTCCTTAATGCCTGAGGTTACAGCAGAAAACGTAATGAATTCAGATTTAGTTTTAGTTGCGATAATCTTTGCAAGAGTTGTTTTACCAACTCCAGGTGGCCCCCAAAATATCATTGAAGAAACATTATCGCTTTCAATCATTTTCCTAAGTAGCTTACCTTCGCCAATCAAATGTTTCTGACCAACAAATTCATCTAATGTAGTTGGCCTCATACGAGATGCCAAAGGCTCTGCTACGGGTTGTTCTAAAAAACTAGTTTGTTTCATTGATTATCCTTCTCCAAATAAATGGAATAATAATATCTTTATAATTACTTCTCATCATTTGTTTCATAAGTCTATAATAATTCTAATTGAGACTTAATTATATCAACTCAAGCTTTATTTTACAATAAGATTACTATATGTCAATCATAGACAAAATAGCAAAAGTGGATGACTTACAGCCATCCACTTTAGACTTTATTATACTCTTGCATTCATTAAGTTTGAAGAAGAATATCTTGCTAATCCTTTATTAAATATACCATGAGCAAAAACTGCAAATAAAATTGTTGATAAACCTAAGATTATAAATAATTCAGGTCTAAAATCAATCATCAACCAAACTGGAAGATAATTAGATAATCCAACTGGTATTAACGTATACAATAAAAATCTAACTCCACCTTTAAACACACTGTCAGGATAAGTTGCAAAATTGATAAATACGTTATTTACAGTTTCAGTAATAACATCTACTTTACCAAACCAGAACGATAATGCGTTATATATAACAGATACACTAGCATAAATGATACCACCGCAAACTATAGCAAAAGTATATAGTAATAAATTAGGTATGCTAAATCCATATATTATAAGCATAACAAATGCATATATTAAATCACCTATAGCAGAAATCTGGCATTTTGATGAAATCGCAGATAAAAGAGCATCTTTAGGTTGAACAAGATATGCATCTAATTCTCCATTTACTATCATATCCGAAAGATGAATTGCATTTCCAAAGAACAAGTGACAAAAACCATATGTTCCTGCAGCAAAGCCCCATAAAACCATAACTTCTTTAAAACCATATCCACCTATTTCATTTCTAATAGAGAATAAAATAATCCACTCAAGTATGAAAGAAGCATTATTTAAAATCATAAAAACAACATTAGTAATAAATGTAAATTTATTAGGCATTTCTTTCATAATAGAATATTTAACAGATAATAAAACAAGACGAATCTCTTTGCTAAATGTTTTAATCATTCTTCCACCTTCTTTCTACCCGCCATTAACATTTAATCTCTTAGCGCCACTATTATATAAAGCTGCACACAAACCATATGCAATAAATATATATACTATCTGAGCAAGAAAAATATTAATAAAACCATCGAATGAGAAATCAACAAACAATTTTGCAGGGCCATATGCAGTTACATATATTGGTGTATATATCAATACTTTTTGTATTGCTTCAGGGAAAAACTCAATAGGAAATATAACACCAACTAATATTAGAAACTTTGAATAAAGCCAATATAGAGGCGTAGAATCTCCCATATAAAAAGAAACTAACCCTATAAATATAATTAATAATGAGGTAATAATTTGTGCCAATAAACATGTAACAAATACAAGTAATAATTGAACAAAGCTAATCTCTGGAATTTTACCCAAAAGAATTGAGACAACGACTAAAGCAATAAGCATATAAATAAGTAATTGAATTATTGATTTACCTAGTTGTTTAAATAAGGTAAACGAAATATAGCTATAAGGTTTATTTAAATTGTATGTTATATTTCCGCTTTTAACATCAAGATTAACATCTTTACATAGTTTGCTTGCCTTAGTACTTACATATATTACCTCCGTTATAGTTAAATACCAAACCATCTGTTGCATTGTATAACCATTTAAAAGTTCATTTGGATTACTATATATTGCTTGCCAAACGTAATAAAATGTAACTACGAAAATAAGAAACGTTAGACTACCAAATACATAGTTAAAGATATATTGCAAACTACTCATAAACTCGGCTTTGAATATATTCAAATATTTTTTCATATGTCTCACCTCTTTTTGTATATTGTAGTAATAGTGTCTTCTAGAGGAACATTTGAAATATTGATATCTTGAATATCATCGGCATTTAAGCATTTAATCACATCACTAATTGATTTTTTAGTTAAATCTATTTCAAGCTTGTAATTATTCTTTTTATTCTTTAATACCGTGATCCCTTCTTCGAATTCTGCTTTAGCACCATCTACAAGCTTAATATCAATAAGCTTCTTGTTTAGATAATGGTATTTTAAATTTTCCATTGAATCATCAAGAACTATTTCACCGTTGTTAATAATTATTACTCTCTTACAAAGCTTTTCTATATCTGAAACATCATGCGAGGTTAAAAATATAGTTGTTTTGTATTCTTTATTCATTTGCTTAATAAGTTTCCTAACAATATCTTTAACAACCGGGTCTAGACCAATTGTTGGCTCATCCAAAAATAGAATTTTAGGATTATGAATCAAAGAAGCTACAATCTCGCATCGAATTCTTTGACCCAAACTAAGATTTCTAACTGGAGTATTAATAAATTCACCAAGCTCAAATTTTTCAGATAACTCATTTATCCTGTCGTCAATCTCTTTTTCAGTCAAATCATAAATTGAACCGAAAAATCTAAAATTGTCTAAAGGAGTTAAATGAGTCCATAGTTGTTCCTTTTGACCAAAGACTGTTCCAATTTTGTAAGCTAATTTTTTCCTTTCTTTAGAAGGATTATAGCCCATAACACTAATTTCCCCAGAATCAGGGTATAATATACCCGTCATCATTTTAATAGTTGTGCTTTTTCCAGCACCGTTTGGACCGATGAAAGCAAGTACCTCACCTTCATCAACACAAAAGCTAATTCCTCTGACCGCCTCAATCATCTTATACCTCGGTTTGAAAATAGATTTAATGCTTCCTTTTAGTCCTTTTTCTTTTTGCTTAACTTTAAACGATTTAGTTAAGTCTTTAACTTCAATTGCTTTCATCTTCTTCACCTTCCTTTTTTAAAGCAATTATGATGTGAGAGCATACAAAAAAGCCACAATAACCCCCTAAGTGATTATTGTGACTCCGTTAATAACGTGTAGGTTATATCCTTGTGTAGCTAGTACCAAAATACATATACACACTCACAACATTAATATACGTAATTTCAATTACGTTAACGTAATTATATCATATTTTGTGTTTTTGTAAAGTGTTTTATTTTGTTTCTTTTATATCATAAGTATTAAGCGGTTTCATTTTTAAATACTTTAGATATAGTTTAGGATGCTTAATGAATACTTTATTGTATTTATCTACTGATTCATTATACTGCCTTCTAATCTGCTTTAATTTCTTTTCTAAATGAACAATTCTCCTAAACTCTTCTTTAACAATAGGGTTTTTAGAAAAATTTATCTCATCATATACATTTTTAAGTTGGCGATTCAAAGCTACATCTTTAATTAATAATTCGTCAGCACCTTGCTTTTTGGCATTCATTCTCTCAGAAACTAGTTTAGCAATTATCTCCTTAGTCTTTTTGTTTTTAACCTCTGGTAGTACTCTCATTAAAAGCAAGTCGCGCGTTTCAAGTACTTTAACTAATGTTTCAAAATTGGCTTCAACTTCATTATATTCTTTAAAGACAGTAGTTGATATTAAAATATATAGAAATACAATAATTAATAAAATTATTCCTAATACCATACACTCTATCACCAACTTTATTTTACCCTAAATACAAAAAAAGTGCCACAGATTTCTCTGTGGCACAATTTTTACTGGATCGGGATAAGATACTGAGTATGAACATACCCATATACTTCGTAGCCATTATACGAAACAATCACGGTAGAAAAGTATCCGCCCCACTCGGAAACTTCAACATAGTCTCCATTGTGGAGGTACATAAATGGGTCAGTATTGTCATTTGCCTGCGGACGAACTGCAAGGGTATTACAATTAACCAAGGCATAAAGAGCAACGTTACCAAAATTGACTCCTGTCTCAGGATAATTGAAATAGTAGTTACCTCCGTCAGACGGTGCAACAAAACCGACACCGCCAACGTTTTCCTGAACCTGAACACAAAGCCAATCCTGACCATTGTAATAGAAATGATCAAGAACAATAAGCTCTGTATCCTTTACTTTTTCAGCAACAGCAAGAGAAGAACCCGGGAAAGCCCAAAATTTTGTCGACTTGGTAAGTACGATAGTTTCCTGGTTTCCAACCCGAAGATACCAACGTGCGACATAACCATAGTCCTTATCATTCGGGCTTTCTACATCAGCACTTTCATAAGTAACCATATAGAATTCGCCATACGTACCAATAACATCGACCACATCATGATTATGGAGAGTAGTTACAGCTTTTCCACTATAGGAAGCTGTTTCCCGGAGGGTACAACGAGTAGAAATCACAGTAGCAGGTTCAGCAGAAGCAGTGCTCAGTGCAAAGACAAGCACAAGAATAAAGCAGACAGCAAACACACCGAGAATCGCCTTTTTCATGGAACAGTCCTCCTTACTTCGTTTTGTCCTATTTGAAAATACATCTCAAAAAATATATTATGACGCCTAAAAATAGGCGATTATCAAATAAGACGGCATATTAAGAAAATTCCTTAATATATAACCATAAAATATGCCGTGCAAGTAGTATTATAACACTCACACGGCATTAAGTCAAGTTATGTAAACGTTCTAACAATTCATTAAACATTTTACCTCATCTTCGCTTAAAAATCTCCATTTTCCTCTTTCTAGGCCCTCTAAAGTAATACCATCAATCGATTCTCTCTTAAGAGTTATTGTTGAATAACCAATTGCTTCAACCATTTTACGAACTTGTCTATTTTTACCTTCATGAATTTCAATTTTTAGCCTAGAAATATTATTCGTCTTATCTTCTAGTAAGACTTCAACTTTTGCTGGAGACGTTGTAAAATCATCTATTCTAACTCCATTTCTAAGTTTTTCAAGTTCTTTATCTGAAGGAATTCCTTTAACTTTAACAACATATGTCTTTGACATTTCATGGCTAGGATGAGTTATTTTGTTAATGAACTCTCCATCGTTAGATAATAGCAATAAACCGGACGTATACATGTCTAGCCTTCCAACTGGAACTACTCTTTCATGGATACCTTTTATAAGTTCCATAACAGTTGAACGACCTTTTTCATCATTAACAGTTGTAACGTATCCAACCGGCTTATATAACGCAATATATACCTTCTTTTCTGGTTTTAACTCAATATTTTTATCTCTAAATTCTATTTTATCTACAAGTGCATCCACTTTTGTACCAGGTTCTGTAACAATATCTCCATTTACTTTCACCTGACCATTTGCAATTAATTCTTCACATTTTCGTCTTGAGGCAATTCCACATTCTGCTAAATATTTTTGCAATCTAACTGTCCCCATAATTCCTCCTTACTATAACAGCAATGATTAAATTATTCTTTTATATACTTCTAGATACTCTTGAGCAGATTTCCCCCAAGAATAATCAAGACTCATAACACGTTTTTGTAATTCTTTCCACTCTTCTTTATTATTATATTCTTTTAAAGCAAGATTTATAACTTCAATAAGGTCTTCAGGATTGTTATTATAAAATGTAAAACCATTTCCTTTTTCTTTATTTCCTAAGAAACCTATAACTGTATCATTTAGGCCACCAGTTTTTCTAGCTATAGGAATCGTACCATATCTAAAAGAAATAAGCTGTGAAAGTCCACAAGGCTCAAATACTGAAGGCATAAGGAACATATCTGAAGAAGCGTATATTCTTTTTGCTAAATTACCATCAAAAACTTCATTAACTGAAACTTTTTCAGGAAACTTTTCTTTTAATAATTTAATTCTATTGATATAGTGCTTATCGCCTACACCAAGAAATACAAATTGAATATCTTGATTTAGTAGTTCTTTAAGACTTTCAATCAAAACATCAAATCCTTTATGTTGTACAACACGAGAAATAATAGATAGCATTGGTACATCTTTAACCATTATTCCAAGCTCATTTTGCAAGCGCTCTTTATTCTTTTTCTTTGCTTCGACATTTGAAGCAGAATAATTCTCATAAAGAGCCATATCATGTGATGGATCAAATTCGTTATAATCAATACCATTTAAAATTCCAACAAGTTTTCCTTGAGCTTTCTTTTCTCTAACTAGGCCTTCATAACCAAATCCATATTTACTGTCTTGTATTTCTTCTGCATAAGTAGGACTAACTGTTGTAAGCATATCGCAATATAGCATTCCTGCTTTAGAGAAGCTAAGGTCTCCATAGAATTCAAGTTTATCTGGTCTTAAATATATATTTGGGTCAAGTCCAAGGTGGACAATGTTTCCACTATTAAACCTGCCATTATATTCCATGTTATGAGTAGTATAAACTATTTTAGCTTTATAATTCTTATATACGTCACGCATAATAACTGCAATTGGTCCTGTTTGCCAATCATTTAAATGAATAATGTCTGGTTCGAAGTCATTGATAATCTTACATGCAGCTTTATCAAAGAATGCAAACCTTTCTGCCTCGTCTGGGTGACAATACATACCGTCTCTATCAAAATAAAAACTGTTATCGACAAAATATGTGACAAGTTTCTTACCACCTACATCTTGTTCATGTTTTCTAACAATAGCATCCATAACTTTGTCGTTCATCATAATTGGATAGTCTTTGACATATTCTAATGCATAATGAACCTCTTTGTATTTAGGCGTGATAACTAATACTTCATGTCCACTCTTAACAAATTCTTTTGGTAAAGAGCCTGCAACATCAGCTAGTCCACCCGTCTTAGAATATGGTGCTACTTCAGCAGAAACGTACACAATTTTCATAATTTTCTCCTTAGTTACTTAAAGTCTTTTGTATAACTAATAATATTTTATCACAATAAAAATATGTATCAACATTATAATTTCAAATGAATTATATTTCATGAAGAGTCGATATGACTTCTTCAAAATATTTTGGAAGTGGAGCTTCAAACTCCATATATTTGTTTTTAGTTGGATGAACAAATCCTAAAATGTGACTATGTAGCATTTGAGAATCAACACCAAATGAATTCTTACCACTAGAATATGTAGCATCCCCAACGACTGGGAATCCAATATGTGAAAAATGCACTCTAATTTGATGTGTCCTTCCAGTTTTTAGGATTACTCTAACCAAAGTATACCCTTCACTATATCTTTTCATTACTTCAAATTCTGTAAGCGCTTTCCTACCTGTTTTTATAACATCCATTTTTTTACGATCTTTTTGAGACCTTCCAATTGGCATATCAATAGTACCTTTTTGCTCTTTGATTATACCCCTTACAAGGGCTATATATTCTTTCTTGGTTGTCCTATTTTTGATTTGTTCCGCAATATTTTCATGAGCAAAATTATTCTTGGCAATTACTAGGGCTCCTGTTGTGTCTTTATCAAGTCTGTGTATAATTCCTGGCCTAAATTTTCCACCAACATCAGATAGCTCTTCATCATCTTGATGACCTAAAATAGCATTAACAAGAGTACCACTATAATTTCCAGCAGCAGGATGAACAACCATATTTTTTGGCTTGTTAACAACAATAATGTCTTCATCTTCATATATGATATCTATAGGAATATCTTCTTTTGCGACATCTTTTATTTCAATTTCAATTACATCTGGAACAAAAACTTCATCATTTTCTTTCAACTTATAAGATGTTTTTACAGCTTTTGAGTTGCAAGTAATTGAAGCATTTTCTATTAACTTTTGAGCTGAACTTCTAGATAATTTTGCATCCATAGTTGAAACATAATTATCAATTCGAGTTCCAGCATTTGAACTATCAACAATATAATTCATTATATGTCTTAATTCCTTCCTAAATTATTCATTATTATTTGTTTCCTTGAATATAGAAATTCCATACTCAACAATTAACCAAATAGCACCGATGACAACTAAGCTATCAGCTATGTTGAATGTCGCAATAAATGGTGTATCTATAAAATCAACTACAAAGCCTCTATAAATTCTATCAATGAAATTGCCAATTCCGCCTGCTAAAACCAAATATAATGCAAATGATACTTTTTCTTTTTTACGCATACAAGCACAAATAAATGCAACAATTGCTACACAAATAGAACCTGTAATAATCGCCATAATAATATTAGATCCTTGAGCCAGTCCAAATACTGCGCCATAGTTATTCACCAATGTAATATTAAGCAAATTAGGAATAACAACAATACTATCTTCTATATTCATAACAGCGTTTTTAGTGATTTGATCTATAATAACTAGCATTAATACAAATACAATTAAAAGTACTTTCTTATGTATATTTTTCATATTTTCCTTTCTACATAATAGTCTTTTCAAATTTATTAATTAATTCTTCATTAGTTTTTGTTGAAGTAATAAATTTGATTAGATTATCTGTTATATTCATAACATTTGAATTAGATTCATTTAAAGATTTACGAATTTTATTAGTAAAAGCAAGTTCTTTAGGGCTAAGTAGAAGGTCATCTCTTCTAGTTCCAGATTTGTTAATATCTATAGCTGGGAAAATTCTTCTTTCTGAAAGCTTGCGATCTAGAAATACTTCCATATTACCAGTACCTTTAAACTCTTCAAAGATAACATCGTCCATACGAGAACCTGTTTCAACAAGCGCTGTAGCTAGTACAGTAATACTTCCGCCTTCTTCAATATTACGAGCAGCTCCAAAAAACTTTTTAGGATTATGAAGCGCTGCAGGGTCAAAACCACCAGAAAGAGTCTTACCTGATGAAGGCACAGTAAGGTTATATGCTCTTGCAAGACGAGTGATACTATCTAGTAAAATAACAACATCTTTTTTGTGCTCTACTAGTCTTTTAGCTCTTTCCAAAACAATTTCTGCAACTTTTGCATGATGCTCTGGTAATTCATCAAAAGTAGAATAAATTACTTCGCCATCAATAGAACGTTTCATGTCAGTAACTTCTTCAGGACGCTCATCAATTAATAGAACAATAATGACAGCATTAGGATTACTCTTTGATATAGCATTAGCAAGTTTCTTAAGCATTGTTGTCTTACCTACTTTTGGTGCTGCAACTATCATACCTCTTTGTCCAAATCCAATTGGAGCCATAAGGTCAACAATTCTCATTGAATAATCGTCTGTACCATCTTCTAACTTAATTCTACGGTTTGGAAATATAGGAGTCAAATCTGAAAAACTTGTTCTTTTGATTGCAACTTCAGGACTATCATTATTTACCGAACTAACGTAAATTAATGCAGGAAAACGTTCTCCCTCTTTAGGGTTACGAGCAATTCCTTTAAGCATATCACCTGTGCTAAGCCTAAAACGTCTTATCTGAACCGGACTTACAAATACATCCTTTGGGGTTGAAAGATAATTCTCTCCTCTTAAAAAGCCATAGCCATCAGCAAGTACTTCTAAAACTCCTTCAACTATAAAATCGTCTTTATTGTTAGCAACAATCTCTGAAGCTTGATTTAAACCTTTTGAACTAGTGTCATACGTTTTATTAATTAATGATGGTTTTTCTTTCATAGAATATTCATATGATTCATTTACTTGAGGAACTTCATTTATATTATTATTAGATTTAGACTTTTTAAGTTCTTCTAATAATAGTTCAACTATTTCCCCTTTATTTTTTCCCGACACTTTAAGACCTTTCTCTTTTGCAAGATTTTTAAGGTCAGTAAGTGACAATTGGTTTAGTTCGTCCAATAATCACACCTCCATATTAAATTTCAAACATTGGGATTTTTTTAGAATAATTTGAAACATAAAAATTAGATTTAAAAAATTTTGAATAAACATTTGTTCTGCTTTTCATTTTACAGCAAATTTTTTCATTCGTCAATAAAAATCGTTGAGTGGTCATAAGATAAATATGTATAAATAGAGCCAAAACGCAGCGGGTTAATGTTACTTTTCGAGCAACGAGGAGAAAAGTCACATTCACCCGCGACGAGATTTTGGCGATAATTTAATTATACTTTGGTGGTTCAGATTTATAGTAACTCTTATAGAACTCTTCCCTAAATTCTTGAAACCTATCTTCATCAATAGCATCTCTTACATTTTTCATAAGATTAACCAAGAAATATAAGTTATGAATAGTTAATAATCTTGCACCAAGAATTTCTCCGGCTTTTATTAGGTGCCTAATATATGCTCTAGTATAATTTCTACATGTATAGCAATCACATTCACTATCTAATGGTGTAAAGTCTTTTTCATATGTTGCATTTCTAACAACTACTTTTCCTTTAGATGTCATAGCAGTACCATTTCTTGCAATTCTTGTAGGAAGAACACAATCACACATATCGATTCCATTCATTACCGCTTCTATTAAATAATCAGGACTTCCTACCCCCATTAGATATCTAGGTTTGTCTTCTGGTAAAAACTTTGTAGTATAACCTAATATATCATACATAAGCTCAGCAGGTTCACCAACGCTAAGTCCACCAACGCTATATCCGGCAAAGTCCATGGCGACTAAATCTTTTGCGCTTTTTTCTCTTAAATCTTTAAACATTCCACCTTGAACAATTCCAAATAAACCTTGAGTATCTTTATTTTTATGAGCATCAAGTCCTCTTTTAGCCCATCTAGTGGTTCTTTCCATTGATTCTCTAGTATATTCGTATGTTGAAGGGTACGGACAACATTCGTCAAAAGACATCATAATGTCCGAACCTAGATTGTTTTGAATCTCAATAGATTTTTCTGGTGAAATAAATAGTTTTCTACCATCTAAGTGGCATTTAAACTTAACGCCTTCTTCAGAAATATCTCTTAATTTTGCTAAACTAAAGACTTGAAATCCACCACTATCAGTTAAAATTGCTCTATCCCAATTCATAAATTTGTGAAGCCCACCCGCTTCTTTAATAAGCTCATCACCTGGTCTTACAAATAAATGATATGTATTTCCCAAAATAATCTTAGCATCAATCATTTCTTTTAATTCATCTGGGGTCATTGCTTTTACTGTTGCTTGAGTACCAACAGGCATGAAAACAGGAGTTTCAATTACTCCATGTGGAGTATAAATTCTACCTCTTCTTGCACCAGTCTTGGCATCTTTTTTTATTAGTTCATATTTAATTGGCCAATCCATTCTATCAACCTTTCTTTTTTTATTAATCGCATCTGTAGTTCGGAAAAAATGGGGATGTTCCTTGTTCGAAGAACAAGGAACGTACCCTTTTTTTCGAACATAATCAACTTACTTAATAAACATTGCATCTCCAGTTCGGAAAAAACGGGGATGTTCCTTGTTCGAAGAACAAGGAGCGTACCCTTTTTTTCGAATATAATCAACTTACTTAATAAACATCGCATCTCCAAAGCTAAAGAATCGATATTTCTCCTTAACCGCAGTATTATAAGCATTCAAGATATTCTCTCTTCCAGCAAGCGCTGAAACAAGCATTAAAAGCGTGCTTTCAGGCAAATGGAAATTCGTTATCAAGCAATCTAACACTTTAAACTTATATCCTGGATAAAT
>JAEEHF010000064.1 GCA_016280725.1 Bacillota bacterium | reverse complement strand
CGGCTACTGATCATCGCTTTGGTAGGCCGTTACCCTGCCAACTGGCTAATCAGCCGCGAGCCCATCTTAAAGTGGATTTCTCCTTTGACTAATGTACCATGTGGTACTATAGTGTTATGCGGTATTAGCACTGATTTCTCAATGTTATCCCCCTCTCTAAGGTAGGTTGCTCACGTGTTACTCACCCGTCCGCCACTAAATTTTCGCCTCATGTAAACATTCGGCTAAATTCCGTTCGACTTGCATGTCTTATGTGCACCGCCAGCGTTTCTCCTGAGCCAGGATCAAACTCTCAAATTTAATTCGAATCAGATTGCTCTGATTTTAGTTCTTTTTGAGTATCCATACTCTTGGTTTTATTTGTACTTTATAGTACGATTTGTTTCTAATTTCGTTTTCACGAATTACGCTTGGTTTTCTCTTACTCTCATTGTTTACTTTTCAATGTGCTTTTGTTTGAATTATACTAATGTTAATTCAATTATCAATAAGCTCGAAACCATATTGAATCAGCATATTACAAGCCAATCAAATATTTTTCTCACTCAAGTGACGTTAAATATATTAACATTTAGTATAGCCTTTGTCAACAAGAAAAATCAATTTTTTCAAAAGATTTTTTAACTTGTTTTTTCTAATTTTTGAGCATAAAAAAATACTTAAAATCTTATGACTAAGAATTCAAGTAAATACTTTAAAACATTGGTTGATAACAACATAATTTAAATAACTTCTTTACTACACTCAAATATTAAAAATAATGAATTATCAGCAGATTTCGTCGCTGACAAGTGTTATTGTAGCACGGTTTATATCATATTGCAAGTATAATATTTTCAATATTTCCCGGGTGTTTAATAGTATTAAGACAAAGTAGCTATATGCCTTTATATAGCTACTTTGCTAGCATTTCGCTTACCATATCTGATATCCCTTTTACGCTTTTCCATGTTTCTTTATCCACTTGTGTAGGCTCTATTTCTATTCCAAATACTGAATCTAAAGTATCTATAAGCTCTATAAAAGCATATGAATCGATTATATCTTCTTCAATCAAATCAATATCTTGATTTGTTCTGATATCCTCACATCCGGTAATTTCAACAATTATATCTTCAATTCTCTTATATATATCCATCTATTTCATTCCTATCTTTTCCCATTAATATTTAAATCTAACTTATCAACAAATACTAGTTTTGGCATCATATATTCTGGTAATAATCTTTTAACTTGTGAAGTAATTGCATTTCTTTTGTCATCTTCCGCCACAACTTTGGCCTCTATTCTTTGAACATCATTATTAGAATTTTTAATTGCAATAACTTTAACTTGCTTTACTCCCTGTACTTTTTCTATTGTCCTTTCAATATCTGATAATTCAATTCTATATCCTCTTAGTTTTATCTGATCATCTTTTCTTGATGTGAAATATAAAAGTCCATCTTTTTTATACCCCATATCTCCTGTAAAAAAAGAATTCAAACCATTAAAAGATATAAATCTATCATTACTATAGTTTAAGTATCCTTTCCCAACGCTTGCTCCAGATATTACTATTTCTCCAATTTGTTCATCAGGAAGAATGTTATTATCGCTATCGACAATTGATATCTCTACATCGCCTTTAGCATATCCAATTGGAATTATCTCATCACTTAAATTCGTAATGTCAACGCTAGTTACAGCATAAGTACATTCTGTCGGTCCATACATATTAATAATTTTAGTATTAGGGAATCTAGCTCTTAGCTTATCTACCAATTTTCTCGATAGTTTCTCTCCACAAAAAATAATCTGGTCCAAGTTTGGTAACAAATCTTTACAAAACTTTTCACTTAAGCAAAATAGCTCTGCTGAAGAAGGTGTTATTACAAGCATATTAGCATTACTCTCTTCAAGGTCAATCATTTTTTCTTTTAGATTAGTCATGCTAATGTCATTCCCAATATAATGAATTGAATTAGTTGCCAAACTTAAATAAATATCTGCAACAGATAAATCAAAAGAGAAAATTGCTTGATTATATATGATATAAGAATCATCATTTATTTTTGTTACATCTATTAGCCAATTAAGACAAGAGTCCAAATTTTCATACGATATGATTACACCTTTAGGTGTCCCAGTGCTACCTGAAGTAAAAATAATATAATAAGTGTCATTCTTATTCATTTCTACTTTATTAATATTTTCATATTTAGTTACTAAATCTATATCTTCAAATTGAATTGATTTAATTCCTTCTTTTATATAATTACCAATAATATAAGATGGTTTTGTTATTTCAATTATTCTATCAATTCTTTCTTTTCCAACTGCTATATCTACTGGAACGTAAGCTATTCCTAAAAAAGAGCATGCCAAAAAAGATGCAATCATATAAACCTCTTTGTGACCATACACAACAATTGGTTTATCTTTTGGTGCATCTTTAATTAATTCATAAACTTTGCAAACAATTTCGTAAAATTCCTTGTTAGTATACTCTTTATCATGTTTACAACATATTTTATTAGGATTACTTTTTAAATTATATAAGATAGTATCTAATAACATACTCGTTCCTATTCTCTAATTTGATCTTTGGGAATATATTCATAATCATACATTACTTTTGAATGATTAGATAAAATTAATTCTCTATCTATTAATTCTTTAGAAGATTTATCATATATTTCTCTAAAGACTTTACTATTTCTATAAAAAATACCCTCATCGTCTTTTGCATAGTGGCTATCTTCCTCAACGATTTTGTATTTTTTATCTAAAGGTGTATTTGAACGTATTTCTCCATAAAGCATTGTATCGTCTTGCCATACTCTTATTTGAACTGGATATGGAGTTGTATTTTTAAATCTATAATCTAAAGCTTTATAACAAATTGATACTCCTGTTCCAAATGGAACTCGTCTTTTTTCATCAGGAAACAAAGCGTCTGAATGATGGTGAATTTCTGTCGTTTCAAGTGGAGTATGAAGTACAAGCCAATGAATAAGATTTCCCATTTGGCATAAACCTCCGCCGATTCCTTTACCAGTTTTGGAATTACTAATGAATAGACCTTCTTTATATCCCTTTTTGGCTGTTGGTCTACCAACTAGATTCCAAAGTGAAAACTCTTCTCCCGGATTAATAACTACCCCATCAATCTTTTCGCCAGCAAGCTTTAGGTTAACTGCTTTTCCTTTTTGAAGTTCCATATCAACTCCTAAAAGTTTCCTCAAAAGAATTTTACAGTCACCTTTCCATATGTACTTATAATTTTCCTTATCTTTCTTCTTTGCAAATCTTTTTCCACCAAAAAAATCCTTCAAGTCTTTCTTTTTGCATTCTTTGAACAAAGCTATTTCATAGCATAGTGGTCCATATTCGCAAAATTGCTTACGCTTCTTAGCCAATTTTATCCTCCATAGAATGTCGTTTTCAGTTCACATAATGTGCACTGGCATTATATTAACATAATTTTACTGCTTTGTGAAGCTTTTAGCTTATTTTTATATAATTCTTGAGGATTATTCCCAAAAAACGCCGTCCCCTCGTATGGTTCCGGCGTTCTTATTACACACTAAATACCTTTTTTAATGACTAATCGTCAATTTGTGTTCAATCATACTATATAGATCAGGGACATTAAACTTAGGTTCTGTGTCTTTGCCTATTTTTCCATAACTATCAACACTGCTTACATATAGGTCAATCGCAGAAACGACAAGACAAAATAAGAAAATAGAAAAAAGAACTGTTATGAGCTTATCAGCACTTCTTTTAGTTTTTTCTAAATCATCTGTATCTGTTTTTTTCATCTCAGTAAGCACCTTATGGATATTTTTAATCATAAGATAAATAGAAACAGTACAAATAATAACAGGAACAATTATTAATGGTTTTGCGAACTCTGATCGTAAACATCTATTAACAATAAAAAAGCACACAACAAAAGGTGTAATCGTGGCTCCAACTATTCCTAAAATAAGTCCAAATCCAAGCTCTATTTTTGATTTAATTAATGTGTGTTTTTTTAAGCATAAATTAAATAGTGATAGTAAAACAATTATTACTCCGATAACAATAATTGCAATAGACTCAGGCATTGCAAATTGTCTGAAACTAAAACTAAACCTATAATTATTTAAAGCGAAGAATATCCCTACCGCAATACTACAAAGTCCAATAATAAGCCTAATAATCGAGTACTTTCTCATATACTTCACTCACTCTCAGATTTATTTAATCAAATTCATAAATTCTTCTTCAGAAATAACAGTAATTCCAAGTTCTTGTGCCTTTGTAAGTTTAGATCCCGCCTCTTCTCCTGCTAAAACATATGTAGTTTTTTTAGAAACTGAACCAGATACTTTGCCACCGTACTTTTCAATTAAATCAGAAGCTTCTTTTCTTCCTAGTGTTGGAAGAGTTCCAGTAAGTACAAATGTCATTCCTTCAAAACGATTATCTATTATATCTTTTTGAAGACCTTTCATATTAACTCCAGCATCTTTTAGTTTTTTAACTAAGTCCTTAGTTTGAGGATTCTTAAAAAACTCACATATGCTCTCTGCCATGATTTGTCCTACTTCATGAATGCCGGCTAGCTCTTCTGTAGAAGCATTCATAATTGCACTCAAATCATCAAAACTTTGTGCAATAATTTTTGCAGACTTTCCACCAACGTGTCTAATTCCAAATGAATTGATTAATTTATCTAAGCTATTACTTTTTGAATTTGTAATTGCATTAATAAGATTATCTGCACTCTTGTCTCCCATTCGCTCTAATGATAATAGTTCCTCTTTTTTCAAAGAATAAATATCAGCAACATTTGAAATTAATTTAGCATCTAACAATTGCTCAATTATTGCTGGCCCTAAACCATCTATATTCATAGCATCTCTTGATGCAAAATGAACAAGACTTCTAAAAAGTTGCGCAGGGCATTCTATTCCAGTACATCTAACAACTGCCTCTCCTTCTACTCTTTCTGTCGGAGAACCACATACAGGACACTTATTTGGCATTTTAAAAGATTTTTCTTTTCCTGTTCTTTTTTCTTTTAATACCTCAACTACTTCAGGTATGACATCCCCTGCTTTTTGAATATAAACTTTATCGCCTATCCTAATATCTTTTTCCTTTATATAATCTTCATTATGAAGAGTAGTTTTAGAAATAATTGAACCTGCAACTGGAACCGGGTCCAAGATTGCAACAGGAGTTAATGCGCCTGTACGTCCTACTTGAATAACAATGTCTTTTATAGTTGTTTCTTTCTTCTCAGGTGGATACTTATATGCAACAGCCCACTTAGGAACTTTAACTGTTGTTCCAAGTTCTTCTCTTTGCTTTAAGTCATCTACTTTTATAACTGCTCCATCAATATCAAAAGGAAGTGAGCTTCTAAGTTCACCAATTTCTTTTATAGCAGAATAAATCTCGTCTATTGTTTTACATTTCTTACTATATGGAATAACGTTCATTCCAAGTTTCTTCATATATTCAATCGATTCATGATGAGACGAAATCGTCTTTCCTTCAATCTTTTGCATATTAAATATAAATACACTAAGATTTCTAGATGCAGTAATAGAAGAATCTAATTGGCGAAGAGACCCTGCTGCAGCATTTCTACAGTTTGCAAAAATCTTTTCTCCAAGCGCTTCTCTTTCTTCGTTAATTCTCTCTAATTCTTCACGTGGAAGGTATACTTCACCTCTAGCAGTAATTGTGACTTTCTCAGTTAGTTTAGAAGGAATTGTTTTAATTACCTTTAGATTTTCTGTGACATCTTCACCTACTAAGCCATTGCCACGTGTTGAGCCTCTAACAAGGACTCCATCTACGTATTCTAATGAAACTGATAATCCATCTATTTTTGTTTCTACGCAGTATGATGGATTTTCAACTTCCTTTTCAACACGTTTCAGAAAATCATTTATATCTTCCAAATTAAAAACATCTTGCAAGCTTTGAAGTGGAACTTCATGAGTGACTTCGCTAAACTTTTCGTTTACCTTTCCTTTAGCAACAATAACTTGTGTTGGTGAATCTTTAGCAATAAGTTCAGGATGTTCTTTCTCAATATTGCGAAGTTGCATCATAAGCATATCATACTCAAAATCTGAAATTTCAGGATCATCATCATTGTAATACTTAGATGCATAGTAATTAATTTTGTCTTTTAATTCATTGTATTCTCTTTCAATATTTTTCATATTACCTTCCTTAACCAGATACAATTATATCTGTACTTTTCTAAAATCTATGGCCTCCACCACCACCAGAAGAATGGCTTGAATGACTTGAATGCCCTGCAGAATGGCTCGCAGAGTGTCCTGCAGAATGACCTCCTCCTGATGAATGTCCACCATAGCTACCTCCAGTAGACACATCATAACAGCGAACTTTTCTTTCGCCATTTTTCTTAGGATTAATTTTATTAATGATAAATTTTATTTTTGTTTTTTCAAGTACCTCTGCTTTAGTTGCACTAGAAATTCTAGACTTTTTAAAAGCATATATAAATGTTATCGAAAAGCCAATAATGGTAGAAACAAAAATATTACTTATATACCTCATAGGTTCAGCAATTTTGCCCCCCTCCAAAAGAGTGTAAACCTGAGAAAACGCATTTGCAGAACCTTCATAATATTTTGCTTTACCCAAATATGAATATATATTATCAGTTATTAATTCTGCTTTCGAATTAGTAACGGTTTTTAGATTTGCTCCATCGGAGTATATATATACTATTCTTTCGTACATATCAATTAGTAACAAGGTGCCACTTTCGGTATTAAACAAATCGTAATAGTAATCATGTGCTATTTGATGTTGACCATTTCCTTTTCGATTTGTAGATAGAAAAACTACATTTCCATAATACGAAAGAGGATACATATCATTTGAAAGTGCCAGTTCTTCATCATCTGAAATAATTCCAGCTTCATCATTAATAACAACATCAAATCCAGAATCAGAATTGGTTATATGGTACGAAGAATCGTTTATATCATAGGCAAATGAATGCGTATAAATAAACAATGCAAAGAATATAAAAGTTAATATTTTTTTCATCATTTGTTACCTCCTCTTTCGTTTAATTGAGGAAGTTTATTAGATGTAAGTAAATTGTGTTCTTTAACCAAATCATAAAAAGATAATAGAACTAATGTTAAGGCAGCAAAAGCAGTGCCATAATAATATAAATCATTCGCTTGCATAGAAATAATAGCAACTAATGAAATTATAATTCCAATAACCATCTTATAATAATACTTAAAGTTTCTTCCAAATATCTTTTCTTTCTTCTGAGTTGGATTACTAAATGCATATTTATGTGATTTTTTTGCCATACAATATTGTGAAATGGATCCTATAACTGGAACACTAAAAAATAGTAGTGTACACAAAAAAGAAATGAGTATATCCGCGGTGGAAAAATGTATTGTAGAGCCACTAAAAAGAGCTGGGAGACGAATTACCGCAACACCAGTAATAGTGAAAATTAATATTAAAATAAAATACAACCTAAGATCTTGTTTTATTGTACGAATTTCTCGATTATATTCATATTCTCCACTAGTTTTCATTGCAGAAGCCAGTTTCTGCCTTAAAGCATTTTGGCCAGATGCTTCTAAAAAACCAATATCATCAAGATGTTTTTCTCTACTTTCAATTTTCGAAACCTGACTTTTTGAAATAAAAAGATTAATTATACACATTACAAAAGCAAATACAGCAACTCTTGTTGGAGTTAGAACTAGACTGTTGTTTATTAATAAAAATATTATAAGTGATAATATAAGAGAAATACCAACATACTTTCCAAAACTTATCGGCAGGTCACATGCAACCTTCCCAGTTTGCCCGTTTACTGCTGCATAATGAACATTCTCTTGATTTTTATCTCTTGTTGCCAAAAAATAAACAGGAAACATACCAATCTTATTATCACTCATTAAGTTTAAATCACTAATATCAGCCTTATATCTAGCTAATGTAGAATTTGATTTTAATCTTTTTGTCGCATCTGAATAAGCAATTTCTTTAGCCACATCAGTATAATTAGCCTTTGAAACGTCAAAAGAATCCGCATAAAAGCCATGCAAATAGTTAAGATTAAACGGAACCGCTTTTTTATAATCAAAAGGAATAGATGTACTGAAATTATCATAGAATTTTGAAACCAAGTCAAACGATATACCATCATACGATATATCGACATCCGATTCCAATAAATATTTATCGTAGTATTCATAATTTCCAACTCTACCTCTATATTTTTCAGCATTGCACTTAACTAAGCCCTTCTTATAAAAATTGAATACAGCGTAAGGCATATATATGCCTCTAAACTTATCAACCTGAAGATCGCTTTTTAGATAGCTTGGTGCGAATATGAAGCCATTAACTTTCCTTTTATATACATCTATACACTCTTGTTTACTTTTAGAGAATGGAATTACAAAATCTGGTTTAATAACAGAAATCATTTTGTCTTTCAAAATTGCTTGTGAACCACAATAACTACAAAAAGTGATAGCAGTATCATCAAAAGTCATTAAAGTAGCACCACATTGGTTGCATTTATATGTTTCACCAGAAAATTTGTCATTATCTTCTTTGGCACCTTGAACACTATCCAAATTAACATTATTTAGTTCTTCTATCGAATACGAATTATTACAAAACTTACAGATTACTTCCTGCATAGAAGGATCAAATTCAATTTCTGCACCACAACTAGGACATTTTGTCATATACATGTACTCCTTTTCTTTTGAATTAATTCTTTATATCCATGTATAAAAAATCTTTAAAGCATTTTTATCATTTTTTATATACCAAAAAAGTGTATCTAAAATTCCCATATTAATCTTGCATCTAAAATCGCTTTTACTATATGGAGTAAGCTGATTAGTATTTGAATAATTCAAAACCGGACACGTTCCACAATATGGCATATACACACATGAATGACATACGTGCGAACATTCTAGGCATGAAGCTTTGCAAACTTCTGATGCAAATGAACTGTTAATAATGGCATCGCGGGAATCTTTTGTTACATTTCCAAGGAGAAATTTACTATCCCCCATTTCAAATAGCATTCTGCCCTCATCACAAGTAAAAACGTTTCCATCATAATAATATGCTAGCTGACCAAAGGCAGCTCCACATGGAGATCTAAGTTCCATATAATTAGGATCTTCGTTGTTTATAATCTTGCTTAAAAATATACTTGCCATTCCTTCAACAAGTCTGTATCCTTTTTTATTAATCTTAATTATATAATCTAAAGCATTTTTATAAAAGTTAACGAATTCCTCTGCTGTATAACCAATTTCACTCCAATTAACATTGGCCTTACCAAGATTTGTTAAAGGCCTAATAGAAATTCTATCTAAATTCAAGGAAACATATTCATCAACAATACTTTTATAACGCTTTAAACTATACCTTGTTGTGGTTAGTAAAGCGGACACATTAATTTTTTGTTTTTGAAGTTTCTTTAAATTCTTTGTAGTAGCATCATAAGAATCATTTTTCGGGTAGGGTCTATTTAAGTTTTGTAACTCTCTATTTCCATCAATAGAAGTACATACATAAATGTTATTTTCACTAATGAAGTTTATAATTTCATTATTTAGTAAAGACAAGTTTGAAACTATATTGTATGTGATATTTTTCTTTTGTTCATCTGCAAGACCGCTGTTTCTCTCTTTTGAATAATTAACAATTTGCCTAATTATTTCAAAATTTGTCAAAGGTTCTCCGCCTTGAAACTCAAAAGAAACATTTTTTGCTGTTGTTTCTAAAGCAACATCTACAGCCTTTTTGGCAATATTTAGATCCATCAAGCAATCTCTTTTGTTATTAAGTTTTCCAGCCTGACAGTATAAACAGCTATAATTGCAATTCTTACTAACAACAAATATATGAAGACAAGTTGATTCATTTAAATAGCTTTTATACTCTATTAATTTGTCATAATTATACTTAACAAAATCTTCATCCGTATCAAAATAAACAAATTTCTTTAGTTCGAGTTCATTAAGAACCTTAAATGGAAGATTTTCGTTTTTAATTAATTTTGCAAAAAATCTTTTTGGCAAAAATATATTGAATCCAAAATCATTGGTCAATAAATAGTCATTATTAAATTCTTTAAAATTAAAATAATACTTTTTGTACATATATAAGCATGCTCCACAATTAGTTTCAATTATTAAGTGCTTTCTTATAGATTGAATCACGAATAGTCTTTGTTTCTTCTTCAACTCCAAGTCTTATGTCTTCTTCAATCACTTTATTTTTTATTTCCATTGAAATATGATTTAAATCTTCGTTATCATTTTTTGCATTTATTTCAACAACGACATTATTTCCATCTTGTTGCAAAGCAAAATAAGCAACATCACAAAAATAGCCAATACTCCTCTTAACTGCATCCAATTTATAAACATTTAAATCAAATATAATCTTTTGCATATAGTTATCCTCAATTTGTAGATTATTTACTCTCTAAAATATCATCCTTACTTGCTTTAATATAATCCCAACCCGAGAAAATAGAAGCAATAAGAGAAACACACATAGCAATGCTCATTAATATATTAAGCACATATTGTACCATACCACCTCTAAATAAAAGTGGTCCACCTTCATCCATAGGGTTTTCATATAAAATTGCATTAGGTCCTGCAGTAAATGCAAAGAATGATGTGGCACAAAGGAATGCTAGAATAATTGCTATCATTTGAGATACTGTTTTAACCTTACCATACCATGATGCTGCAACAACATTTCCTTTTTTGGCTTGAAGCATTCTAGATGCAGCAACTAGTAATTCACGAGCTTCAGAAATAATAACAATCCAAGCAGGTATCATTCTAAATTCCACAAGTATTAAAAGACTTGCTACTACTAACAGCTTATCAGCGATTGGATCTAAAAATTTTCCAAAAGTAGTAACCATATTATTTTTACGAGCTATTTTGCCATCAAAATAATCTGTAATCGAGGCAATACAAAAAATAGCAAGTAATATTAAATTCTTTACAGGAATAAAACCACACATACCTTCAATTGGCAAATATGCTACTATCACTAAAATTGGAACTAAAATCATTCTCATACAAGTTAACTTATTTGGTAAATTCATAATATCCCTCACTTTCATATAACACATTTATTATAGCATTTTGAAAGTACTAATACAAAAGAATATTCTTTTTTTAGTTTCAAAATATTATGTAGAATTCTTGTAATTATATGACCATTTATGATAGCATAAAGATGTATAAATTAGCCAAGGAGAATAATTATGTTAAACATTTTATTTTATACCATACCAATTTGTATAATAATCTTCAGTACAATGAATTATGTTAAAAAAGACTATTTGTGGAATCTGCTTTTTTCAATTGGAATACTGCCTTTTGTTTTCCTTTTATTATCTTCAATAGTCTCATTTTTAGATGGATTAGGCTCATATAGCAATATAAATGGAGAATCAGCTGTACTGATGACAATAATAAGTCTATTTATTAACTTTTGGTATATATTCCTATTAGCAATAATACTTCTAATAGTTGTTTATAGAAATAAACCCAAAAATCAAACAAATGAAAAAACAAACTTGAATACAATTGAAAAATCATGTATGGTTTCTTTGATTATTACAAGTGCTGTTGTTGGTATAAACTGGTTTCTTACTCATCTTTTTAATAAACCTCTATTATTGTATAGTTCCACAATCAACACGTACTATGGTGTAGGAATAACAGTTGAAAGAATAAGTGAAAATGGTATACACTATCAACCAGAATTTGTTTCAATTGTCGTTCTTTTATTTGTTACCTTTGCACTAAGTTTAGCATATTTAAAAATAAAAGAATCTTTGTCAAAAAGTAAATAATCGTCAATAAAACAACGGATTGGTAATAACCAATCCGTTGTTTGTATCTTTTAAAATATAAATATAATTATTTGACGTATAGCTCTCCATTGTTAACATCAATCGTTACATTAGATTTTGGAACTATTTTTTGTTCTACAATCTTTCTTGCAATTAATGTTTCAAGAGACTTTTGGACAAATCTCTTTAATGGTCTTGCACCAAATAGAGGATCATATCCATTATCAATTAAATACTGCTTAGCATTATCCGTTACATTTAATGTAATTAGTTTATCTAAAAGTCTATTATTTAAATCATCAAGTAATAAGTCAAGTATCTTTCCTATCTCTCCCTTATTAAGAGGTTTAAACATGATTATTTCATCTAACCTATTTAAAAATTCTGGTCTGAATGTATTCTTTAGTAGTTTTTCAACAAGTTCGCTTGCTTTACTCGATATTTGATTATTTTCATCAATACCTTCCAGTATATACTCAGACCCTAAATTAGATGTTAATATTATAATCGTGTTCTTAAAGTCAACTGTTCTACCTTGCGAATCAGTTATTCTTCCATCATCTAATACTTGTAATAAGACATTAAATACATCTGGATGCGCTTTTTCGATTTCATCAAATAGTACTACAGAATACGGTTTTCTTCTAACCGCTTCAGTAAGTTGTCCTCCTTCTTCATATCCAACGTATCCCGGAGGAGCGCCAATAAGTCTTGCAACGCTGTACTTTTCCATATATTCAGACATATCTATTCTAACTATATTATGTTCATCATCAAATAAACATTCAGCAAGTGATTTTGCAAGCTCAGTTTTTCCAACACCAGTTGGTCCCAAAAACATAAATGAACCAATTGGTCTTCTCGAGTCCTGAATACCTGCTCTAGAACGTAAAATTGCATCAGACACCCTTTCAACCGCATCGTCTTGTCCAATTACTCTTTTATGAAGTATAGAAGATAGATTTAAGATCTTTTCCCTTTCACTTTGTTCTAGTTTGCTTACAGGTATACCTGTCCATTTAGAAATAATCTTTGTTATTTCTTCATCAGTAATACAAGTTCTTAAATATGAATATTCCTTACCTTTATTGCTTTCTTCTGCATCTTGTAACTCCTTCATCAATTTAGGCAATTCTCCATATCTAAGTCTTGCTACTTCTTCTAGGTCATACTTTCTTTCTGCTATTTCAATTTTTCCATTTATTTTTTCAATTTCTTCACGAAGTTTTTGTGATTTACCTACAGAACTTTTTTCATTTTCCCATTTAGCTTTCATTAAATCAAACTTAGCTTTATTATCTTGTATCTGTTTTCTAATCTCTTCAAGATGCTTTTCTGAAAGTTCATCTTTTTCCTTTTTAAGAGCTGTTTCTTCAATTTGAAGTTGCATTATTTTATGTTGTAAATCATCAAGTTCTACTGGCATAGAATTCATTTCCATCTTAACTTGTGAACAAGCTTCATCAATTAAATCTATTGCCTTATCTGGTAAAAATCTATCAGAAATGTATCTATGAGACAATGTAGCTGCAGCAATTATAGCACTATCCAATATTTCTACTCCATGATATATCTCATATCTTTCCTGAATACCTCTTAAAATAGAAATAGTATCTTCAACAGTAGGCTCATCTACTAAAACATGTTGAAATCTTCTTTCCAATGCTGGATCTTTTTCGATATATTTTCTATATTCATCAAGTGTTGTTGCGCCAATACAATGAAGTTCACCACGAGCAAGCATAGGTTTTAACAAATTTCCAGCATCCATTGCTCCATCAGATTTGCCTGCGCCGACAATATTATGAATTTCATCAATAAATAATATTATTCTTCCATTACTTTTCTTAATTTCTTTTAAAACAGCCTTTAATCTTTCTTCAAACTCTCCTCTGTACTTTGCACCAGCAATTAAAGCACCCATATCTAGCGAAAAAATAGTTGTATCCTTTAAGTTATTTGGTACATCTCCTCTAATAATTCTTAATGCAAGACCTTCTGCAATAGCTGTTTTTCCAACACCTGGTTCACCAATCAAACAAGGATTATTCTTGGTTTTACGTGAAAGAATTCTTATAACATTTCGAATTTCCTCATCTCTGCCAATAACAGGATCTAGTTTTTGTTCTCTTGCAAGCTTAGTTAAATCTTGACCATATTTTGCCAAAACATTATAAGTTACCTCTGGATTATCAGATGTGACATTTGTGTTTCCTCTGACTTTAAGTAATGCTTTTAAAAATGCATCCTCAGTAATTCTATATTTACTAAAAAGTGCTTTTATATTATAATTTGCCGCTTCAATGAGACCAATAAAAATATGCTCAAGACTAATATAGTCATCCTTCATATGTTTAGCTTTACTTTCTGCAATGCTTAATACATCATTAATTTCTTGTGATATATATGGTTGCTCGTTGCCAGACCCATATACCTTTGGTAAAGATTCAATAGTTTTTAAAATATCATTAGTAAAGGCATTAATGTCAAAACCATTTATGCTTTTTAAAAGCTCATATATTAAACTTTCTTTCACATTTATGATAGAATACAAAAGATGTTCTTGCTTAATTTCTTGCTGATTATATTCACCTGCTAAATTCTGAGAACTAATTAATGCTTCTTGAGAACTTTTGGTGTACTTTTCTAAATTCATAAAACCACTTCCTTTCATATTCACTAATATCTTTCTATACTATTTTACCATTAATTCACAAATAATGCTTGAAAGCTCAGTAGGATTATCTATAGGAAGACCTTCAATTAGTTTTGCAGAATCTAAAAGAACTTTTGAATATTTCTTAATTTCATCCTTATTTCCTTCCTTAAATAAAGATTTCAATTTTACAGCTATAGGATGATTTTCATTTATTTCAAGTATTGTTTGTGCCTTTACATTTTGATTTGCTTGATCTGGCATTGCATTCAAAACCTTTTGCATTTCAACCGATAAAACTCCCTCTGAAGAAAGACAAACGGGATGATTTTTAAGTCTATGTGTAAATCTAACTTCCTTAATTGTATCACTACCCAAAGACTCTTTCATGAATCCAAATAAGTCCTTACATTCTTCATTAGCCTTCTTTAATTTTTCTTTCTCTTCATCAGTGTCTAAATCGATATTATTTGCACTAACATTAATAAACTTTTTGCCATCATAATTTTCCATTATTTGAAGTACAAATTCATCAACACTTTCATCTAAGAATAATACCTCATAGCCTTTATCTATTACGTTTTCAACTTGTGGCATCATTTTAATCTTATCAATGCTTTCAGAAGAAGCATAATAAATATCTTTTTGTTCTTCCTTCATTCTCGAGATATACTCTTTAATTGTAGCATAATCTGTTTTGATTTTTTCATCTTTATTTTCTGGATTATCTATTTCTTTTTCAAATGATGAATGGAACAATAATAAGTCTTTTAGTTTATCTTTATTAATGCCATATCCATCATATGCACCAATTTTAAGTGGCATACCAAATGACTTAAACAATCTTTCATATCTAATTCTGTCATTTTCAAGCATGTTAGCAAATTCTGATAAGATTTTACTTTCAATATTCTTAGCAATAACTCTTAATTGTTTATCTTGTTGAAGAATCTCTCTTGAAATATTTAGTGATAAGTCTTCAGAATCTACTAATCCTTTAACAAAGGCTAAATAGTCTGGAAGAAGATCTTCACAATGTTCCATGATTAGTACACCATTTGAATATAATTGAAGACCTTTTTTAAAGTCTTTTGAATAATAATCATAAGGAACATTAGAAGGAATATATAAAAGCATTGAATATGAATACTGTCCCTCAACTTTAGTATGAATCCATTTTAGTGGTTCGTTAAAGTCGAAAAACTTTTGCATGTAGAAATTCTTATATTCATCATCTGTAATTGTCTTTTTATCTTTCTTCCAAAATGGCGTCATACTGTTTAACGTTTTTTCTTCTTGGATAACTTTATACTCAGTTTCTTTATTATCTTCGCCTTCTTTTTTCTCAATTGGAACT
The DNA here is from genome assembly GCA_016280725.1 of Bacillota bacterium. GTDB lineage: Bacteria > Bacillota > Clostridia > TANB77 > UBA1234 > RGIG6105. The sequence continues at coordinate 5,829 of JAEEHF010000064.1, read as the reverse complement.
CTCTTGTCACAGTCCATTAAAATAGGATATCTAATATAGTCTGAATATTTCTTAATTAAATTATCAATAGTATACTCTTCAAGATATCTACTATATTTATCATCTTCACTATCTTCTTTAAGTTTTAATATTATTTCCGTTCCTCTGTCATCTTTTTCTGCTTCTGATATAGTATATCCATCTGCTCCTTCTGATACCCATTTAAAAGCCTTATCACTATCTACAGATTTCGAAATAACAGTTACTTCATCAGCTACCATAAAGCAAGAATAAAAACCAACACCAAATTGACCAATTAAAGACATTTTGTCCTCAGTGTTTCCGTTTTCTTCATTAATTAATTCGTTTTTAAATTTAAGCGTACCACTTTGGGCAATTGTACCAAGATTTTTTTCAAGTTCATCTTCAGTCATTCCGATACCATTATCTTTAATAGTAAGTGTCCTATTATCCTTATTACGAATTATATTAATCTTTAAATCACTTTGTTTAACATCAGATAATTTTTTATCAGTAAGTGATCTAAAATATAGTTTGTCGATTGCATCACTTGCATTAGAAATTAATTCTCTTAAAAAAATCTCCTTATTTGTATAAATTGAATTTATCATTAAATCAAGCAATCTCTTGCTTTCTGCTTTAAACTGCTTTTTAGCCATTATTATAGCGCTTCCTTTCAAATAATATTATTTTGCCACTTCGGCATCCAATAATTATTATAATACTACAGTTAGCACTGTCAATATGTGAGTGCTAAAAAGAATCATAAAAAAATACCGCGAGTCGAAACTCACGGTATTGGTCGGTCGTGCGGTTACATGATGCCTTTTTGGTGGAGGGCAGGCAGGTCACACCTGCGGCTTACTCCACAAATCATCACTCGGCGTTGGCGTCCTCCGCGTAGCAGATGTCGATCTGCAAGGGCTTGGCCACCATGGCCAGGCGCTCCTCCTCGGCCTTCATGGCCTCGAAGTTGCTCCAGTCCCTGGCCATCTGCCTACGGACGCGATCGTCCTCCTGCTGACGGATCCTGTTGGGGGCCTGAATGCCAGCATTGTGGGCATTGGCTTCCTGGCTGTTGTGCAGCCTCTTGTTCTTCTCCTTGATGGCCCCGTTGGGGCCAGCATAGAAGAAGTAGTAGCCATCCCGGATGGAGTGCTGGCCCTTGCGGACCATCCTCCGGATCTGCGTCTCGGGGAGCTCGGTGTAGGTCCGGACACCGCCGGCCCAGCCGATCCCGAACTCACCCTGCACCAGCAGGACCTTGACACAGAACTTCCTCTCGTTCCGGGTCTTCAGGGGCCGCGGGGTGCGCTTGGCCTTCTCGGCCATCAAGCACGCCCGACGGTAGCCGCGACCACGGCAGGGCTTGATGTCATCCACAACGATGGTTTCGTCGACCTCGAGATTGTCGCCGTCCATGAAGTTGCGGAGCTCCTCGAGCTCGGAGAGGGTGATGGTGATGCCGTTGTACAGCACACTCATCTTGGGACATTCCTCCTTCTCAGTCCAAAAAACCTTGCGAGAAAAAAGAATATTTTCACGTATCATAGCTTTACCGAAGCAAGCCAGATACTGTTATATTCATTCATTGGGAATAGGGTCTCTTTTCTTGTCACCGGTTTATATATTAACATAATTTACATTTTATGTCAATACTTTTTTATTTTTTTGATAAAGTTTTGGGGATGCTCTTCAAAAAGCATCCCCAAAACAATTTCAATTGGCCATATTACCCTCTGGCTTTCCATAAATTAAGTCAATTAAACAGATATAAAGAGAATTATCAAGGCTTCTATCTTTAATTTCATCTAATTTTAGCAAAATACACTTTTCGCCATTTACTATTTGTGAAGGATTAATGTTGAGCCGTATTTCACCATCGTCGTATAGCTGTACTCCTATAATTCTATATAGATTAGCTAGGATCCATTCAAAAGCATTATAATAAGCCTTTTTTAAAGTACCCATTAATGAAATATCAGATTTCTCCTTTGCAGTAGAATATAGGTATGCTCTTAATTGCTCGGCAAATACATTTACGCTACTTTCTCCATAGATAATAGTTACTATAGGATCTTGCAACTCTCTTAGTTTAACATGTTGAACTTTCCGCTTCATGTTCAAAGTCCCCTTTCTACAGAAAAGAACTATAATAATTGGATTTTTCCTAGTAAATATAACATGAATGCATAATAATTTCAAGGCAATTAAAGAATTTGGAACTTTTGGGGAAACTTTTGGGGACACGACATTTAGGATAATTATTTCTCCTTCGGGGACACGACATTGAGGAGAATTTTTTCTCCTTTTGGGACACGTCACTAAGTATTAAAAATAGACCAGACATATTGTCTGGTCTATTTTATTATTTTGTACTAAGCAGCTTCAGCTTCTTTTTCAGTTTCAACTTCTTTTTCTGTCTCTGCTTCTTTTTCAGCTTCTACTTCTTTTTCAGCTTTAACTTCCTTTTCAGTTTCTGCTTCCTTTTCAGTCTCAACTTCTTTTTCAGCTTCTACTTCTTTTTCAGTCTCAACTTCCTTTTCAGTCTCAACTTCCTTTTCAGTTTCTACTTCTTTTTCAGCTTCAACTTCTTTTTCAGTCTCTACTTCTTTCTCAGTTTCAACTTCTTTTTCAGCTTCTACTTCTTTTTCAGTCTCAACTTCTTTTTCAGCTTCTACTTCTTTTTCAGTTTCAACTTCTTTTTCAGTTTCTACTTCTTTTTCAGTTTCAACTTCTTTTTCAGTCTCTACTTCTTTTTCAGTCTCTACTTCTTTTTCAGTTTCAACTTCTTTTTCAGTCTCTACTTCTTTTTCAGTTTCAACTTCTTTTTCAGTCTCTACTTCTTTTTCAGTCTCTACTTCTTTTTCAGTTTCAACTTCTTTTTCAGTCTCTACTTCTTTTTCAGTTTCAACTTCATTTTCTGTCTCAACTTCGTTTTCAGTTTCAACCGCTTCGCCTGAAACATCAGTTTCTTTTTCTGATTCAACCATTTCACCTGAAGCTTCAACTTCTGTTTCAACAACTATATCTACGCTTTCAGGTTCATCTATAAGTTCAGATTCTTTATTAAGTTCGCTTGATGTTTCATTAACATCTTCATCTAACTCGAACTCTTCTTCAAAATCTTCAGCTTCTTTTAATTTCTTTTCAGCCTCAAGTCTCTCTAACTCTTCTAGCAATTCTTTTGTTAAACCAATATATGCTAGGTCTTCTTCATCATCGCCTATTACTATAAACTTAAAGTAAACTTCTTCGTATGTAGAAGGAATACCTAATGCTCTTGATTTCATTAGAAGTCTTGTTCCTCTTGTTGCCTCAGAAGAACCTAATTCGATTACAAAGTTAGTGCATCCAGGATACTTAGAAATATCCCAAACAATTTCTCTGTTTTCGCCTTCACCTTCAAATGTAATGTGATTTTCTGCTAATGCAGTTGCATTTGAACATTCAATTGGTCCTTGAGCTACACCATCAGCATCTTTATATGAAAGCTTAACTGGGTAGATATTGTCAGATGTAATCTTTGCACCTAAATCTCCACCATCTGTTTGCATACTTGTAATTTGAGAAGCAATCTGCTCAAATACACTAGCTAACTCTTCTGCATTTCCTGGCTCATATACTCTATTTGTTAAATATCTAATTTCAGTTGCTTCTTCACCTTTTATGCCAAAGGCAATAGCAAATTTTTCAAGTTTAGGTACATCTGTATTTAAGTTATTTAAAGCTGTCTGACCTGCACTCTCACTTAATTTACTATTTGTTCCACTTGGAGCACCATCAGATAAGAATACTAAAATGTTTGTTACATTATCACCCTTGTATACAGCATCTCCTACAAATACGCCTCTTGCTACAGTAATTGCATTTGTATAATTTGTTCCACTTGAAAGTGCTAAATCATTAATAGTATCCACTACTGTGTCTAATCCATGTTCTACAGTAACACCTTTATAGACTGTATCATTTTCAACCGAAGCTGATCCTGCAAAAGGAATAATTGTAATACTGATTTGTTCATTTGGTCCTTTATCTGTAATTATAGATGTTACAAATGCTGTAGCCGCATCTTTCATAGCTTTTACTCTTGAATTATATAGTAAAGCACACTCTAGGCAGAATTCTATTCCATCACCATGATCATAAATATGTGCTTCATCACCATGCACTTCACAAGTACTACCTAATGAGTAAATATAATCCTCTACACAACTTGCACAATATCTAATATTAGTTGCTGCATCAACATAAAATGTTTCATTCCATCTGTGCCTACTGCATCTATATCTATTTCCGCCATTCCACCATGAAATCGTTGATTCGCATTCTGCACAATAATATGTATCTCTTTCTGAATCATATTTAATATAGTCTCTTCCATGATATGAACAATAATAGTATGGGTTGTCTGATTCTACCAAATGAAGTCTACCACAATCTCTACATCCAGCTGCACTATATGCACTATATTGATGAGAACCATCTGCGTTCAAGTAATATGGATTATTGTTATGATGATCTAAACATAGTCTCATACTTGATGAAACATCTAATGTTAAAACTACATTCTTATATGATGGTCTTAATACTTTTACTGTTTGTTCAACAGCGATATCTATTGGAACTTCTAGTGTTGCTCCACCTGTTTGAACGACAACATGTGAACCAGCTGGTACTGAATTAGCTATATCAGTATTGATATCTAATTCATCCCCATCTTTAGTTACAGTAAGTGTTACTGTATATGTCCTTGTTTCTGGATCATATGTTACATTATCTGCGCCGCCAAAGTCTAAACTATTTTCTAACGGTTGTCCATCTCTGTCATTAACAACTAAAGTAACTGTAATTTCTCTTGGATATGTAACTTCTTGTTCATGATCTTTTTGATTAACTGTAACTGTTAGTTCCAAAGTATCACCAGGTTCTGCTTTCTTTCCATCAGAAGTTGGATAATTGCACTCAATTGATGCGTTCATATTAATTGGTGTTGCAGTATATTCTGCCTTATAAGTTTCTTCACCAGTTACTGCGACTATTTCCTTATCCCATCCTTTGAACACATAAGAATTTTCATTATCTGATGGTCTAGTTGGTGTATCACCACTATATGATGGTGTTGTTCCATAATCATAGTCACCTGATTGTAGAACTGTATCGTCATAGTTAACAAATTTTACTAAGTATGAATTTAATGTTTGATCATATGTTGCAGTGTATGTTGCTTCACCTTCAACTGGGACAATTTCTGGTGTCCATTCTTTAAATGTATATGTATATTGTGCTGTTGCTGCTTTTGTTGGTGTTTCACCAGTGTATTCTGGTGTTACGCCATACTCAACTTCACCACTTTGTAATACAGCTCCACCTTCATTTACAAATTTAATTAAATATTTATTCTTTGTTTCTGTATATTGTGCTTTGTATGTAGCATTCTCAGTTACTGGTACTATATCTGGTGTCCATTTTTCAAATGTATATGTGAACTCTGCTGTTGCTTCTCTTGTAGGATTGCCTGGCAAAGTTATATCAGAAACTGGTGTTTCATACTTGTAATCTCCAGAAAGTATGAACTTATCATCAAAATCTAAAAATGTTACTACATAAGATAATCTTTCATAATAAATCTTAACTACTGTAGAACCATCTCCAGCTATTGTTGCTTGTTCAAAATCTTTTGCACTAAATCCTGTATAATCTTTTGCTACAGCTGCTGTGTCAGTGCCAGTTGTTCCTGTCTTATTTTCTGTCTCTGTAGCTGTATCTGGATATGTTCCATCTAAATTTTCTTTGTAATGTTCAACCGTGTATTTTGTATTTGTATTT
>JAEEHF010000063.1 GCA_016280725.1 Bacillota bacterium | reverse complement strand
CACGAAACTGCATATCCGTCATAAAGAAGTATTCCACCAACTCCTTATATACTTGAAATGTCTTGTCGTGAATATTAATCCATTTCAACTCGTCAGTATATCCATACTTCTCTTTGATTGCCTTAATTTGCTCTTTACAGATTTTTATCTGATTTGAGGCAATACTGACGTAACCATAGAGCATATATGGATGTCCATCATGCTCAAGATGAGTACTCTCATCACAATAGATATTAAATGTCTTTTCTATCATATAACTGTTGCTTATTATTCCCATGTTGAGCCTAAAGAACATCCATATTGATTACTCTGTTCCTTCAATAAACTTGCTAATTGTTGTTTGCTCATATATGTTGTTTCTATTATTTCTTCCATTGATATAACCTTAATCTTTCTGCTAAAATAGCCTGTAACTTCAGTAAACTGTCCACCATCCTCAGGCTGAGTGTCAAAATCTATATCATCTAATTCGAAAAAATAATCTCGCATATTTTCTTCATCCTGCCTTGTTTTTACAATAGCAAAGCAATCATTTTCATTTAATTGTAGTGTAGAAAGTGGAATGCGCCACTCCCTCAACCAACTAAAATCATAAGTTCCAGGATACAAGTATTCAAAACGCCACATTAATTCTTTTGGCAATTGTTTCTTATCTTGCTGGTCACCATATATTACAGGTCTGCCGCCAATCTGATAAAAAAGGTCTTTTTTAAAGGCAATTCCATAAGGTGCATACATAGGCCTTTCAAACTCTTCAAAATGCGCAAACATAGCAGGCAACATCGTAAGTGGGGCTTCGGTAAAACTGATATATCCATTCCCATTTATATCCTTTACTGCGTTTTCTGAAAGGATAGATGTTAGGGTCTGTTTCGCATAATTATGTTTGGCAAAATGATAAACAAAATCCGATATGTCCTCCCTTGTATTTATAATGTCTATAAACTTACTCATTATTGTTACATTATAATTGTCCATTCAGTCTAACATTACAAAAGCTGCCCAGTAATAAGGATTTTCAAATGACTCACGAACACTTTTCTGGGCATTTCGAAAGGCTTTGTACTTAGAATTTGTTTTTACAAGTTCCTGATAGAAAGTTTTCATCATCAACTCCGTTGCATTATCGTCAACATTCCAAAGAGACATGATTATTGTTCCTGCACCAGCTTTTTTGAAAGCCCTTTGTAATCCATAAACACCGTCACTTGTGGGGAGTCCAAGTCCCGTTCCGCAAGCCGATAACACTACCAAATTTAGCTTGCTAAAATCTAAATTTTCTATTTCTTCCGATAGTAAAATACCATCATCTCCATAATAGCTCTCGTTTGCCCCTCTCCAAATGTTTTTTGCACCAGACATAAATAATCCAGATCTCCTCATTATTCTGTTTCCTACATTCTGGACACTATCTTTATTATTAATAAAGAAACCGTGCGTGGCAATGTGTAACAAACTGAGACTTCTACCAGATAGATTCTTAAAAGCCTCTTCCGTACCACTCTTATCAACAAATAATTGAATGTTGGGATTCATAGTGGAAAGAATCTTTTGAGCAGATACAACTTCGCTTAAACTGCCTTTAAGATATGACAAGCCAACCCTTTCTTCATCAATATTCCCTCTAATGATATTTTGTGCTGTGTGATTGCAAATTTTGTCATCTTTCGTAACATTCTTTGAATCGTAATTCAAACCACCAAACAATGCTATATGCTCGTAGTCTGCGGAATCATTTTTATGTAGCAAATTGCTAGTAGATGACAGTCGATACACATCTATAGAATCTGGTAATGCTGCTTCAATATTTATTTGGAAAAGATGTACAGAAGGAGAGAACCACACTTTACGAACATCACGGTTTCCTCTTAAAATCGGATGCCATATAACACGATAAACATCTGCTATTCCATTATGTTTGATTTGAGATTTAAATCTCTCGATTTCTGTTACCTTACAAATTCTCAACAACTTAGGATGCATATTACTCGTTATGTAAAGTGCTCCTAAAAAGAGACAATCTGCCTCTTTCATGTCTAAAGGTACGTACTCAACAAACTCTATGGCAATTTCATTTTTTGCAAGCTGATTTGAAATATCTTCCCAACAACCAAATTGCTTATCTAAAAATGGTGATGAGACCCCAGAAAAACGTTGCATATCTTTTTCCAATACTTCTATATACAAGTCTCGGTTATTTCGCACCCTTTCACATGTATCATTGACATTGCAATTAGACTGTTGAACATAAACGTCTAATGCATCTTTTGTGGTTCGTTCTTTACTTTCTCGTGCTTTATTAATAACTGCTGTTGATACCTTTATGTTGGTTCCTTTACTGATTAATGCAGAATTATAAGCTAGTGAAAGCAAGATGGTGTCATTGGGATTATTATCTGCGAATTTGGGAATATCTGAGAACCAAATAAATTCTTTGCTTTTGGAAAAAACGATTCGTTCCCTTTCTGATAGAAACGGATAATTATCTCGAATAAAAGTCTTAGTCAAAAGAAATTGTTTATACACAATAGTATCAAGTTCTCTTTCGGCATTCATTGAAAGATTAGCTATTAAATCAACGGCCAAAATATTATTAACTATTTCATTAGATTCTAAAGCAAGCTTTTTTGCGTTAGAAATATCACCATTATTATAAGCGTATTTTGCTTTGTAAAGTAACAAATTACTCATAGCTGTATTAGAAATGGAATCTCCTTTTTTCACCATTAACTTGGTTATACTATCAGCAATAACGAGATTCTCATTGACCTTCAAATTATTGCCCTTCTCTAGGTATGCATCTATAAGTCTCAAATAGAATTCTAACAAACTACTATCATATGTATCATTGCTCAATAAATTGATTTCATCTTCAATTTTAGAAATACGACTATCTGCATCACCATAATTAATTACCAATAGACATTCTTCGGGACTTGGGAGAATACCTCTAGCTAAATTGCAGGTAAAATTCACTGATTTATACCCATGAAATGTTTCTATGTCACCTATTATTTCTGCACTTTTTGCAATGGCATTATTGAGTTCTTCTAAAAGTAATCTATCTCCAACAGGAAGAAGCATTGAAAAGAATTTTGCCTTATTTAGTAGTACATCGGCTTTAGGAATATCTTCCTGATCATAATAATACATGGCAGCTATTGACAAATACTTAATCAGAATCTTTCGATTAATAAGATTTGTTAAAGTACTATTCAAACCACGATTTTCAATAATAAAAAACATCATTATGTAATTGTCAGAACTAAATATTTCATTAGACAATTTCTGTATATATTTCCCCTTTTGAATATTACTTAACGTTTTATCTAGCAAACGTACAGAGTAAAAGTCCATCGCATCTATATATGATAATGAAGAATCTCTTAAAACAATGTTATCAAATTCTTTTGCGATTTTCTCCTTCTGAAAAAGAAATGCTGATTTATTGTTATATGACAAATAATCTTTGCACAATCTTAAATATGAGATATTGTGATGGTCTTTGCCATTTTCCCATAATGAAAATGCTTCCTCGTAAGTTTTTTCTACAAGATATTCATCATCTGGTAATCTGCAATGATTCGCCAATAATCTTAGATCCTCGGTTATTTTGCTTATGTTATTTTTATTGTAGCGATATGATAAGTTAACAAGTTCTCTAAATGCGGTAATATAATCATTATAAAACAATCCATCCCTAACTATTAAATAGTCTGAGTTTAGGAAGCTAAATACTTGTTCTTTTCCAGATAACAAATTGACAATGACATACTCATAAGTTTTAGCTAAGTTTTTATAGAAATAATACTTATGTTGCAAATGGGTATCGGTGTCCAATTCGTCTATTAGCGGCTTCTCACTTTCAAGTAATTCGCAGCATACTTTTATGTTTCCCTTTTCAAGATCAATAGTAGAAAGCATAATAGTGCTCTCAATGCGGAACCAATTCCCAGAAACTGTGTCAATCGGCGTTTTAGACAGATTGTACAATTCTTTGAAACATATATAAGCAGAATCTACTAACTCATCTATCAAAAATAGATTATGAGCTCGTCGATAAAGGATGTGACAATAAGTGGAATTGGTTGTGTCATTTAATCCATATTCATCTATTAATAATTGCTGTGCTTTTTTAAAGTGTTTTTCGGCCAATATAAATTCATTGTTCTCGTTGAGCTTTATAGCACGTTCAAAAAATGTATTCCATTTATTCTCGTTCTGCGAGAATAAATGAGTAAATACACAAAGCAACAACAATACTATAGTAATTCTTTTCATTATTACTCTATTTCATTCAACATTTCTCTGACCATATCGCCTATGGCTGTTCCCTCCTGGTATGCTTGCTTCAATTCAACCAAAACATTCTTAGCTTTCACCTTTTCATAATTCCGTAAATACCCAATTGCAAGATTCCACCCAATGTACGGAGCATAATCTGTATAGTCATTATAGGTGTCCTGTTTTGACAGCTCCCATAACGTTTTTAGTCGAGAAGTGGTATTATCCAAATCTTTACCTTCTGCTACATTATTAAATAATGTGGTAAGTTCTGTGTCAACATCAGCATTTGCTTCACCCCTTATAATCGTTGATGTTGGAAACGTGTTTGCAAATTTTTTACCAAGACTTGTCGTATCATAATAATCATATGACTTGAAACCAACGAATACTATAAACACTACTGATGCTGCAATTGCAAGCCAGCGTGCAGATGATTTTTTACTAACAGAAGTTTCAGAT
>JAEEHF010000062.1 GCA_016280725.1 Bacillota bacterium | reverse complement strand
CTATTTTTCAGAAATGGCATCCCTCGGCTTGATATCTGAAATGGTTTCTCATGATATCGGTATAATCTCAGGGCACATGCTTGGCAAAAGCGTAGAACTTGAAAACCAATTAAAAAAAGGTGATGGAGTAACGTTAAAGCAAGTGTATGGCATTATAGATTTTATCAAATCGACTGTTTCTGCGCTTAAATCTCAAATGAAGCATCTTGATTCTTCCATGAGATATAATAGGGAGAAAATAGATTGTTTCAAAATTGGGCAAATGCTACAAGATGAAGAAATTGCTTTCTTCAAGAACAAATTAATGGCAGACGACATATTTATTTCTTGTGAGATTGAGGAAGAATTTGAGGTCAATATGAATAAAGGTAAGTTGATTCAGATAATGGACAACCTCATTAATAACTCAATCTATTGGTTGAAAGCATATAGACAACAGCTTGCAGAGCCACCGGAGATAAAAATCAGAGTTCTGAAGCCTTGGCTATGCATTGAAGATAATGGCAAGGGGATAGATCGATCTATAGAAGAATCACTCTTTGAACCATTTGAAACTCGAAAACCTATGGGTGAAGGTCGAGGTTTGGGCCTATTTATAGTGCGGCAACTACTTGACAATATAAATTGCGATATTGTTTTAGATCCCTTAAGGAATAAATATAACAATAGATATAGATTCTCCATTAATTTATCTTCGGTTTTAAAAAAATAGTGTTATGTCAATCAACAAGCAAAATATAAAAAAACTTCTCGATAAACGCAACATCAAGAAGGTAGTTTATGTGGATGACGATTTTTATACAGATTTGTATGAAAGCAATTTCAGAACATATGTTCGTGAGAATTGTAATAATACAATCGAATTCCCATTTATTATTGTCCCTGACGATGAAGATGTTTCTGTAAGCAACTTTGATTACTGGTGGAAAAACACGGAGGCCTCTATTAAAAGGGAATTTATCGACAACTTAAAAATTGATAGAAATAAGTCCGAAATTGAATCGAGACTGGAACAAGCTTTTGATGCAGATATTTTGCAATGTATTTCCCATATAGAATTCAAGAAGATATTCAATAATGGAAGTGAGCACGAATATTCCAATGATAATCAATTGTTAGTTCTTATGGATAAAGATCTTGGTGGAGAAGACGGTTTAAAATATCTGTCTCCACTTCAAGACGTGCCATTTATAGCTTGTGGACTTTTTTCAGGTACTTTCAAAATAGAAGAAGAAATCAAACAATGGGAACAACATGATTATCCCTCAAATATTTATCCTCTTGCTAAAGAAAGATTAACTGTTATTGAAGAGGATTTCTTACCTGGTCTTCGTAATGTACTTTGGTTAAGACAAATATCTGATTCTAAGAAAAAAATAAACACGATTTATAAAAATGCCCTAGAATTAGCGTCTTCTGAATTAAGCCATTTAGATCCTGCAAGTTTTGATAATGCAATAATACAGAGAAGTAAGGGTGAGGGTTGTTGGGAATTTGATATGCTCCAAAGAATATTAAATATTCTTTTAAGAATTAATGTAGAGAAATCAATTTTAAAAACTGATAATTTCGAAGATATACAATCTTTAACTGGCAAATTAAAAGAAATAAGTTCTTCTTCAGTTCCTGTACGTCCTGACCCCAAAACACTAAAAGATATTCGTTATAATGAGATTTACGATAATCCAAGTTATATTAATAAAACATATAGTCAAATTGCGTTAGGGGATATTTTCCAAATACAAACTGGGAAATATAGAGGCAAGTATATGTTGGTATGTCAACCTTGTAATCTTGAAATTAGAGGAAATGGTGAAAGGCTATCAAAAGAGTTTGTTTACTTATTACCAATTAAACCTAAGCCTAAATATCAAATAGATATTCCAGATGACGCCAACGTTGATAAAATCAAAGAAATTGTGCAAGAACAATTAGAGCAGCTGCAAAAACCTAAATATGTATCAGTATTGCAAGATATTTCTGGAGAACAAGCAGAATGTGTAATTCTTTCCCAAAGTATAAGGGTTAGTCCGAAAGTTTTAGATTTAGTGTGCTTTAACGACAAAGGGAAAGCACAAATAAACCCGAATCAAACTGTTGAGCAATTAATTAATTGTGACTTTCTTCAGCCAAATATGAAGAAAAGATATGACAAAATTCGCATCGATTTAAAGAAATATCTTGATTTGTGTTCTAATGATGAAATTAATGGGATTCCAGAACCACAAAAAATTGATTTGTTAAATTTAATTAGAAAGCCTTTTGAGCTAGCTACAAAAGAGTCGATTAAGGCTAAGTTTAATCCAGAGTCACAGTTAATTGAATTTAATATTGAGCGAATTGGTCGTTATAGGGAGGCATACGCACAATTAGTCCTAAAAGACTTTATGGATTATCAATCTAGACAAGCATACCCCAATGATTTCTCTATTATTGATGACGAATTCTATAATGCAGAAGAAACAAAGCCATCAATTGATGCTTTGAACAGAAAGCTGAACTAGGGAATAAAACATTCTTGAAAGAGTTTGCCCCTAGAATGAAAATAAATAAACCAGGAACAATTCAAATAATTGATAATACAAATTCTAATTCTTCAGAATAAATCAAGATTCAAATTATTGTACAAATATCATAGAACACTACATTCAGTCTCGTGGTCACTAGTCGATGGCCACGAGTTTTTATACATTTTGATACGATTTATTTACCATTTTGGAGCATTTTTCGCCAATTTCCACTTTTTTTATTCCTAAAATGGAAAATAAATCTATGGACATAGTTCATATTTCGATAGTTTTTCCTATCTTTGTGCCCAAACAACTAACAATTACAATCATGAAAAGAACGTGGGTTCCCAAAAATATAAACGACGTACTCTTTCCTGTGGAGGTAAGACCTGTTTTATATGTAGATAATAATGGGCATACTAAATTTATTCCTCAAAACAAAGCTATAGTTGATTCCAGGACTTCATATACGTTTGCTGTCGTTTCGAGAAGTTATCGATTGATCACGAATCGTGAAGCTTATGAAATTGCTGACTATATTATTCGAGGTGTATTTCCTGGGTTGACACTTAAAGATTTTGTGGTGTTTAATATCTATATGCCTAAAACGAAGGGTTCGTGCAGAGTAGACCTTATTAGACCGCATACCTTTGAGAACCCTTTTGGTGACGAAACAGAACAATGGACACCTTTTGTTCGTATTACTAATAGCTACAACAAAACGTTCCTTTTGAAATACGAAATAGGATTCTGTCGATGGATATGTCTAAATGGCGTAATTTTCGGACAGAAAGGAGTGACTGTGGCATTCAATCATACGGAGATTACCAAAAAAGATTTAGATGAAATAATAGAGAAGGCAATTAAGCAAATTGGTAATATTCGAAACCTTTGGTCTGCATTTGAAAAGAAATTGAAAAGACTTAAGGATATTACTATCCCTGAATCACTCGCTCTTGCAATGTTTTGCAAGGCATTTGGCATCGTCATAAAAGACGAAAAGAAACTAAAGCCGAACCAAATAGAGTCACTTGGGATAAAAGCAAAACAGATAGTTAGAATCAGCAAGGATTATTTTAATGAATTAGGAAACAATGCCTATGCAATCTTCAATGTCCTTACAGATTTCGCATCATTCCCTGAAGGCACGACTAATTTCAACAACTATGTACATAGTTATCAGCGAAAAGTCGGTGATTGGGTGGATGATTTAATAAAGGAATACGACAAGGAAGGCTATTCTCATTACAAGTACATTGGTGAGGATGCTATGAATACTGCTTTTATTCTTGAGGCATTGATCAAACGCGAAAAAGAAAGCTAAATGCTACTAAGGGTGAATGCCCATTTTAATTAGACATTTGTAATAATTCAAAATGGTAACATCATCATCTGATAACTATTAATGTATTTGTATAATCACTAAATTATGAATAGTCTTTTGAAGACAAAGATGAAAGAATTTGGCTTTCATCTAACAAGCATAGATCTTTTTTCAGGACCTGGTGGCCTTGCCACAGGTTTTAAATGGGCTGGCATTCTACCTTTGATTGCGGTTGAATGGACAGATACAACAGCACGAACATATTCGCTTAATCACAATTCAGATATTTTTGAGCTAAGTGAATATGCACCCTCAAAAAACAAAAGGAATAAAGACTATCTTGATGCATTTTGCGTTGAATCAGACAAGAGTGTCTTGATACATGGAGATATAAATCTCGTTAGCGCCCAGCTGATAAAAGATTTGTTGTATAGACGGTTTGGTATCGAT
>JAEEHF010000061.1 GCA_016280725.1 Bacillota bacterium | reverse complement strand
CCGTCAATAACTTCAAACTGTTCGTTCTCACTCACACTATCTCTTACTCTTAATCTAATTTCATCGATAGGTAATGGAGCTTCTTCAACTCCGCCAATAAATAATAACTTTACTTTATCTGGATGCAACATTGTAAAATTTCTCGCAAAAACAGCAGATTTTGAGTGCCCATATGTAATAATCTGATCGTCCATGGGTATTCCCGTCTTGCCTTTTATTTTTCCCTTGGCATCTTCTATCATTCTCAAAACCTGTATATCAATATCTCCAGCAAAATCAGTACTTAATTCTGAAGCTGTATGATGCAAAGTATCATTTGTATATCCAGGAATAAGTGGCATAATTATTGGCATATTAGTTTGCCTAATTCCACCTCTAGTTAATATAGTAGATAAGTAATATAACCCTCTTGATAATCTTTCAGTAACCCTTCGCTTTGTAGTTTCATAGTTTTCTTGATGTCCATTATTTAAGTCCTGAGTTTCAAAAGCAGGAATTCTATCTTTTCCAAATAAATCAAAGACTTCATTTATTGCCTGTTGGTTTTCAATCGTCTCAGGTTCCATTGGGGATTCATAGTCATTTAAGCAATTCATAATTAGAGTTTTTCTCATCCCACTACGAGGACCACTACGAGGAGCAACAATCAAATACGGAAAACTAAACCCCTTGGATGTGTCTGCTTCAACTAGTCTAACTTCCATGCCTATTTTATTCTTAATATAGGCTAGCGCTTCCATTAAATCATCTTGATTCATAATTTCTCCTTAATAATATTGCTGATGTCATAACCTTCGAATTAGCTATTCTTGACTTTTTTGATTATATCGTTTGCTGTTAACTCATATTTTTCCAATAATTCATGCCATTTGCCAGAAGTTCCAAATATATCTTGAATACCCATTCTAGTAACTTTTGTAGGATATTCCTCCGAAAGAACCTCGCAAATACTAGAACCTAATCCTCCGATAATACTGTGATCTTCTATCGTAATAATTTTATTAGTTTCCTTAGCACATTTAATGATTGTGTCTTTATCTATTGGTTTTATAGTATGAACATCTACCACTCTAATATTAATATTTTCTTTCGCAAGTTCATTTTTTGCTTTCAAAGCTTCTTGAACTTCAACTCCTGTAGCAAATATAGTTGCATCTTTTCCATCACCATGTACAATCATTTTACCAAGTTCGAATTTAGGTTTTAAATTTCTTTTTTGAAGACTTGCTGTAGATTTATCGTCAATTCCATTAGCAAGTAAATCTGGGTTTTCTCCGTAAATGCTTTCTACCTTCGGACGTGTTAATCTTATATAGACTGGTCCATTGATTTTGCTTGCTTCTTCTATCGCCCATTTTGTCTCCATATCATCACAAGGAGAAAGCACTATCATGTTTGGAACTGTTCTCATAAGTGATATATCTTCTATCGATTGATGCGATGCTCCATCTTCGCCAACAGTAATTCCTGCATGAGTTGCAGTAATCTTTACATTTAGATTTGGATATGCAATTGCATTTCTAATTTGCTCATATGCTCTTCCAGCTGCAAAGATAGCAAAAGTGCTTGCAAAAGGAATTTTGCCACCGATTGCAAACCCAGCAGCAGTTCCCATTAAATCTTGTTCTGAGATACCCATATCAAAAAATCTTTTTGGAAATAATGCTTTGAATTTTTTTGTCATTGTTGCAGTTGATAAATCAGCATCAAGCACAACAACACTTTTATTTTTCTTTCCTAGTTTTTCTAATGCTTCCCCATAACTCTCTCTAGTGGCTTTCATAATTCACCTCATAAATTTAAAATTCTACGTCTTCTTCGTTTTCCTTATCCATATCTCTTAATATGTCTTCTAATGGTGTATCACATTTTTCAACGCCCTTAGGGTTTACTATTCTATATCCGCTATGATCTCTGAACTCTTCATCTGTTTGTAGAAGTGTTTTTCCTATCGGCTTGTTATTCCTTATTGCATCAGGTATCCACTCTATTGCCCATGTCAGATCAACATTAAACCATTTTCCACCAATTTTAACTTGATTCCATGCATGATTGCTACTAGTTTTAATATTCTCTCCTCTAACATATCTACACTCTATTCCTTTTAATGCAAGTGCATTTCGCAATGTTTCAGCATATCCTTCACAAACACATTTTTTGTGTAATACTGCTCCTTCAAGGTTTTGCATCTCTATTTCTGTATTAGGATTACCAATTAATTCATCTTTTTTTTGTTCTTCTTCAGCTTCCTCGTCATATGAAATAACACTTAACTTTGCGCATACTCCCAAAAATGTTTTAAGTTCACTCTTTGTATTTCCCTTAGTAGCTGCCGGAATATCTTCTAACATTTTGTTTAGCTCATTTAATATCTTAATATATAGTTCTTTTGTATATAATTCTTTTTGCCACGAAGATACATTTTCTCCACAGATTCTAATTTTTATATCATCTGGAAGCTTAGATATATCCTCAACACTAAGTTCTGAAACATCTTTTATTCTAACTATGTTCTCATTCCAAGCTTTTTTTGAATTTTCATTACGGCAGTATATTCTGCAGTGTCCATCAATTAGACGTGTACTCAGTGGTTCTCCAACTCTTTCTAAGTATTTTTCAACAATAGATTTATCACGAATTGCAAACAACATATAACATAAAGGAGATATTTTCCAGCTTTTAGATTGTATAAAATCTAAGATTGCTTTATCATCACGTGACCAAACAACAAAATTCATTTGAGGAATTCCTGTAATTCCAAACTCATCGCTAAAAGCGCAATGTAGGAAATAATTTCTTCTGATTTCTTTATCTAGAGTATTAACTTTATTTAATAATCTCAAATTTTTACGAATAAATTCTCTTTCTTCCTCAGTAACATTAAGCCCTTTTGAAATCTTTTCTTCATAGATTTTAAGAAGCTTCTCGATTATTTCTTCGTTTTCCATATTACTCCCTTGTATACAAATATACTGTTAATCATGTTGTTCTTGTATTTCTTCTACTACTTCACCTGAACTACTATCGCCTTTTATGACAATGTTTGTTTGCGATGCATAATAAATAAGTACAACTGCAGCTATAAAAATAACGATAGGAATCACAGCATTAAATACCTTTGAGTCTTCTGTTCTTGTTCTAATTTTACCGATAATAAAAGCTACAACAACCACAACGGCTAAAGCAATGAAAATAGTAGACATATTATCTTGTGTAATAAAAGTGTCGAATGGATCACTTCCAATGCTATTTACTGTTTGAATATCCGTTAATAAAAATGACATAACTCCCTCTCCTTAATAATATTTATATTGTCTTGCCAACATTTGTACCTTATCTAATGGCTTAAGTCTGAAATTGCCATTTTATATTGTTCTTCATTTGGTGCTTTTCCATGCCATTCGGCTTTATTTTCCATAAAGCTGACACCTTTTCCTTTGATTGTATTTGCAATTATCATATTTGGTTTTCTAGAATTTTTAGCATTTTCAATAGCAGTTATTATTTGAGTAAAATCGTGTCCATCAATTTCTTGGACATTCCATCCAAATGCTTTAAATTTTTTATCGACTGGCTTTATCTTCATAACTTCATCGTTTGAGCCGTCTATTTGAAGTTTATTATAGTCTAAGAATGCAATAATGCTATTTAATTTATAATGAACTGCAGACATTGCTGCTTCCCAAATTTGGCCTTCTTCAATTTCTCCATCGCCTAAAACTACATATACATTATTCTTCTTTTTGTCAAGTTTATTAGCCATTGCAATTCCATTAGCAATAGATAAGCCCTGCCCAAGAGAGCCAGAAGAAACATCAACTTTATCTAAAGCGTGTGATGATGGATGTCCCTGAAGTCTACTACCGTATTTTCTAAATGTTTTTAGCTCATCTTTTGGGATATCTCCATGTTCTGCCAAAGCCGCATAAAGTGCCGCAGAAGCATGTCCCTTTGAAAGTACAACTTTATCTTCATCTTGCTTTTCTTCAAAGAAAATTGCAGTAAGAATATCAGCACACGAAAGCGCTCCACCAGGGTGTCCAGATTGTGCTTCATAAACTTCAAGTAAAATATCTTTTCGAATGTTTTTTGCTATTTCTTTTAATTCATTTACTCTATTTTCTTCTATCATCGATATACCTCTTATAATTCATTAATTATTTTTTCCAGTGTTTCTTCTCCTGCTTTTCTAAATTCTTCAATTTTTTCAGAATACTTACATTCTTTATTTTGAAGTTTGTTTCCAACCTCATCAGCAATTTTCTTACTATCTATATCTTCATAAGTGCATACAGCATTAGCATTAATCATATCTAAAAATCCATCAATTTTGGGATCATATGAAATTCCAATCGTTGGAACATTATTAACAGCTGAAAATATTAAAGAATGAAGTCTTACACCAATGTTAACATCCATTCTGCCCATTGCTCCTAAAATCTCTGATGGAAGATATCTATTTGGCATTAAACAAGCTATATCTTCATGCTTCATTTTATGCATTATAATCTTGCTTATTTCAGCATCTTTTGGCTTGTGAAATGGGAAAAATACAATTCTAGCATTATATCTTTCGTATACCAAATCAGCCGCTTCTGCAAGCTTATCTGTCCTATCTTTATCTTTCCAACTTCTAACAGAAATTCCTACAAGTTTTTGGTCTTCTTTTAGATTTAACACGTTATCGTTTATTATCTTGTCTATTCTTTCTTTTGGTGGCTTTTTCATCATAAAAATCATATCTGAAGAAAACATAATTTTATTTTCCTTGATTCCTATGGACTTGGCATATTCAATAGCTTGCTCGTCTCTTAAACCAATTAATTTTACACTTTTTTTATTCAAAATATGCTTAGTCATCCACCTATAAAAACCGGTATCAATTGGCCCCATTCCTTGGTATGCAATAACTATCTTTTTGTGAAATAGTTGGGCAAGTTTAATAATTCCAAGATAATACCAAATACTTTTTTTACTGGTAATATCTTGAAATAATGTTCCACCACCTGAAATTAATAAATCGCACTTTTTAATGGCTTTTATTATTTCTCCTAATTTATATCTATTATATGATCTTACATTATATAATTCTTTTGTCTTATCTGGATTTGATGATAAAACCGTAAGAGAACAATCTCTTTTGGCAAGCAAGGTTGACATAGTTTCGATCATAGCTTCATCACCAGTGTTATTGAATCCGTAGTATCCAGAGATTAATACGTTCTTCATGTAACCACTCCTAACAGAGTAATTTTATCATATTTTTACTAAATATGCGACTTTTTTTGGAATAAATTCTCCTTTGGGGACACGACATTCGGGAGAATTTTTTCTCCCGAATGTCGTGTCCCCAAAGGAGAAAAATTCCAGGTTGGAATCTAGTAGTCTTTTTTGACTTTTTCTAGCCAACCTGGAATTTTTGATTATTATTTGTTCAATGCATCTTTTGCTGCATTCATTTCAGCCTCTTTTTTGCTCTTTCCTTCACCTTGACCCAATACTTTATCATTGCATAATACTTCAACATCAAATACTTTAAGATGGTCTGGGCCACGTTCTGCAATTAGCCTATACTCAATCTTAACGTCTCCGTGAACCTGAAGCTTTTCCTGAAGCATGGTTTTGTAGTCTTTTCCGCCATTTTTTACATATTCCTCTATATATGGAATTAGCTCTGGAAGAATATGACTCTTTGCCGTTTCTAAATCCGAATCTAGAAATACTGCTCCAAGAGTCGCTTCAACAGAGTCTGCAAGAATTGAGTCCCTATATTTTCCATTTTGTTTTAACTCACTTTTGCCAACTTTTAAGAAATCACTAAAGCCATATCTATTTGCAATACTAGCAAGCGTCTTTTCACAAACTGCAAAAGCTCTAGTTTTAGTCATTTCTCCCTCTGGGATTTTGTATGCATTATAAATATATTCACTTGAAATAAGCTCCAAAACAGCATCTCCAAGAAATTCAAGTCTCTCGTTATTGTATTTAAGCTTGTGCTCATTAGCATAAGATGTATGGGTCATAGCTTCGTCCATAAGTTTTTCATTCTTAAATTTATAACCGATTCGATCTCCAACGTTCATCTTATCGCCTCCTTTCCATAAGTATTTTACCACAACATTATGTAATGTAAATAAGTAAAAAGAAAACGGCTATCTTTATAGCCGTTTAGTTTTATTGATTGTTTTTAATGTACTCTATGACATCTCCAACAGTAGTGATTTTTTCAGCTTCACTATCTGGGATTTGAAGATCAAATTCTTCTTCAAGAGCCATAATTAGTTCAACAATGTCTAGTGAATCAGCTCCTAAATCATCAATAAATGATGTTTCAACTTTAACAGCTTCATCCTCTACACCAAGTTGATCAACAATTACTTCTTTTACTTTTTCAAATATTGCATCTGGATTCATCATATCACCCTTTCATAATTGGCACGTGTAAAGTATAACTCAAAGCCATGCGAACACGTGTGCGTAAGAAATTAATCTGCTTACATAATTACAATAATATATATTATTCTAAATGTCAACAAATAAATAAAAGTTCTTAAAACCCTTGATACTGTAAGAAAAATAAAGAATCATCAAACAAATTTTATATTTCCTGCTTTGCTATTTTCTCTTTTATTTCATTAACTACATTACCATTTACAAAGTTTTCTGCCTGCTTTAGAACAATTTTGACATCTTTCGCCTTACCAGTTCCATGACATTTAATAATTGGTTTTTCTATGCCTAATAGTAAAGCTCCACCATATTCTGAATAGTCTATCTTCTTTTTAAAGGAAGTAATTGCTCCTGAAGCCTTTAAAATTCCAGCCCCTATTTTTCTTGGAAGTGAAGATTGAAATTCCTCTTTTAGCATTTTAGAAATTGTAAGTCCTATACCTTCTGTAGTTTTAAGAGCAATATTGCCAGTAAAGCCATCTGTAACAACTACCCTTACACTTCCATCAAACATATCTCTTCCCTCGATGTTGCCATAAAAATTAAGAGTTTTTTCATTTTCTAGAAGTTCATATACTTCTTTTGTAAGAGGTGTTCCCTTTTCTTTTTCTGCGCCAATATTTAAAAGTCCAACTGGTGCATTTTTCATTCCATATACTTTATCTACATATATACTTCCCATCTTCGCAAATTGAAGAAAATTAATCGGCTTACAGTTTGTATTAGCACCAGCATCAAGAAGTATAAATCCACCACCATCAATTGTTGGAAGCATCGGACATAATGCAGGTCTATCAATTCCTTTTATTCTACCCACAAGTAGAAGGCCCCCTGCAAGAAGGGCCCCTGTATTACCAGCCGAGATAAGCGCATCTCCAGTTTCTTTTTTTAACATATCAAATCCTATGCACATCGAAGAATTCTTTTTGTTCTTAATGGCGTCTGTAGGGTGATCATGATTGGTTATCGCCTCTGTAGCGTTCACGATTTGAATTCTTCCATTAAAATCGCTTATTTCTTTATGATATATTGAAAATAAATTACTTTTAATTTCTTCTTCATTTCCAAGTAAAATCACCGATGTATCTTTATCTAAATAATCTAATGATTCGATAGCACCTTTAACAAATTCTTCTGCTTTGCTATCTCCACCCATTGTATCTAGTAAAAGTTTCATTATTGCTCCTTCCAAATTTTATTATGAATTAATTCCATATCCTAATGCATTAAAAACTTTATTAAGTTGTTTAATATCCGAGGCGTCCATATATGCTATAAGTACTGTATTATCAATCCTTGATACCATAAAGTAATTATCTTCTAGATCTTTAATGTAGTATAATGCATAATTTTCACCTATTCTATGAATATCATTTTGTGAATCACGAGTATAATCGGAAAAATCACCTCGAGAAACCATAAAGTTTTTACTATTTTCAAGCTTTATATAACTTGTAGTGGCATCTTGCTCATTCCTATATACTTTAAACAATACTTCTGTATTGCTTCTAATTTTTCGAGCTGTAAGTGAATATACTAAAGATAAATCATCATCAAAGTTTTCTATTTTTGTTTTATTTTCTCTATAAAACTCTATATATTTATAATCGCCAGATGAAGGATCTATTTCACTATAAACATCATAGCCCACGTCAACTAAGGCCTCCTTAAATGTCTCAGGTGACACTGGATACCTATGATTAATGCAGAATTTAAAAACAAGCACACCTATGAAAATGATTGCTAAAAATGCATATAGCTTTTTGTGTCTAATGTGTCTCTTCATAGAAACCACCACCTAGCATACTAATATATATTAATTATAGCATAATAGCAATATTGTATGCAAATTATGCAATGCTAAAAACCCTTAAGCCGTAAGGGCTTAAGGGTTTTAAAAATTTGTTATTTAATTATTCAATAACTTCTGTAACGATACCTGAACCAACTGTTCTACCGCCTTCACGAATAGCGAATTTTAATCCTTTTTCGATAGCGATTGGAGTAATAAGTTCGATAGTCATTGTTACGTTATCTCCTGGCATAACCATTTCTGTTCCGTCTGGAAGCATAACTTCACCAGTAACGTCAGTTGTTCTGAAGTAGAATTGTGGTCTGTACTTATTGAAGAATGGTGTATGTCTTCCACCTTCTTCTTTAGTAAGAACATAAACTTCTCCCTTGAACTTCTTGTGTGGGTGAATTGTTCCTGGTTTTGCAAGAACTTGTCCTCTTTCGATTTCAGTTCTTTCAATACCTCTTAGAAGAACACCGATGTTATCTCCAGCTTCAGCTTGATCTAGAAGCTTT
>JAEEHF010000060.1 GCA_016280725.1 Bacillota bacterium | reverse complement strand
TTTGGGCCATTAGCTCAGTTGGCAGAGCACTTGACTTTTAATCAAGTTGTCCCGCGTTCGAATCGCGGATGGCTCACCATTTCTATAAGGCCCGTTGGTCAATCGGTTAAGACATCGCCCTTTCACGGCGGAGTGAGGAGTTCGACTCTCCTACGGGTCACCAAATTTTAATATTGCCAGTGTAGCTCAGTTGGTAGAGCAACTGACTTGTAAAAAAATTGCACCCTTAAGTAGAAATATTTAAGGTGGACACCGCTAATTCGGGGAACGCTAAGTGATTTATCATATGCCAATCCCGAGCTAGGTAGTAATACCGAGTGTAGAGACTTTATACGGTGTACCTAAGGCGAAAGCTAGGGTAAAGAGCAAGTCCAGACTGCAAACACATTTGTGGCAACGAAAGTTGTAGTGGTATGAATCAGTAGGTCGTCTGTTCGACTCAGATCACTGGCTCCAAAAAAGAGATTTCTTATGAAATCTCTTTTTTATTTTTGCAATTTAATTAGTATACAAACTATATTTTTTTCGTTCTTTTCTTCCTCTATTTATATTTGCACCTTTGTATGTTGAGGTTAGAGAATGACAATTTGGGCATAGTAGAGTCAAGTTTTTTTCTGAATTATTCTCAAAATTTCCATCTATATGTTCAATTTCTAATGGAATCATTTTAGTATATGGGTTTGTTTTACCCCACCCACATTGAGAACAACGCCAATTATATTTTTCAAATATGTATTTTCTTATATGCATTGATAATTGATATTTACCACGCATACCAGATATAGTTCCGTTTTTCCATGCTTTTATATATTCTTTGTATTCGAATTCTTTTTGACATTTGTTTGAACAATACTTCTTTTTGATATTTGACAATATCAGTTGGCAATTTAAACAACGATTCACTATTATCACCCAATAGAAATGATACTATACCAGTCTAATAAAAACAACTGTTCTTATATATTTTACATATTACACCATTATATAGGGTTGTATCTATTTGACGGTTTTTTAATTAATCCATCTTTATTGCAATAAGCATATATAATTCCAATTCCACGGTTAAAAAATCGTGCTTGTGCATTTTGCTCTGGATAAAGCTTAATTAATTCACATCTATCGTTTGTTATATAAGCGATGAAAGAAATAACACAATCTACTTATCGTAGAGAAAAGCAAAAGACCCACAAAATGTGGGTCTTATTTTAATTAGGCTTGATCTGCATAGCGCCGAATCTGTTCATCCAGGAATCTCCGGAGATTGTGACTCATTCCGTCATCATCATCGGAAACGAGGGCCATGAATACTTCGTTGGGGTTGGTAAGGTTAACACTGCCAACCGTATGATTACCTCCCCAATTGCTCCAAACAGTGAAAGTTCCATTCTTGCTAACTTCACCCCATGCGTGATATTCTCCTGCGCGGTCCATGTAGTCATAGCAGTTAAACGTATTCACTCCCAGAGTAAAAACCAAAGTGTGATAGCAGGCATCCAACGCCTTGCTAACAAAGTCAGCCGTTTCAATGATATTCGGAGCATTCTTGAGTTCTTCAACCCGAAGAGTCCCATTGCTAATCAGTTCTACAAGCTTGTTCATTTGATACCCTCCTAATCAGTCGTTGAGAAAACATGTTGTGTGACAAGGGTAGAATATAGATTGATTTCCGCATTGAATTATACCACGAGTTTACATAAAAGTAAAGAAAGAAATAAAGATTGTAGAGCATTTTGGCTTAGTTTTATACTTTAGAATTTTATGGTAGAATCTTAAGTAGTTATAAAAAACAGTAAACTGGAGAATTTTATGAGAAAAAATACTATAGTTTTATTGATAATTAGTATGATAATACTTTTTATTTCAAGTGTTGATGCAACAGTGGTTTCAAATGACAGCAACTATACACTAGCTTATAAAAAAGATGAGCAAAAAATCTTTGACAATTATCCTACAATAGGGTGTAAGGCAGCATTTGTTGCCAATCCAAAAACAGGGAAAATACTATATGAGAAAAATGCTCATGAGAAAATGTTTCCAGCTAGCACTACAAAAGTTCTGACGGCATTAATCACGCTAGAAAGGTGCAGCCTCACAGATAAAGTAATTATCTCAAAAAATGCAATATCACTAGTTCCAGATGGATATTCGGATGCGAAATTACAAGCTGGTGAAGAATTTACCATATTAGAACTTTTATATGCTCTTTTACTTCCAAGTGCAAATGAAGCTGCAAATGCATTAGCAGAGCATATTAGTGGTAGTGTAGAAGCTTTTGCAGAACTAAGCAATAAGAGAGCAAAAGAATTAGGATGTGAAATGGTTCATTTTGTTAATCCAAACGGTATACACGATGAGAATCATTATTGCACAGCATATGATTTATACTTAATAGCAAAAGAGTGCCAAAAATATGAGGTGTTTAACGATATTGTAAAAACGCAAACATATACTATGCCTGCAACAACTATATATACTAAAAATGATAGAGTTTTAAGAAATACTAATTCTTTACTTATTCCATCCCTAAAGGATTACTATTATTCTTACTGTACTGGAATAAAAACAGGATTTACGACTCCTGCTGGACAATGTTTTATAGGTGGTAGCTCTCATGATGGACTCGATTTAATATCTGTTGTTTTAGGTGGAGGAACAAATAGTCAAGGATTAAATGAGAGATTCTATGATACAAAACAGTTATTTGATTTTACATATAGCAATTATTCTATTAAAGAAATAATAAATCGCCAAATTTCAATAGCTAATATTGAAGTAAATGATGCTACAAAGGAAACTTCTTCACTTGATGTTTTGTCTGAAACAAACATTTCTAGTATAGTTCCAAATGTGCTCGACATAGATAATATTCATAAAACGATAACAATTGCAGAAAACATATCTGCTCCAGTTGAAAAGGGACAAACGCTTGGCCAAATCACATTTCATGTAGATGGATTAAACTACACAACTAACTTAGTAGCAAGTCATAGCGTCGAAAGGATTCCTTACTGGATATATAATTGCATTATTGCAGTTATAGCTTTTATTCTTTTTTTAGTACTAATAAAAAAGTTAAAAAAATCCAAGAAATATAAAAAAATATTATTGTTATTAATTTGTACAGAAATAATTTTATTAAGTGTTTTAGCATGGTACTATTATAATAGAAATAAGAATAAATCAGGGCCGATTGTAAAAACATATTTAAATTCGAGCGAAATTTTAACAAATGTTGTAGGAGAGAATGAGAATATTGAAACAGCAGATTTGCAAAAATGTGTGGAAGAATACTTAGTAAGAATTGGAATGAAAAATGAGGATATCATCGCATTAAAAAATAATTTAATGTAAAAAACAGTTTGTGGCCTCGTATCTAATTTCACCCTATGGGAAAATTAGATACGAGGCCACAAATTTTAGCGAAGGAGAGAAAAGAGTTGCTGAAATATGTAAACCGTGCTATAATTACTCTCAACTTAAGATTTTACAACGACCGACTTACTATAAGGAGGGAGAAAAATGATTATCTATAGTGAGCAAGAAGGCTTCATTTCTCCTATTGGAGTCAGGTTCCGTGAGGGCCAAGACAAAAACATTGTTCTTCCCAGCGTGGCGGTTGGAGTTTTTTCACGGCAACTGTTTTTTCACATTGTGAACGACGCGAAAGAGCTTAATGCTACTCCTGTTGGGTATATTTCTTGTGCTAACTTTGAAAGAGACGTCTATGTCATCAATTACAAAGGTGTCAAGCTTACATTCTTCATGGCAGGTATTGGCGGACCGACTATTGCTTGTGATATCGAAAATCTGGCAAAGTTTGGCGTAAAGAAATTCATTATCTTTGGAAATTGTGGAGTGCTTGATGACAGTATTGAAGATTGTTCTATTATTATTCCGACAAGAGCGTTTCGAGATGAAGGTACTAGTCAACACTTTGTTCCAGACAGCGAGTATATTGATTTGAACATCAAATATATTCCTGAGTTTGAGAGAGTGCTCGACCAATATCACATGTCCCATACTAAAGGGTACACTTGGACTACAGATGCTATCTTTCGGGAAACTCCTGAAAAGATTGAATATTTCAAGTCTCGTGGTGCAGTTTGCGTAGAGATGGAAGCAGCAACTATTTCTGCTGTATGCATGCGAGATAAATTGGAGTTCTTCACTTTCTACTATGCTGGAGATAGCTTGGCGGGAGCTGTGTGGGATCCAAGGAGCATTTCAGGGCACGTTAAACTTGACGAAAAGAAAATCGTACCAGTACTTGCTTTTGAACTTGCATGTTTGATCAAATAGTTGAAAAACTAATTCTTGAAATTCATATTTCCCTAAGAAGAACACACAAATATTACAACAATGTTACAAATGCATATAACAACAAAAAAAAGTTGTTATATGCATTTTTTATTGGTATTCTACTTATATATATGAAATTTTTATTTTGGGAGAATAGGTATGAAAAAATCATTAGTTGTTTTAATAATTTTACTAGGGATACTATCAATTAGCACTGCTTTTGCTAAAACACCAATACGAAAAATTGAATTTAATGAATCCATTTCAGTCCCTGTATCGGGAGAAGCAATACCTCAGTTGAATCTATCGATTTCTGAGGTCAATGATGATGCTTCGCTAAGTGGAATAGTTAGCGTAGCTAGTGCGGGATGGTATAAAAACAAAAGTAATTGGTCTAATGAACTTGTTACAGGAACATTTGAGCCTAATGAGTATTATAAACTTGCAATTAGTTTTGTTATAAATGATAAAGAAAATTATGAATTTGTATATCTAAATTATCCATGTAGGGCATACCTTGAAATAGATGGTAACATGGAATACTTTTATTTGAATTTGGATAGTAGCATTTTTCTTGGTGGCGCTAACGAAGATGTTTCTGTCTATGATGGCCAAGCTTTATATGGTAATTATGACACAATTGAAGAAGGTCATTATAGAGTTAGTTTTGATCCTAATGGAGGCACATTCAGTGATTCCAGTAAGGATGATACCAACTACTTCCAAGTATATGATTCGAATTATACTAATACTGTGTACTTTCCAACAGTATCTCGCGAAGGGTATGTATTTATGGGGTGGAGAGATGAATCATCCTTCCGCCAATATAATTTATCGGAGTATTCAACAGACGAAATTCAGTACTCTGCAAATTTGAAAGCAGCATGGGCAATAGAATTGCCAGTTCCTTACATAAAATCTGAAGATATGTCCTTGACGTATAATGGTGAATATCAATCTCCAGTTGTACAAAACTATAATCCGGAAACAGATTCGGAAAAGATTTACATTAAATATGGAAGTCTATCTCAAATGTATCCTAATAGAGGACCATATAATGAAGTAATTTATTATAGTGTGACATTTGGATTAAACGATGGATATGTATGGAATCTAGATAATTATGATAGTTACTACAGTGAAGTAGAGTATAGAACACAGGATAAAAGCGTTGAATTTACTATTTATCCTAAGCAGATAACTCGCCCATATTTGCCATATGATAATCAGTATTTTACTTATGCAGGGCAAAATATAAATATTTCTGATTACTTAAGTTATGGAGAATCAGGAGATAAAAATTTATTAAGTTTTGGTGGAGATGTCGCAGTTAATACACCAGGTCAATACACAGTTTCAATTTCTTTATATGATAATTCAAATTGTTGTTGGAGCAGTGGCCCGGAATCAAACGACACAATCTATATTGATTGGACTGTATATGCTGGTAGTGTACCGGCGCCTACTTTGGCTACAAGTTCTTATCCATATACAGGTAGTGATATTACACCTGAATTTGTTGGCTTTGACTCTAACACTATGGAATATGATTTAACAAGTGATTATTCAAAAAGAGACGTTGGAACTTATACTATAAAGATTAATTTGAAAGAACCCGATAAAATTACTTGGGAAGGTGAATCTAACAGTAACGCGCGTAGTTATGAATGGAGTATTACTCCAGCAGAGGTTTCCTCAATAACACTTCACGGATTAACAGTTCCTAAGCCTTTTGAAACACCAGTTTCAATTACTAATTACGAATTTACTGAAAATGATTATATAGATACTAAAGAAGTAACAGGAAGATGGTATGGTGTAGAAGAACAACGTTACTTAACAGCTGGAACTGATAGGTTCTATCCTTCAGGTACTTACAGATATGAGCTGACTGTTCCAACTAAAAGGTCATACGAATATGTAGATGCTGAAAATCTTACAGCATCGCTTTATGGAATTGATTCATCATTATATCAAGTCTCAATTAATTCGATTACTGAATTAACAGACCACGGAGAATACAATGGAGAGAGCGCTTTAGTTTACTTTGAATTTACAGTTGGACAGCCAACATATAGTGTTAATCTTCCTACGATAGATTTTGGTACTCTTTATGAAGGCTACGATTGCTATTCTAGTACAGAATACATTAATATTACTAATACAGGTACTCCTATTGATATTAATGCTTGCGAGTTATATGTAGACTTAAGTTCTTTTTATGATAGTCCTTATGTAGTAACAAAGGATACAAGTGCAAACAGTATTTGGCTTTCTAGTGGCGATTCAAATAGCACAATGTTTTGGATAAGACCAGAGGGCAATCTTCATGATGGTACATATAATACAACATATAATATCAGATTCAATAGTGAATCTATTGGTGTTGGTCAGATTAAAATGGAGATAGAACATGTTTTAACACATATGCCTTATTGTGAAGCAAATTGTACACTACCTGGCTGTGCTGAGCATTGGTATTGTCAGTACTGTTCAAAATACTTTAGTGATGCCAATGGACAAAATGAAGTTTCTTTTGAGTCATTACTTATTGGTGATCCAAAGGGTCATGCTTGGGGAGAATGGCAAATAACAAGTGAACCAACTTGTACTGAAGCCGGTTCAAAATATCATTATTGTACTAGAGATCAAGCTCATTATGAAGAAGTAACTATAGACCCTCTTGGACATGCAGAGATGACGGAGGTGTATTTGCCAGAAGCATCTTATGAAGGCTATAGTCATCAATATTTGTATAAATGTTCAAGATGTGGAAAATTCTACACTACAAGCGCTGGAACAACGGAAGTTACACCTATAAAAGTTCACGCAATTCACCATTATAATATAGCTCCTGTAAAGGTTGACCAAAAAGTATCAACATTCTTTGAAAATGCAACCATTGCCGAGAGTGATTTTGTTGAACTAGATCATTACGAGGTATGGGATATGTCATCAGATGAGCCTTACATTATTACCATAGACCTTGAAAGTGGAAGATTCCGTCCGGGTGTTAATTACACGGTTAATGCATATTACACCACCAAATATCCAAATGTAGTTTTTGGTGCGGGAAGTGTGGGTATTTATACTGATTATTACCCAACATCTTGGGTTAATCCATATTCGGGTTCAGAATCATCTGATGTTAGTACACATCGTGTTGCATATACCTTTACTTTGCCAGAAGCTACCGGAACACTTAGCTATGATGATATAGATTTTGGTACTGTTGTTGAGGGACATTATAGTGGAGACGCTTTGGCAGTTAGTCCTACAATAACGTATAACAACGGTAATGCACGTCTTTACACAATGTATAGCTGGGGAATGTTAAGCGGAGATGATGGTAAAGATTTCTTATTAGAAATGAATAATGATTTGTATAATTCTGGTGAAGCATACATCGACAGTGAAGAGTCAATAGATGGTTTGTTCACAATAAAACCACTTGATAATCTTTCTGCAGGAACATACAATGCTACATATTCTGCTTATTTCACTGCGTTAGGGTACAATGGCGTGGCAAATATTTCACTTAAAGTAGTACATGATTTAGTACAAATGCCTAGTGAACCAGCAACATGTACGATCGGACAAACAAGTCCATATTGGAAGTGTTCAGTATGTAACAAAATGTTTAGTGATGAAAATGGTGAGAATGAAATAAGTGCACCTGTTGAAAGTACTGAACCATTAGGACATGATTTAAATAGAATAGACAGAGTTGAACCTACTTATGAAGACGATGGAAATATAGAATATTATAAATGTACAAGATGTAATAAACTCTTTAGTGATGTAAATGGTAATAATGAAATACAACAAGAAGAAACAATTCTTCCAAAGCTTGTAGTACCATCTGGAGATATTAATACTACAGAAGCAGGTGTGGTTGAAGGTGTAAAAGAAAATGCATCAGGCATATATGTAAAAATCGATGGCGAATGGGAAGAAGTAGACACAGAAAATGACAAATCAATAGTAGAAGACATTGAAGACCTTCAAGGATTAGATGGAACATTAATTGTATACGAAAGAAATGATGATGACACAATAGTAATAACAGGAACAGTAAAGAATACAGACTTAGGAAACGCATCAGTAGTAACAGAAAAGAATGATACAATTATTGAACTAACAGGAGGAGTATTAGCAGGAGAAATTGATTTAGCAAATGCGGATGATGAAAAAGTAGTAGAGTATTCAGACTATGAAATAATTCATGTTTTAGCAAATGTAAATACAGACAATGAGGTAGCATTTGACGAAGGCGAAAGCAAAGGAAAAGGATTACCATCAGGAAGCTATCAAAAGAATGATAGAGTAATAGTAAATGATGAACAAAAGA
>JAEEHF010000059.1 GCA_016280725.1 Bacillota bacterium | reverse complement strand
TCATGCAGCTCTGAAAATCGCACAATGATGAAAGAAATTGCTTCTTTTTTACGCGATTTGGAATATGATGTTTATTGCCCCTTTGAACTTAAAATTGAAAATGCTTGGGATATGCCGCAAGAAGAATGGGCAAGAAAAGTTTTTGAAAAAGATATTGAAGCTATTGATGCTTGTGATCTTTTTTTTATGATTACTCCTGGTAGGCACAGCACAGCTGGGACAAATTGGGAACAAGGATATGCTTATGCTAAAAAGAAGCGTATTTCTGTTATTCAGTATACCAATGATAATACAAGTCTAATGACTTATTCATCAGCAAATTGCTTTATTAATGCTGATGAAACAGATATTTTTAAAGCAGTAAGTATTGCTGTACAGAAGTGGGTTCGTGATGACTGGCCCTGTATTACGACATTAACTTAATTATAAAATTTTAAGAGGTAAAAATGAATTTTACAACTTATGTCAAAGAAGAAAAAATTAAAGCAAGAATAAAAAATATCGAAGAAGTTAGAAAAGATATTGATAAAACATGGGTAAAACAAAAAATTCAAAATCATCTTGAGGCTTTTAATGGTCTCTTTACCTATGATGAAATACGCGCAGATATTCTTACAAATACTATTACTGCTTCAAAATTTTGTAAAGACCCGAGTAAACAAAATATCTCAGAGAATTTAGCGGCAGAAGTCCTTAATTGGAAAAAGTTGCCTGCTCAGGGGAAAAATTGTATTCGATTTAATGACAATGGGGATATTGTTTCAGCGTCTTCTGGAAATACTAAATCTGCAGATTTTTATGAAATGGGATATTATATTACTCAAAAATATACCGAAGGAGACGGCGGAGCACAAGATAATCAAAGAAACGATGTTATTGATTTCTTAAAAAGAGGGTCTATTAAATATAAAGTAATGGCAATAGTTGATGGAGATTACTGGGATAATAAATATCGTTCTATTTTAATTGAAGAATTTAAAAATAATCCTAATGTAAAAATTACTTCAGTAACAGAACTCACTGAAAATACTTGATAATTATAATTTTTTTATTATTATAATATATAATGATAAAATAGAAAAAAAGGAGCGAAAAAATGGCTGATATTGATAAAACTAGGCATTACACAACAAAAGCTGAAGAAATTTGTAGTAATTTAGTCCATTATATTCCCTCTGATGTTTAGTTAATTGAACCATTTGTAGGGGCTGGAGATTTACTTCCTTTATTTCCAAATGCAAAATGGGAACTATATGATTTTGATGATAAAGGAAATAATATAGTTCAAGATACTTTAAAAAATCCTCCCATTTATAAAAATAAATGGGTAATTACAAATCCACCATACTTAGCAAAAAATAAAGCCAATGATAAATCTATTTTTACTAAATATGATACTGATGACTTATATAAAGCTACATTGTTATCTATTATGGATTGTGATGGTGGAATTTTAATTATACCAACTAATTTCTTAACAGATGAAAGAACTGGGGCTGTAAGAACTAAATTTTTAAATCAATTTGAAATTTTGGAGATAAATATTTTTACATAGCCAGCTTTTGTTTCTACTACTTATTCTGTTTGTAGTTTTGCTTTTAAGAGAAAAAATAATAAATTATCACAGACTTTTCCTGTTAATATTTTTCCTGATGGAGAAAAAGTAAATATTACAATTTATCCAGAATATGACTATCGTATTGCTGGTGAATTTTATAATACATTAATTAATACTAAAAATATTTTTGGACGTCTGGTAGGAACATAGTCAGATAAATATATTACTAATATAAAGTTATATGCTATTGATACGCGCACTGATCGTATTAGATTAGAATATGACCAAAATCATTATATTGGAAAAAATTCTGATCGTACATATGCAACTTTTGTATGTGATTATGAATTAACAGAAGACCAAGAAAAGAAAATGATTTTAGAATTTAATAAACAATTAGAAAATTTTAGAAAACAATATTATGATTTATCTATGACAAATTATAGAGATTATAATAGAAAACGTATCGGTTTTACTTTTGCTTATTAGTTATTATCAAAAATTTATTTTGAATTATATGGTAATTAAAAATAAATAAAATCTTTTTTAATTGATTTTTATTAAAATATTTGTTATAATATATATAGAAAATCAAAAGGGAGAAAATAAAAATGTTTGGTTATCATGATTCTAATCGTTGTTCTTTTGATCTCTGGAGTCCTTCTCGTGAAACTGCGGTAGAAAATAGGGCGTTTTCAGCTTGGGCTTTTCATACCCAACAGCTTGAAGACATTGTGGACGCAATCGCGCATGGTAATACAAGCATTTTAGTATCTGATGATTTTACCGATGATGATTTGGCATATATTCGTCGTCGTTTAAATGAAAAGTATGGTCTTGATGCAGACATGGAGTTAAATTAAGGAGATATATATGGCTAAAGTTGGCGATAAAATTCGTATTATCTATATGTCCGGTGAACCAAATTATAGCGGTCGCGAAGGTGTTGTTAATTCAATTGACTCTTTGGGACAGTTGCATGGTAGTTGGGGCGGTCTTGCAGTAATCCCCGGCGAAGACGATTTTGAAATTATCGAAAAAGCCTGATAATTCAGGCATATGGGCTTGTGACGCAATGGTAGCGTGTCTGCTTTGCAAGCAGAAAGCTAGGGGTTCGAGTCCCCTCAGGTCCACCATTTAGGCGCATACAGCAAATACACAAAGTTATCGTGTGATTAGCTCAAAGGTAGAGCATTTGAATTGAAATCAAAATGTAGCCGGTCCGAATCCGGCATTATACTTAACTTAAGCGCCTAGTTCATCGCGGGATGGAGCAGTTGGTAGCTCGCTTGCCTCATAAGCAAGAGGTCGAGGGTTCAAGTCCCTCTCCTGCAACCAGTATGGAAGGGTCGCATAGCTGGCCGAGTGCGGTGCCCTGCTTTGAAAACTTATAATTGTAAAAGAATGACATGAATACTAATCAAATAGGTAAAATTACTGAACTAGAGATTTTAACATAGGTTATAAAGCTTGGTTATTCTGTATCTATTCCTTATGGAGATAAAGACAGATATGACCAAATATGGGATATTGATGGAAAATTACTTCGAGTTTAGATAAAAACTGCCCATTGGAAAGATGATAACCATAAAGCCATTGCATTTAAATCTCGTTCCACTTATGGAAATATTCAACATCGTTATTCTAAAAATGAAATTGATTATTTTGCAACTATTTGGGAAAATCAGGTTTATGTAATTCCTGTTGAACAGTGTTCAACAGAAAAAACATTATGGTTTGAAGCTCCAAAAAACAATTGTAAAACTATTGCATACGCAAAAGATTATACAATACAGGAGGTATTGCAACAATTATAAGCATTTTGAAGCAAGGCATTGACTCCTACTGGAGTCCGAGAGTTCGAATCTCTCCCCTTCCGCCATGGGGCATAGCTCAATAGGTTAGTAGCCGCGGCCTTATAAGCCGCAGGCCCTCACAAGGTAAATCCGGGTTCGAGTCCCGGTGCCCCTACCAGTTGGGATTAGTTTAGCGGTAAAACTCCAGATTGTGGCTCTGGTGTTATTGGTTCGACTCCAATATCTCAACCCACCGAGCGCTCGTAGCTCAGCTGGACTAGAGCATCGCACTTCTAATGCGAGTGTCGCAGGTTCGAGTCCTGCCGGGCGCGCCAATTCTCGGTAATTCCATAAAGGAGTATAAATTAATGGCAGACGTAAGACTTAAAATTTCCCCTCCGTGGGTAACTTATGTAAACAAGCTGTAGGCTCTGTTTGACGGCGACCCGCAAATTGCTTTTAATGTTGATTATAATTCTTATAATCCAACAGTGGTTTTATCAACTAATAATCCTGATAAGGCTGCAGCACTTGTAAGATTGCTTCCTTTTGAAAAGCATTTTGGTAATGTTATTCTTTCTATTGGAGTAGATTGTCCAACTATTAGCAACCTCGCTTTCCCAACTAATAAAGCATTATTTGAAACCGCTTTTAGTGGCAATCCAGCTTTCGCTTATGTAGTTGCTCCCGCTCAAGATGGTTATAATTACATTGATTTTACTTATGTGGTATTCAAGAATTGTGTTGTTCAGTTCTTCAATGATAACCTTAATGATTGTCATGGTTTAATCAGCACACTTTATCAAGATATTGCAGAAGAAATCTTTGAAGATTCAGACCTTGCCGGTGTTCATTATAATACTGATATTGAAGTTGGTAAGCTTGGCATGCCTCTTGGTGAGTGGCCGTAATACTCCAGCCGGTTAAACCGGCAGACTTGGGGATATAGCACAGTTGGTTAGCGCGACGTGCTGATAACGCGTAGGTCGATGGTTCGAATCCATCTATCCCCACCATATATAAGGTTCTGGTGTAATGGTAGCATATCGGTCTCCAAAACCGCTGGTCTTCGTTCAAATCGAAGGAATCTTGCCAAGAGCTTGAGAGTTTTTATTGATTTTTATTAAATTTTTTGGTATAATATATATGTAAGATAAAAAAAGGAGTAAAAATCAATGTTCAAACACTTATATGATTGTTTTGCTCATTGGTATCACGGCGGTTCAATTCATTTCTATTCTGACCCGCATTTTGGTGATAAAGAGATGAAAAAAATTCGTAAGAATTATATAAGTGATGACGAACAGGTTTCGCGCATTCGTTCTAAAGTTGGTAAGAATGATACGCTTATAATTCTTGGCGATGTAGGCAATGTAGAATACATTAAGAAGCTGCGCGGTTATAAGGTTCTTGTATGCGGCAATCACGATAAAGGCGCATCCAAATATAAAGAATATTTTGATGAAGTTTATGAAGGTGCGCTAATGATTAGTGATAAAATTATTTTATCGCATGAACCTATTGATTTTCCTTATGCGCTTAACGTTCATGGTCATTGTCATGCGCTACCTCGTCAGTATGATGAAAAGCACTTCAATGTGTGCGCAGAAGCTATTGATTACTTACCTGTTTCATTGAAAGAAATTGTTGATGCAGGTTTACTTAAAACGATTCAATCTATTCATCGTGAAACGATTGATGAAGCAACGGAACGCAAGAAAAAGCGTTTGGCAAAAAAATCTCAAATTTGATTTTTTAAAAATATTTTGTTATAATATATATAGAAAATCAAAAAAGAAATAAAAGTCTTGTCCGTTTTTAGTAAATAGTTTTGGGACGTTAAATATCAAAACATATAAGAGGACTTAACACGGATTTAGCACTTCAACTACTACCGGCATTTGTGATTAAGATTGTGTTTAGTTACCAAATAACTTAAATTAAGTTATCGACCGATAGTAACCCGTCTTAATAAATGATATGTAGCATTTAGCGGAAAAGCCTCTATAAAAAATAAGAAGCGAAGTAAAGTGCGTTTTCTTTAAAGACTGTCATAAGGGAACCAGTCGTGTGTTCATAGAGACAACACAGGGCGGCTGGCTGACAGAAGTAACCTACCTTTTCCTATATATTCCGAATGTATAGGAAACAAAAGAATTCCGTCAAGATTTCTTTTACATCCTAGGCGCTCCTACGCTATGTTTTTCTTGTCTTGGCTTTCAAAATAGATGGACAGTTGTCCGAGTGGTTGATGGTGGTAGTCTTGAAAACTACTGAGGGTGACACCTCCGCAGGTTCGAATCCTGCACTGTCCGCCAGTTTTACTTGCTCGTTTCGTCTAACGAAAAGGACGCAAGGTTCTCAACCTTGAAACAATGGTTTAACTCCATTAACGGGTACCAGCCAATATGGCAATAATGTTTCTATTAAGACGCATACAGCAATCTTGCTTTAAGTATGGTTATAAATAATTCTGCAAAAATTATTCTTTGGGTTCAATTCCCATAATGCGTCTTGAAACCTGCCGGAATGGCTCAATGGTAGAGCAGGCGCCTTGTTTATCAAATTCAGTGAAAATTATAAATGATAAATTTAACTTCTAAACAAAAAGGTAATTTAACTGAATTACAATGTATTACCGCTTTTTATGAAAATGGATATGCAGTTAGTATACCATATG
Source organism: Bacillota bacterium (assembly GCA_016280725.1). GTDB lineage: Bacteria > Bacillota > Clostridia > TANB77 > UBA1234 > RGIG6105. The sequence continues at coordinate 949 of JAEEHF010000059.1, read as the reverse complement.
GAGAAAATTCTCGTTATGATTTTATAGCAGATATATATGGTAAATTAATTCGTATTCAAGTAAAAACTTCTTCAATTAAAGATGGAAATCCAGATGTAATTGAATTTTCTTGCCGTAGTACTAGAGTTAATTCAACTGGAACTTTCTCTAAGCGTTATACGGAAAATGAAATTGATTACTTTGCAACTTTTTGGAATGGTAAATGTTATTTAGTTCCAGTTCAAGAATGTTCTATAGCAAAAACTTTAAGATTTGCGCCGCCTAAAAATGGACAAATTAAAGGAATTACTTTTGCTAAAGATTATGAACTACCACGACAATTAGCCAAAAGAATGAAAATGGAGGAAGTATCTGAACATTGATGAACAAAGCGTCAGGTTGGGGGTCCGATTCCCTCTTCCGGCACCAGTTTCATACATTCCATATCGACGGTCGATTGTGTAAGTAAAAAGGAAGTTCGATTCTTCTTCCGTCTAAGTTCGACTCAAGGACGGGCGTGGGCGCAGGGTTTACACAATGTATGAAAATAGTCATTCTCAACTATGCAGAAAGTATGGTATAAAGCAAAATGAGAAGTGTGAGGTTTCGCAGTTAACTCGTAAAATATAACTGAGCCATCCAACCTGACGTTGTAATCTATCTCGAAAATCGGTTGGGCACTTAATGAAAAAGATTACCGCGGTCGACAGGCGTAATGTGCGACTATATGTATGAGTGACAATATTATTGTATGGTGTTGATTTAATTGATTGATATATCTGGCACACTTTCTGCTCATAAGGAAGAACCGAACAAAGAGAAAAGATATATCCAGAAGAAGTCTAATAGAAACTATTTAGCGGACTGAGGCGTGGATGCATAGTGAGTGGCCACAACTAACCCCTTCAAGAATGTTAGGTTGTGAAGTAAGTAACGGAGTAGTTTTTATTAGGCTAATTTTGTACCTTTT
>JAEEHF010000058.1 GCA_016280725.1 Bacillota bacterium | reverse complement strand
TGTTAGAAAAATAACTTTCTCATCGTGAGAAAAAAATCTTGACAAATTTAATTGAATGTGTTATTATAATAGTACCAAAAGAAAAGGAGATAAAAATAATGGACTGGAAAGAAAAAATTACTATGGGTATGGAACTTATTCGGCAGGGATGTGAAGATGGTGGGGATGGAGAATTTAAGGATTGCTCTCATTGCCCTTTTGATTCATTTTGCACTACTCTCAATAGAGAGTATTATCCTATGACTGTTGAAGATTTGTTCTGTCAAAATACTCTTGATAACTAAAATTATTATAAGAAAGGAAAATAAAAATAATGGGTTATGTATATTTAATTTGGGAAGACGTTGATGATTGGCCGGAGGATGGCGGCGGCACTTATCTTGAAGCTATCTTTGCTAATAAAGAAGATGCGGATAGAGAATGTGAAAGGCTTAACAAAAATTGTTATGCTAAGAATGTTTACTATTTTGTAGATAAAGGAGTTGTAAGATAATGGATTTAATGTGTCCTGATTGCCTTGCGTATCTTGTAAATGATGATGTAATAGACTATGACATTGGCATTGATTATGTTGATGTTAAGGAAACAGGCCATTGCCCTAAGTGTAATAAGCATTTCCACTGGTACACACATTTCAAGTTTTCTCATTATGAGGACTTGACAGAAGATTAAATCTATGCTATAATAACTACAGAAAACAAAGAAAGGAAGTAAAAAAAATGACGGTTTTGATTGGACTCTTGGTTGGTTGTGCTATTGGTTTTCTGGGTAATGCTGGACTTGTATGGCTTCTCTGTTGGGGCTTGAAAGCAATCGGCATTACAGCTATCGGTGGTTGGACTGTGTCTTTTAGTTGGCCATTAGTGCTAATCTTTACCATTGTATCTGTAGTCCTTCGTAGTATTTTCAGCGGACATAATAAAAAGTAAGGAGAAATAAAAAATGGATTTCACAAACATGACTATAGAAGAACTTTGCAAAATGAAGACTGAACTTTCGGATGAAATCGATCGTCGCGTTAAAGCCGAAGAACAGAAAGCAATTAAAGAATTTATAGAGGCTTTCACTAAAGTTGTTGAAATGGCAATAACTGTCACTTATGAAGACTATGAAGAAATTTATACTTTAATAAACCCTGACAGATTTCATTTCACATCTCTTTAACCCTGAAAGGGTTAAAGCCCGGGCGCTAAAAAGGGGCTTGACAAAAGATAAAAGATGTGTTATAATTAAATCACAAAAAAGAAAGGGAGAAAATAAAAATGACTTATACTGAGACTGAACTTAAAACTTGGTTTTTGAAAGAAGTAGCAAAGTATCCTCATTCTAATACTGAACAGCATTTGAAAGCCGTGTTCCATTTGATGTTCAATGAAAATAGTAAAGATAATTTGAAAAAGGTGCTTGACAAAGAATAAAAGGGGAATAAAAAAATGGATTGGAAAGAAAAAATCATGGCAGGAATGAAAATGATTATTGAAGGTTGCGATAAAGAAGGTCTTTGGTTTGGATGTAAAGATTGTCCATTCGGGCCTATCTGCGATATTGTTTTACGAGATGAAGAAAGTTGCTATTCAACTCCTGATTGTTGGGAAGAAGAAGGAATTTTCAAAACACCTATTGACACATTGTAAATTATGTGTTATACTATAATCACAAAGAACGAAAGGGGAACTTAGAAAATGGAGAACTTTGATAAACGTATGAATAAAAAGACTGGTGAGGAACTTCAGCAGTATCTTGCTTTTCGCCGCAAGGCTGGTCGTGTGCCCGCTAAAAAGGGCAAAGGGTCGTATGACCGCAAGAACTTTAAGAAAGAGGTGGCGTAGGATGAAGAGTCCAAGATGGCAGATTGAATACCATTGGATAAATGATAATGGTATCTGTGAGACTTACCGTTTCACTAAGATTTACACTAATTTGGATGAGGCTATTAAGTCTTATGAGGATTATGTAAAACTTGAAGGCTATGGCTGGTATGACCTGATTGAGATTATTGAAAGAGTAATTTCCCTTTAAGAGAGGAGATAAAAATGAAAAATAAATTACCTTTTTATATCTTATGGGGCAAGTATTATAACCCTACTTTAGACATTTACACTGAAAAAATGTTAGGCTGTTATAAAAAAGAAAGCAATGCTAATAAAATGGCTAATACTCTGCAAAAGATGAGACCTGAATGTGAGTACTTTGTCTCTACTGAATTTTTTTATGATCAAGAGGAATAATAAAAATGAAAAATAATCTCAATATCTATAAAATCGTTTTCAGAGGTTATCGTGGTGAAGAAGATAGCGTTTATATGTGTGCTCACAGCTCCGAGTATGCTATTGAGTGTTTTAAGGATTGCTCTGATGATGAAATCCTTTATGTAAGCGAGGCTTTTCTTGCCGATGGTTTTATCCTTGATTAAGAGGGCGTAAAGCCCTCCTTTTTTACACCCGGGCGGCGTCGCCATTCACAAAAAGTTCATAAATTGCCTATTGACATTTGTTGAATCCAGTAGTATAATAAAATTACCAAAAAGAAAGGAGATAAAGAAAATGGCTATTAATTTTTATAATTGGAAAGCTACCTTGTATTTTGATGATAACCCTATTGCATCCACTAATGGGACAGAACTGCTAGATTATGAACCTTATAATACAATTACAGAATATCATTATGAAGATATAGATGATTGGCTCCATAGGATAATTGTTAAATTTTGGTTAGATTGGTCAAAAGATGACCTCGGCCCTTATATTACTGCATTTATGTCTTATAATACTGGGGTTAAGTTTTATCCTCAGTATGACCGCAAGCGTAGTTGGTGGTCAAGACTTTCTGATAATGCGGCGCGCAATTATTTTGTTGCCGCAAAGAAAATTGAAGTACAGACAGTTTACAATCCAACAACTGCTCCTAAATTTGGGGAATTGAAAAATTATCCTGCTGATTTAGTAGTCAAATATCTCATTCAAGAGGGGTTGAGCGCCGCACAAATCAATGGACTATTAAAATAAAAACTTTAATCAATTTACTTCACTATTTTAATGTAGTGAAGTTGGCCCGGGCGCACTGATTGTTAAAAATTTAATTATCAAAAACCTATTGACATTTTTTAAGAATCTGCTATAATAATAAATGTAAGGGGGACACGAAGGTAAACCCCCAGAAATAAAAAGATTGGAGATTAAAAAAATGGTTAGAAACAATGTTGAAAGAGTTCATGGTCTGATTCTGGCAAAGGATGCTCTGGAAAGCTTGTCTTCTGGTACGTTTACCACTAAAGAGTACAATGCTATCAGAGAGAAGGGAAGTACTAATGCTCCTATTCTGCTGAAACTGGGTATTATCTCGATAGATCACATTGATGAATTTGAAATTGAAATAGAAATTCCTTTCTATCGGCGTGGGATTCAGGAGCATGTCTTGAAAAATGACGCAGGGGAAATCATTAAGGGCGTTGACTGCTATTTTTATAAGCGCGCAGA
>JAEEHF010000057.1 GCA_016280725.1 Bacillota bacterium | reverse complement strand
TATATGGATGAACTACAAGAAATCATCAAGCCATACTATCTTAGAAGATTAAAAAGTGATTTCGTTAAGGTTGTAGACAAAAATATTAGATGCTTACACTACGAAATGACTGATGAAGAGAAGCAATCTTATGAAAATCTTTGGGATGAGTACGTTGCACTAAAAGAAGACAAAGAAAAGGCTGAAAAGCACAAAAAGCTTGAAGAAACTAGTCTTTTAAGGCAATGGTTAGCTGATAAAATGATACCTAAAACAATATCATTGGCAAAAAAATGCGTTGAATTAAATCATAAAGTTGTTATATTTTGTGCATACGACAATGAAATTAACAAACTAGTTGAGGAATTTGATGATACTTGCGTTTATCACAATGGAAAACTAACAGAAAAGAAGAAAAACGAAGCTGTAGAGAAGTTCCAAAACGATGATTCAATAAAAGTATTCATAGGTAACATATTCTCAGCGGGAGTTGGCTTAACACTTGTGGCTGGTGATGTGGTAGTATTCAATAATTTCTCATTTGTACCAGCAGATAATCTTCAAGCAGAGGACAGAATACATAGATTGAATCAAACAAAGCCTTGCACAATATATTATCAGTCATTCAATGGCACATATTTTGATAAGATGCTTGATATTGTACATAATAAAGAAGAGGTAATAAATAAAATAATAATAACAGAAAACGAAAAATAATTAATGTTATGATAGATTTAGGTTTAAACCAATACAAAATTACAGAGATTAAATATGAACTAAAAGAAGGTAAGACTGTCATATTTAAATTGCGTGATTTCAACTTAGAAGATGTTGAAATTATTGAAGAAGAAATAAAAGAAGAGGTAAAAGAAAGTCGTTCTGAATTTGAAAAAAGAAAAACAAGAGAAATGATTGATGTTGCTAAAACATCTTTGAATTTTAGTGCTTTAGGAAAAGAGAAAAAAGAAGCTGCACGTGATTCTATGAAAGGTTTATTAAAAGAGGCTAAACCAATTAAAAATGAATATCTTGAAAAGTCTAAAAAGATGATTTCTGAAGATGCTGAAAAAGATAGCAAAATCATTAAAGAAAGAATTGAAGATAGAAATCAGGATAAATATTATAAATTAGACCCAAATGATGAATATTCTTCAATAAAATCATTAAACGATGTTGATGGCAAGCCACTTGAAATAAAAATAGAAGAAAATAAGATTGAAAATGAAACAAACGGGTAATGATGGAGATTTGCCAGAAGTTTTTCTTGGATTTATTAAACTAATTGGAGAAGAAACTGATGGGTATTACAGATATGAATTCATATTCACTGATAATCCAGACGAATTTTGGGGTGAAAACTTTGAATATAAGCCAGCTGGATTGGTTAATGACTTATTGCCATCAGAAGAATATATAACTGAGGTACATACAGTTAAGACAAAATTAAAGTTTGACCTAATCCAAAATAATATGTGCTTTGGCTTGCAAGATGCAATGGATGGAATTGTTGCAATTGCATTTGAAAATATTGATGAATATGAATCATATCCAGAAGAGGGAAGATTATTCTTTATGTTTGGGGAATCTTTCGATGAGGTTGAAAGAAAACTCGCAATGAAAAGAATATTAATGTTAAACTAATATATTTATAAAAAAATAATACTATTATGAAATTTAATGAAGCATTACTTAAAATTAACTTGGCTGTATTAGAAAAATATCCATCAGCACAGTTTTATGAGGCACAAGGTCATTTAGTGGCATCTGATAACATTGGTTGCAAAGTTGACGGAACAATTGACACTGCTCATTTCAGAGTGGCTTACAATTATTTTGATAAACGTCAAAAGACAATTATGGGTTCATTCAATGAAGATGGCTCTGTTAACATTCAGGTTATAAATGACATTTGGGTTGAAGATATAATTATGACTCCTTATGTTGCATTGACATGTGACCAAGCAATCGAATTACTTTGCGAAAAGTATGGAACAGCAGCAGTTTTGCCTGGTCCTGTTACACTTCGTCATCAGTTGTTCCCAGGAGAGGCTGAGCCACGTTATTTCTTCGGTTCACTTGGAAAGATTCACACTGTGAATGTTTACACTGGAAAGATTGATGTTCCTGCGGGTGACAATAAGATTGTGAAACTTCTAAAGAGTTTTTTCTAAATAAAAAAAGGTGGGCTTAACGCTCACCTTTTATTTTACTACAATTAATAAATCTTCTCTAATAGGAACTATTAAGTTTCCACTAGGATATGTATATTCATCATTCTTTATATCGCCAAATTCAATGTTGAATTTTCCAATGTAATTTCCTTCCTCGTTTATGTCACGTTTTTTCCAATCATAACAAATAACATATTGCTCTACGCACCCGCCATCTTCTCTTGCTTTAATATAAGCAGGCGCTTTTGCAATTTTTGTTACTCCTGTATCTCTATTAACCATAGTAAAAGTAATTGAACTATTCTGAAGCATTTCATACATCTTGTTATAATCATGTCTTCCATCTTCAATTAGCTCAATTCTTAAAGTTGGTAATAATGAATCCTTATTTATGTAAAACTCTTGCATATTATTTTAACATTTGTTCTAAGCGTCTTATGTCGCCAATTATTTTATACATCAATTCTACGGTTATCTCACGCTTTGAACAACCATCACCAATAACTCTATTGTATAATTGTTCAAGCATATCACCACATACCCTAACGGTTTCTGCATCGTTAGGATTCTTATACTCTTTTATCATGCACTTACTACCTATATATTTATTTACCTCTTCTTTAATAATCTTATCAAATTTCATATCTAAAATTATTTATATATAAATATTTCATTAAAAAAGTTAATTTAATATTTTTGTTTTTAAAATAGATTTTGTATATTTGTATTTGAATTGATGCTTTTCTATAGTGAAAGCTCTAAATTCTAAGTAACTAACTAAAAAAATTTTTATTCTTTATGAAAGAAATTACAACCGAAATGGTTAACACCTTCCTAAGTGGTCATGACCCAATGGAACATATCGTTACTATTGAGTGTGATTATATGGATGACAGGGTTAACATTGTTTACATCAATGAAGACGGCGAAAAAAGAGTCAAGAGAGACGATTTTAAGCCTTTTGCGTGGGTTAAAAACAGCGCATGTATAAGAATGTTCAACGGAGACCGAGGAACGCTTAGACGCAAAATGAGAGAATATGGAATAAACGTTAAAGCTCTTACCACTAAAACAGATGATACTCTTTATAGCGATAGACTTCAAAATGGCTACAAGTATCTGTTTTATTCTTTACGGAGAATGCCATATTCAAAATTCTTAAACTTTTTTACTGAGGCGGGAACTCCTGTTTACGAAAAATCAAAGAATGGAGCAAAAGGTGGCTCAAAAGAATTCATGGTTATATCCCCAGTAGAGCAATATATGATTAAGACTGGTAGAAGACTATTCAAAGGATATGAAAACTATGATGATTTGAAACGCTTCTTATTTGACCTTGAAACACAAGGTCTTAATCCAAGAATACACGCCATTGACCAGATTGGTATGAGAACCAATAAAGGTTTTGAAAAAATCATAACAATTACGGGCGAGGGTGAGGAAAGAAAAAGAAACGAATTAAAAGCAATTGATGAATTTTTGAGAACAATAGCAATTGAGAAACCCGATATTATTGCAGGTCATAACTCAGAAAACTTCGACTGGGATTTCTTAATTGTTAGATGCGAAATGTTAGGCACATCTTTCTCAGATATGTCATCAAAATATTTTAAACATCCAATATATAAAAAGAAGAAAGAATCAATTCTTAAACTTGGTGGTGAAATGGAATACTATAAGCCAACTATCGCTTGGGGCTTTAGTGTTCTTGATTCACTTCATGCGGTTAGACGTGCGCAAGCACTTGATTCTAATATGAAATCAGCAAGCTTAAAATATGCTACAAAATATCTTGACTTAAAGAAAGAAAATCGTGTATATGTTCCAGGTAATATTATCACAAAGACTTGGAATGTTACAGAAGAAAAATTTGCCTTTAGGGATACTGATGGCGATTGGTATGAGTTAAAAGAAGATAGAGGCTTATTGGATGGGTATAAGCCAACAAGCGGTAGATATATTGTTGAGCGTTATTTGTTGGATGACTTGTGGGAAACTGATAAGGTTGAATTAAAACTTAACGAGTCAAACTTCCTTGTATCAAAGATATTACCTACTACATTTACACGTGCGTGTACGATGGGTACTGCTGGCATTTGGAAACTTATAATGCTTGCTTGGTGTTTTGAGAATGATTTGGCTGTCCCATCATCTGATGCAAACAAGAGATTTACTGGTGGACTTTCAAGGCTTATTAGAACTGGTTATGTAGATAGAATTGTAAAGCTTGACTATAACTCACTTTATCCTTCAATCGACTTAACTTGGTGGGTTAAAACACCACTTGATGTTGATAACATTATGCTTTTCCTTTTGGAATATATTCTTACCAACCGTGAAAAGTATAAAGGCTTAAAAGAAGCCGCTGATAACAAAGCCAAAGAAATTGAAAAGAAATTAAAGAATTTTGAAGGTAGCGAAGCTGAAAGGAAAAAGCTTGAACACGAATTACAAATGTGGAAAGCTGAAAAGATGGCAAATGATAAAAAACAGTTGCCTCTTAAGATTCTCGCTAACTCATTCTTTGGTAGTTATGGCTGTCCTATGGTATTCCCATTTGGCGATATTGATGCTGCTGAAAAGACAACTTGTATTGGTAGAATGTCATTACGCTTGATGATTTCTCACTTCACTGGATTAGGATACACACCAATCGTAGGTGATACCGATGGATTCAACTTCCAAATGCCTCCAGAGGATAAATTCAGATATACTGACGAACATCCATATATAGGTAAGGGCTTGGGTAGAAATACTGAAAAAGGAAAAGCCTACACAAGAGTTGAGGCTGATGTTGCTGAGTTTGAAGATACTTTCTTGAATCACGCATACAATGGCGGTATCAATAAGATGGGTCTTGGCATTGATGAATATTGTGATGCAACTATTAATTTCGCAAGAAAGAACTATGCTGACTTAATGCCAAATGGCAAAACTAAGAAAGTTGGTAATACCATTAAATCAAGAAAGATGTCTGGCTATCTTGAAAAGTTCATTGATGATGGTGTTAACTTGCTTCTTCACGCAAATGGTACTAAATTCTTGGAGAATTACTATGATTATGTAGATAGAATTTACAATTATCAGATTCCAATTAAGGATATTGCATCAAAGGGTAAAATTAAAAAGACATTGGCTGAATATAAGGCTGATTGTAATAC
>JAEEHF010000056.1 GCA_016280725.1 Bacillota bacterium | reverse complement strand
TTTTGTCCTTCGCACGCTCTTCCTTGCTCTTAAAAAGAAAATCTAAAATTCCCATAAGTTATCTCTTTACTATAACTTCCTCCTCTCTACATCATAAATAGAGGCAAAATAGTTTATTCTATCGTTTTTGACAATGCCTCCTCATTAAGAATGACTAAACATCGGAGTCTTATATTCTATGTAAAAGGTAGATGCATATAATATTACTACCTAATACCTATGCATTTCCCTGTATTGCCATTAATTGACAGGAAACTAATCTCACATAATACAAAGCCCTCTGGCTCATACTGTGGAAATAATTTTTTCACCCAGCATGTTTCTTCATCATAATCAGGTTTGTAATTTAATATTTTCCCTGAAAAATCTCCTTGAGGAAGAACGATGTGAAAATCTAAAGTACCAAGATAAGCAATGAAACCCTCAATTGTATCATGAAAAACTGAGTGTGCATCAAAACTTGATGGTATGAACTTTCCTATATTTGATTCTGCACCCCACCAATATAAAGATGAGGTTTTGGTAAGCCAACCATTTTTCCCATGAAGCTTTGATACTATATCTTTTAAATCCTCATTTGATTGAGTAAGTTCATCAATACCCATCAATATCTCATTTACAAACTCCTGCCATTTTTGTTCCAGAGTACTGCTGCTCTGTCTTAGTATCGCACTTATACTACTCAATTTGCTACAAAACAATTCTTTTTTCTGTATTTCTAACTCCTTTCGTAATTGCTCTTTTTCTTTTATTAGAGTTTCTACCGTTTCCTCCAAGCCAGACTTCTCATCAGTCAAGGATTGAACTGTTTCCTCCAAACCAGACTTCTCATCAGTCAGGGATTGAACTGTTCCCTCCAAGCCAGACTTCTCATCAGTCAGGGATTTGACTGTTTCCTCCAAACCAGATTTTTCATCAGTCAGGGATTTGACTGTTTCCTCCAAGCCAGACTTCTCATCAGTCAGGGATTTGACTGTTTCCTCCATGCCAGATTTCTCATCAGTCAGGGATTTGACTGTTTTCTCCAAACCAGATTTTTCATCAGTCAGGGATTTGACTGTTTCCTCCAAACCAGATTTTTCATCAGTCAGGGATTGAACCGTTCCCTCCAATTTGAGTAGTTTTTCAGAAATAGTGTCAATATTCTGCTGCTCAATTTTGATAACATCAGCTAATAAAGCAATCGCTTTATTCTCCGGTAAATCAGTAATATCTATTTTCATACTCCTTACAAATTATAATGTTGTTATAAATGGCCACATACTTCGTCTATATAGAATATTATCTTCTACATTCTCTAAAAGCTTCTCACCAACAAGAACATCTCCTCCTATTTCTCTTTCTACTATTTTATTATCTTTTGATATCTTCAGTTTTACTTTAAATGGATCAGAACTTGAAACCTTTTTCTTAAATAGCAAATTAACAAAAGCCCAATTCAAATCATTTTTAAAATTAGGATCTTTTTGGTATACTTTTCTATACAGATCTTTCAACGCTTCTTCTCCTAAAGACGTTTGTACATAATACATCATACCAGGAACAATGTTACATATTGTCTCATTGGCATCCAATTCCATGCAAAGTGTACCATCCACAAACTCCGCAGTTTCCCAATCAACTTTTTGAGCGTCTATTGGATCTAACAAATATTTTACATCAACATCATATCCACCTTTTACTTTACCCCAATAAACAACCGCTAACTTGGAATATAGGTTCCTATTCCTTATTTTAAAAGGACCATTATTATTAAAATAAGTCTGATATTTCAGTGCACCTAACGCTACACAGGTCTTAAGATGATCACCACATTTTTCAATTTGTCTAAGTTTATCAACTTTAATATTAACATCAGTTCCCATCAGTTCTTTTAAAGCATCCTCAACCCTCCTTCTTAATACTCCAAATTGGCTGCCTCTTCCTGAAAAAACAATGGTTTGTACCTTCACGCCATCGGGTATTAGACATTCTAAAGCAGTTAGACTACAAACCGTTAAGAATTCCTCTATTTTATCTTTAAAAATATCGGAATACCTTTTTTTGCCTAACAATTCTTTATTTACAAATAGGTTCTGATTCTCTCCAAACCAACTGGGATTTAGTTTTTCTATTGACTCTTCTTTTTCATAATTTATCTTTATATCTTTTGTTATTTCTTTGATTGTATTGTGCTTCTCTACCATTTCTGGCTTTACCAAATTATCCTCTAATAAAGTATGGAAGATAATATAGTCGAGATAGTTACCAGCCAAAGGAATACCGATTTTATTTATAATTGAAGCAATGACACCATCATCTCCTTCTTTCTTAAATGACACCAGACTTAAATCTAAAGTACCTGCCCCCATATCATAAAAAACAATATTTTCTTCGTCACGCGGTTCACCGTTTTCATCTAGGAAACCTTTGTCAAAATATATTTTTTGGTTGAAATAATAAGCAGCAACTGCATCCGATTCAGGAACAAAACTTATCTGCCCATTCTTGTCAAGCTTCAATTCAGAAACCAATAAGTCTCTTATTCCTTCCAAATTCTCAATCGTATATGTGTTTGGATAGGTAACGACTAGTTTCTCGACTTTATCAATCTCCTGATTAAAACGTCGGAAAATCTCTTTATACAGTGAAGCAACTAACTTCGCTATCGTTTCTTCATTAACCTTTTTGTCTCTCTGAATACTTAAATCAACCGTCTCATCCTTTAACATAAACAAATTAAGTACCTTAGATACCTCATTATCATAGAAACGGGATAAGAAAGGTATTCTATCTTGACCTACTATGAATTTTGAAGGAACCAAACGATAATGAGACGTACCTTCTCTTGTAGGTTTTGTATAATATGTATCAGCAGCAGGAGCTAGAATTATGAAATTCTCATTATCTTTAGAAATAATCATAGTATGTGAAGACAAAATCTCTTTGTCCTCTTCAATAGCATAATCTTCATCCTCTAGAATAACACATTCAGGTTCATCGTCAGTTTCTTTAGCAACCACAATGCCAGTGGTTCCTAAATCCAAAGAATAAACATTATCTACATACAAATATGTAGGTGCAATAGATGCTTCATAGAAAAACTCACTTTGTACCGATGTCCCTCCTTCAGATTCCAAATTATCAATTGTGCTTTCTTGTCGAGAGAATTCTATACGTAGAACAGGCATACTACTTGAGGTTTCTTTTTCCCACAATTTGAAGTCAATATATATTGGGATACAAAACTCAGGTCCGCCATTCTTAATTTCAATTTCAGGAGGCAATAACTCCAATGTCCTCTTATGAAGGATCTCTTGATTATTGTTTTTTATTGAGACACTCTTGATGGCAAGCTTCACACAATTATCCTTATATGGAATCTTAGATATGTTTTGTACAACTATATTGCCCAACAATAGAGCTTCAATATCGCCCGATTGCTGAAGAATTTGAACAGGAACCTGAACCCGCTTACCATTTAACAATCTAACATCTTCTTTGTTTGTTCTAAAAAACACTCTTCTTTTTGCTTTTTCAATAATAGGTGAAACTGTAATCTCAGGCAATATCTTTTTTACATTACCATTATTATCTTTCACTTTTTGAAGAATAATAGATACTGGATTGTGATTATCAGCTAAGATATCACCTTGCAACACTAAGGTAATTGGTTCATTTATATTATTGGCATCTTTATCTATACCTTCTATTTCATCAAAATGCAGATAAAAAGAAACTTTTTCTCCTGGAACTATAGATTTCTCAAAAACCATTCCATCTAACTCGAAACTAAATGGAGATTGAATTACTATTTTCTGGTTCTTGGCCCAATATTTTCCCGAATCATTTCCCGTTAACTCAATAAAATTGTATTCGAACACTTTTAAAGCGCGTTTATCCTCTGGACGTGGAAAAACGATTTCTTTTTCATACAAAACTATCTCCTTCTTATACATTGAGGGCATAGTAACGGGAATGTTTATGGTTCCTGTTTGTTCAAAATAGCACCAGCTGCAAGGTAAAATGTATGAACTCCGTCCTTTTTTCTCATTCTTATTAATATCATCTTCAGATGATTTGTTCTTTTTTTGTTTCTGTATATCTTCCAATGAGATAGTCACATCCTCATTAAATACCAAATTAACATCACGAGTCTGGCCTTGTGGAATAGTATTTTCTACAGATTCATCCAAAAGTAACCGATATTTTTCACCAAAATCAATATCAGACAAGTCTATGAGCAAACTATCAGAAGGAGATTCCTTGGCATAGCCGATTCTACATCTTACATAACTAGTATCTTTTTTATAGTCCTCTCCAACAACTATAGTATATTGATCTTCTGTCTCATTAGGAAATTCAATGGGCTCAATTGCGACAATAGCATTAGGACGTTCCAAAACAATTACATTACAATCTATAGACGCTTCTAAAGTCTCATGCGTTTGAACAACAATATGTATAGTTTTATTCAAAACAACTGAAGTGTCAACATCAAAATGGTACGCTTTATCCTTTTCCCTAGCGATCTTCTGTTTTTTTTCACCACTTACCTGAAGTGTGTTTGTGTCCGAACTAAATAGGATATTTGTTACACTTATTTCTTCGTCGCACAAATTTTTAACGATTAAAGTTGCCCTACCTTTTTCACCTTTATACAATTTAAGAGTAGGTGTAGGTAACAAGGATAAATTAGGCTGAGGTCCTGGCAGAATACGAATATAATTAATGTCAGGTAGAACCTTTTGTCCTAAAGATAAACGTGCATCGCATTTGCTTTTACATTTGTCTATATTAAACGAAATTGTGGCTACAATCTTCCTAATCAACAGATTATAATTAACATCCTTTTTAAAGCTAATCAACCATGAGAATTGATCATCTCCTTCTTTTCCCATAGTTAAAACGTCATTAAAAGAAGACTGAACAACAGGTGATATGGTTTCAGCAATTGGAGAATATTCATCACACCTTTTAATGCATATTCTGAACAAATCTCTGTCTTTGTCTCCGTATCTATACACCTCCTTAAGCCTATGGACTTTAGCCTCATACGAATAGGGTCTTGGTGTAAAACAAAAAGGAACGGAAAATTCTATTTCATTTATTTCGAAAACAATTTTCTTTGTTACTGTCTCTTTAATTGGAGATTCTTTCTCGTAACCTACATATTTCAAATCTATAGACCAGTCTTGATCAATATTAAATCTTTTTGATTTACCATCAACAACAGGAATAAAACCTATTTGGTCTGACAACTTAAAGGTTATTGTAGATACATTTGTATTAAACATCCATGGTGCATAATTATCCTTTAATGAAATATACAATGTACCAACCTTACCTGGAGTTCCCCACATTTTCGTATCTGGCTGCATTACAAAATCAAATACATCAGGAGAAGCACTAATTGGTGAGAATTTTATCTTTACTTCCTCTGAAATCTTTGTTGTACCAGAATAATCAACCGAAACCGAGAAAACCTCCTCCAAGGAATTCATAGAAACAGAGTCCCAGTCAATAACAATTTGCCACAAATCTTCACCAACTTTATTCTTTGATATAGCATTGGAATACTTGGTAGAAGAAAGACCAATGTTATCTTCTAAAAATGTACGTGATGTAATGCTCCAATTCCACACGGAACTTTTGTGGAATTGAAGTATTACATTATTATTTGACTTATATATTAACTCTTTCATTAGGGAGTATTTTAAATCGAAAATTCTGATAGAAACTTATGCTGATTTTTTAGCTCCAAAATACGCTTTTGATTTTCACATTCCTCTTCAAGTGATCCATCAATAATACCCGCCTCTGTTAATTTGTGGACGAAATTACTTGGACAAATATACTTATACAATTCTATCATATTATCACAGAAATTAGCATCCTGCAAATCATAATACAATTGCTGACATACTTCAGACTTCATTTTAACCTCTTTATGTTGTTTCTGTCTACAGCGCGTGGCAAAGTCATATCCAGCATAAGCCTTCTGCAAAGCTGCTATTAAACTGTTTTCATCAATTATACTCTTAAATGAAACCAGATCCTTTTCTGATAATCTTTTGGTTAACTCAAAGTAATTTTTTAAAATATCAAAAGAAGGAGGTGGAAGCAAAGGCGAAGAATCACCCATTTTCTGTTCATGCTCATATGCAACCCTCCAATTCTCTAATTGCTTAATAGCATTAGTTTCCGATAAAAGGTCGCCGATTAATTTGGAATACAAAACATCTAATTTCAGATTTGACCATATTATTTCAAATAGGTCTTCTTTGAAAATCTGGGCACCTGGTATGTCTCTGCTTGGAGCGTATTTCC
>JAEEHF010000055.1 GCA_016280725.1 Bacillota bacterium | reverse complement strand
TTGCATAACTTCAAGTGCAAATTCGCCATCTTCGTAAATGCTCTTTCCGTTGTAAAGTTCTTGCAACTCGTTAAGAGCAGTAATACCAAATGACGCTGTCATTGGTTTAAGAATAGGCGCGATTTTTTCATCGTATTTTAAGTGTCCACCAAGGAAACCGCCTTCGCAGAATCCCATTGGGTTAACACTTGCACGTAAATTTCCAAGATAATCATAAGTTCTCTTATGAATACCACGAATCATTTCAAGATAGTAATCAAGAACTTCGTAGAAATCTTTTGATTCTCTACGTGCTTTTGCTAAAATCATAGGCAAATGAAGCGATACGGCTCCAATATTGAAACGACCTACGAAAATAGCCTTATCATTTTCATCTGCTGGTGTAAATCCACCCCTTTCATACCAAGGTGAAAGGAATGCCCTGCACTGTATTTGTTAATCTATTATTACTAATAGCACTGATCATATCTTCATTTAATAAATTTTTATTAAATGCCGCCTGTTTCGGTTTTCAGATACTTCGTTTCCTAAAATATCGCTAGTACTTATCTTCTAGCCCTACTTCCATACATTCATCAGGAATGATCGATACACGTTTACTTTTATAAAGCCTATAAAAGATTTAGCACGGTCTCATCTTAAATTTTTATATTTAAGACCTAACCGTTAGCAGTTCTTTAAAAGAACCACACCCAGTAAGTCTGGTTAAAGCGGTTTTAGATGGGCTGCAGTTTACACTTACCCATCGGTGAAACAACTGTTCCGTATTTTTTGTACATTTCTGGCACATATCCTTCACCTGTAAGTGAAAGGTAATCAGGATACATTGTCTTTGCAGAACAAAGAAGTGCTTCTTCAAATACGTCTTCATTTTCACAGCCTTCACCATGTAAATTTTCATCATACAAGAAAACAAGTTTAGGGAAAAGAACTGGCTGTTCAAAACCTTTCTTTCCTTCACCTTTTTTATGTACCTGAAGGAATACTATTGAACACATTTTTTCAAATCTACTTGTACCAAGTCCAAATGTCATAGTAACAAATGGATAGTCGCCACGGCTTGAGCCAACAGTATTAAGTTTATATTCAATTCCTTGCCAGCCCTGTTCAAAGTCACGTCTTACTTTTGACATTGCATGTTCTTCGGCACGTGCTTCAAGTTCAGCCTTTTCGTAAGAATCAAGTGTTTTAATAGATTTTCCAATAATTTCAAGTGTTTGTTCTTGTATTTTTAAATAATTATCATAATATTTTTTATAAGATTTTTCAGCATATGGCGCTAAAATCTTATCTACTTCTGGTACTGTGAAACCCAAACGATAGTATATTTCTATACATAAACAAACGTCTTATATCGTTTGCAACAAATCTTAGAACTTGCTAGGTTCTCCTACTGTTTGGAACTGGTATTCGTCTCCAGTTCTACTCTACTCGGTTATTTTTATAACAAAAGCAATAATGTTATAATATCCTTTGGATGTCCTCTACACTCGTTTAAATATTTTATCTTTATATTTAAAATCTTTATCGTTGATTTTATTTTCCTGCTTATACCAAAATTTTCTATTAAAATTAAATTTATTTTGTAATTCAATACGACTATAAATTTTTCCGTCTAATTCGTAGAAAGTTTTGACAGCAGGCTCTTTATTAACACGTCCAATACTCGAATTTTTAGAACGTGTCAATAGACGTAAATTTGCCAAAGAATTATTTTTTCTGTTTGTGTCAATATGGTCTATTGTTAAATCATCAGGAATATTTCCGTTAAAAGTTTCCCAGACTAAACGATGTAATCTCATATAAGTTCTTTTGTTATTATCACTAATAAGAACTTCATAATAACCGTCTTTATCTGTTTTTACTTTGTATTCCCTTGGCTTATTATAATCAAGTCGTCCTTGACCGCCTTTTACTTTAACGCTAATTATTTTTCCATTTTTAGATACTAAATATCCTTTGAATTTAGTTTCAAAGAATAAATCATTTTCAAAAAATATTTTCGTAAATAATCCTTTCCAAATATTTAAACTAGCACGGGATTGTTCATGCCTTTTCAGGTTTAGATTCCCCCGTTAGCAAATACGCAAGTATTTACACCCGCGAATAACGGTTAAGTAGGTTTTAATACGGCAATTTTACATACCGTACTGCTGTGCAGCTGTGGATAG
Source organism: Bacillota bacterium (assembly GCA_016280725.1). GTDB lineage: Bacteria > Bacillota > Clostridia > TANB77 > UBA1234 > RGIG6105. The sequence goes on along the minus strand of JAEEHF010000055.1, from coordinate 593 downwards.
AATTACGTCACCCATTACGTCGAATGCTGTATCAACGGATTTTGGTTCGTTATACCAAACGTTACCCATTTCAAATCCGCCTTTAAGAACAGTTGCCATATCGAAAAGACAGCAGTTCATAGTATCAAGACGTGCTGACATATCATGCACATAGATGTATCCATCAGCATGACTTTGACGTTCATCTGCTCTGAGAAAAAATTTATTGTAAAGCTGCTTGTTAAGTTCATTAAAGATCAAACTTCTTTTTGTAGCAACCAAGGTAGAATCAGTATTAGCATTTTCCTTATCACCAATATATCTGATAGCCTGGCTCTTCTTATAAACATCATCAAGCATGTGAACAAATTCTTTCTTATAGTTTCTATAATCTCTATAAGATTTGCAAACATCAGGATTAACATTATCAAGCGCTGCTTCTACCATTTTATGCATCTCAGCGATAGGAATACTAACCATTCCTTTTTTATCAGTAAATTGTTCTTTTTTTCTTTCGATAGTTCTTTCGATGTAATTAACAATTTCTTTGTTTTCTTCATCAGTGAACTTAATCATAATTCTATCTGCTGATTTTCCAACAGCAATAATTATCT
>JAEEHF010000004.1 GCA_016280725.1 Bacillota bacterium | reverse complement strand
CCTAAAATCGATAATAAATGGATAAGACTTAGAACAGATGGATTTAAAACTACTCTTACAATTAAAGAATACCAAAGTGCTGAAGTAGGCGGCACGAAAGAACTTGAAATCGAAGTATCAGATCTAGAAAAAACAAACGAGATTCTAAATCAATTAGGCTACTTTAAAAGAAGTGTTCAAGAAAACAAAAGGACTAGATATATGCTAAATGATGTCGAAATAGATATTGATACATGGCCACATCTAAATACATACGTGGAATTCGAAGGAAAAAGTAAGGAAGCGGTTTTTGCCTTACTAAAATTGTTAGATATTTCAGAGGACGAAGTTACAACAATGGATGCACAAGATATCTATTTAGCAAACGGATACACATTGGAAGATTTAAATGATTTGAGGTTTTAAACAGTCAAATTCGAAAGGCAAAGGTGATAAGTTTTGGCAACTTCAAAAGAATACAAAGACTACGTATTGGAACAGCTTGCATTATTGAATAATATTACTTGCAAGCTAATGATGGGCGAATATTTGCTATATTATAATAACATTTTGTTTGGCGGAATCTATGACAACAGATTTCTCGTAAAAATTGTAGAGACAAATAAAAAATATAACATGGAAGAAGAGATACCTTATGAAACAGCAAAGCCAATGTATCTAATAGAGGATATAGATAATAAAGAACTATTAAAAGAGATTATTATTGAAACATGCAAAAGTTTGCCAAAGAAAAAATAAAAAGAACACTACATAAAAAATAAGGAGCGATTAAGATGAATAAGTATATTAATTTAGATGCGAAGAATATCGATGATGAACATATTTGCTGTGCTATAGGTGATCCAAAGCATCAAGAAGGTGTCGACAAAAAGAAAGAATGGATTAAAAAGAAGCTAAAAGATGGCCATGTTTTTAGAAGATTAGATGCCAGAGGAAAGATATTTATAGAATACGAACCACTAGACACTGCGTGGGTACCAGTTAGTGGCAAAAACTATGAATACATTTATTGCTTATGGGTTGCAGGAAGCTTCAAAGAAAAAGGAATTGGAAGAGAGCTCCTTGAGTATGCAATAGATGATGCAAAGAAGAAAAAGAGAAGCGGTATTTGCACTCTAGTTTCAAAAAAGAAAAAACCATTCATTGGAGATAAAAAATTCTTTGAACATTTTGGATTTGAGGTTGTAGACAGTGTTGGAGACTATGAACTTATGGCACTTCAATTTAAAAAGGGAGAAACACCAAAGTTCAATGACAATGCAAGAACAATGAAAATCAAAGACAAAGACTTTACGATTTATTATAGCAACGAGTGCCCATATGTAGAATACGAAGTAAAAGAACTATCGGATTATGCAAAATCTAAGAAGATAAAACTAAACTTTGTGAAGATTGATTCTTTAAAGAAAGCAAAGGATTCACCATGTGTGTTCAACAACTGGGCAAACTTTTACAAAGGAGAATTCATATCAAACACAATTTTAAATGCAAATGCATTTGCAAAGTTAATTAAGTAGAATGGGAAATGGTTCTCTTTTCTAAAAGTACATTTTGATAAAGTAGGAACGATATAAATGAAACAAGAAAGATTACAAATAAATAGTATCCCATCAATGCTTTGGGGAGAAAAAAGTAACAAAGTTTATATTGCAGTGCATGGCAATATGTCTAGTAAAGAAGACGAGGTAATTAGGCTACTTGCTGAACACTATACACCAAAAGGCTATCAAGTACTAAGCTTTGACTTACCAGAGCACGGAGAAAGAAAAGCAGATACATCATATTTGTGCAAAGTTCAAAACTGCGTCGAAGATTTAAAGCAAATAATTGAATATGCCAAAACTAATTATGACGAAATTAATCTCTGGGCGTGTAGCATGGGTGCATATTTTAGCCTGCTTGCATACAAAGATGAAACTATAAATAATTGTCTATTTTTATCGCCAGTTGTAAATATGAAAGTTTTAATCGATAACATGATGAAGTGGGCAAACGTATCCGAAGAAGAACTAAATGAAAAGCAAGAAATCAAAACGAGTTTTGGACAAACACTATATTGGGATTATTATGAATACGTGAAAGAAAATCCAATCACAAGTTGGAACGTAAAGACTTCTATATTATATGGAAGCAATGATGATTTACAGAGTGAGCAATTAATCAAAAGTTTTGCAAATTCGTTTGGCTGTGAGCTAACTATAATGGAAAATGGTGAACACTATTTCCATACAGAAAGCCAGCTTAAGTATTATAAAGACTGGCTAAATAGAGCATGATTTAATTTAGGCGAGATGGATTATTCCATCTCGCTTTTTACTTAACATAATGCATGACCTAGCTTTTTGACCGGTCAGTATAATGATTTTCCTCTCGGATGATGATATAACTATGATTAATAGAGAAAGAGAGGAATAAAAATGAGATTTAATACAATAAAAGAATTATTTAATAATAGCGTAAAAAAGTTTTCAAATAATACTTTATATGAAATAGATGGGGAAAAGATAACATATTCTGAAATGAAGGATAAAGTTGATGCATTAGGAACACAACTAGTAAGCATGGGACTTAAAGGAAAAAGGATCGCAGTAATAGGCAAAAATTCAATGAGCTGGGAAGTTTCATACTTGGCTGTTATATGTGGCACGGGTGTGATTGTTCCTTTAGATAAGTCACTACCGTTTGTTGAACTTGAAAATTTGATAGTTCGTTCAGAAGTTGAGGCTATTTTCTTTGATGAAAGTTATGAAGAAAACATAGTCAGCATTTTTCAAAAAGGCAACAATAAATTAAAATATTTAATTTCTATGGGAGATTGTCACACAGATAAAGTTCTATCAGAGGAAGAACTAATTAAAAGTGGGAAAAAGCTTTTAGAAGCGGGAAATAGAGACTTTATAGATGCTGAAATAGATGAAAATGGATTAGGAATATTATTATTCACATCAGGAACAACAGCAAACTCAAAAGCTGTTATGCTATCTAACCATAGCATGTGTTCTTGCTTAGACTGTGTTATGAATACTCTTACTGATGTTAGTTCTGAAGATGTATTTTTATCTTTCTTGCCTTTACATCATGTTTTCGAAGGAAGCGTTGGCTTCTTATTCCCAATTGCTATTGGAGCAAAAATCATTTTCTGCAGAGGCGTTAGAATGATTTCTGAAGACTTAAGAGAAAACAAAATATCTGTATTTATGTGTGTTCCCGCAATATATGAAAGCATGTACAAGTTGATGATTAAGAAATTAGAAAAAGAAGGCAAGCTAGATGCAATAAGAGCATTAGAGAAAAAAGCAGACGAAGAAAATCTTTCTCTAGAGCAGAGAAAAGAAATGTTTAAATTTCTACATGAAGCAATAGATGACAACGTCAAATACTTTATAAGCGGAGCTGCAGCATTGGAGCCTGAAGTTGAAAAAGGATTTAGAAACTGGGGATTTCACTTAGTACAAGGATATGGATTATCTGAATTTTCTCCTGTTGTATCAGTGGAAACGAGAGAGAACTACAGACTTTCTTCAATAGGAAGACCACTTGTTGGAGTTAAAGCGAAGATTATAGATGCAGATAGCGAAGGCCTAGGAGAGCTTGTTGTTTATGGTGAAAACAAGATGCTGGGCTATATGGGAGAAGATGAAGAAAACAAGAACATTTTTACAGAAGATGGTGGAATAAAAACAGGAGACTTAGCAACGATTGATGAAGACGGATTTATCTTTATTAAAGGAAGAAAAAAGAGTGTTATCGTTTTGAAGAATGGTAAAAATGTTTTCCCAGAAGAAATAGAGAAGATGATTAACTTAACTCCTAATGTTAAAGAATCATTTGTTTTCGGCAAGCCAAAAAGTGACGATATTACCGACATTAAATTAAATGTTCTTATAGTTTATGATGATGAAGAATTTTCAGGGAAGACTGAAGAAGAAATCATAAATCATTTTAAAGAGGTAATTAGCCGAAACATTAATCCAAACCTTCCAAAATACAAGCATATACTAGGCGTTCAAGTTACAAAGGAACCATTAATAAAAACTACAACAGGTAAAATAAAAAGAGATAACAACTTAGCAAAGTTTATTAAATAAATTGAGTTACCTTTTGGGGACACGACATTGAGGAGAATTTTTTAACTTTTGGGGACAGGTCATTGAAGTATTTTTTACTGACTTCTAAGACCTGTCCCCAAAAACCTGGTTACCAGGTCTGACCGTCGTGTCCCCAAAAACCTGGTTGACATAACAATGCGGCACTGATATAATGCTATCGTTATGAATTTGATGTATTCACCTTTCGGCGGGTTTTGATAGCTTTTCTATCTAGGACCAAAGCGCTATTTGTAAATGACGACTTTCGAAAGGAGAGTTGAATGATGGCTCGTGCGACGCTTCAGGATCTTCCTGTCAGGATGAGCGACTTCGACCAGTTCATGATTCTGGGCTATCTCTACGGAGATTTCCCGGCATTCATGTTGACCCCGTATCAGTTTTGCCTTGCGATGAAGGCAATTGTTGAGACGTTTCTCCTTCGGGACTTTCTGGACGAGACAACGGAACAGTTTTTCAAACGTGTCCGATGTCTGCCGTTCTAAAGTCTCTACCTTAAGACACCTAATTGGTGTCTTTTTTTTTTTTTCGATATTTAGTGGTGTTCTTTAAATATCCAAATTCAATTGAACGTATCTTTTTCATTTGATAGAATTTTGTTGAAAAAGAGAGGAGTGATTGTGGTGAATACTTACAAAGATAAAAAAAGTTTGGTAATATATTTTTCAAGAGCTGATGAAAAT
>JAEEHF010000003.1 GCA_016280725.1 Bacillota bacterium | reverse complement strand
TATCATAAATTTCTTTATCTTCAACACCTTTTAATAAATTTGTTTTATTATTTATTGCGGAATAATATTCCGTTCCGGTAAGTTTTCCTGATTTTAAAAGTTTTTCCAAAATATTTTGTTTATATTGAGAATTTATATTTGCCAACAAACTTGTATCTATGTTACCGATACCGCCTTCAACATAAACTTTTTCTATATTATATTTTTTTGATATTTCACCCAAAATTTCCGATATGTTTTTTTGAACCGAATAATCACAATGTAAATCCTGAATATTTATTATAACGGTATCACTGAAATTATCGTTATAAGATATAATTTTACCGTATTTACTTGGGAATAAATAATCAGAATTTGTTTTATCTTTTGATTCAAAATATTGTTGTTGAGATTTTGTTGTTTCCGGGTTAACAACCGCAAACGAATTGTTGGTGATAATCGTAAAAGTAAAACACAAGGAAGTTATTGTTGCACATAGTTTTTGCAATGCTTGTATATACTTGTTTTTCATGATTATCCTTTATAAGCAAGAATATGGCAAAGCAGAACACTTTGCCATATTCTTTATTTTTTTTGATTATGCAGCTGCCAAGATACCCTTGATTCCGTCTAACGAAACATTCATTGATGAACCCAACAAACCTTTCTCCGGTAATATTGTATCCATTGTAAGTATAAGTTTTATAAGACCTGCTAATGTTACTGTATCAGTTTCTCCGTCCACAGCTATCATCATGTCACTGGATTTCCACATCTTACCCAAAATATTTTTTGCAAGTTTTGCATATTGAGAATCTTCTCCATTCAACAAATCGGAAAGAGAACCGGTTCCAATAATCTCAATATTATTTACCATATCATTGATAGAATCAGTACTTGCGCCATTAACCATCATTAATAATGCCGCTCCAACCAAAATCTTATAATTCTTTTCTCCAACTTGAACATCACTTGAAATAATATCTTTTTCTATAGTTGCCATCATAGAACCCAATATGTATTCTCTAACTGTCATTGTCAAATCAAAACCATTATCCTTATTTTGTTCCAATAAATGTTTTATTGTATTTATTGTGTCGATATTAAATATTTCAGCAAGTTCTTCTTCCGTCAATGTTTTGTTTCCTATTAAAAGATCTCTTATATCAGCTAAAGATTTATTCTCTTTAAATATTTCACTCAATTCAACATCTCTGCCAACAAATCTCGGATTTTTCTTTACATTATCTCTGAACAAGTTGGTAACGAATGCTTTGTTTGCACATATTGCAACGCCATACAATTTAGATAATATTGTCGAATTTATATTTCTGTTATCTTCAACTTTAACAACTAATTTTGCAATATCCGCTAAAGTTTTAAATGCATCAATATTGTCAACACAAGTTGCGGCATCTACAACCAACTCAATATCATTATCTTTTACAAAATCTATTACTCTAGATCTCGATTGTTCTTCACTTAATATTGATTTATCAAACTCATAAGAGATTGTCGGAACAGTTCTAAAGTTCAATCCATTATTTTTATCTTTAAATTTATCATTAATTTTTTCGTAATCACCTCTAAGTGTGTCAACTCTGCTTGATTTGTTAATTTTAAATCTTAAACCACTCACACCATTTTCAACACAAGTTTCTAATGCAACATCTTCTACAACTTTAACATTTCTAATATCATTAGCGGTACAAATTGCTTCGTAATCAACTTCAATTATGACATCAAAGCCATGATTCTTTATAAATTTAATCGTATCTGCAGTGTATTTGCCTCTTAATATTACGGTCGTTACACCGGCATTTCTCATTGTATTAAGTCTTGCTGCAATATTCGTGTTCTGTGTCACTTTCAAATATGTTTCTTGTCTTTGAACAGATTTAATACCGTTTATATTAGATGACCTTAATAAATTATCTATTTCAAGATTGGTATAAGTAGAAGTCTCTGTTAATTCCTCTCTTATAGCTTTTATGTTATTCTCTAATTGTTTATTGATAGTTTCTATACGAGCAATGTTAAGTTTATCTGATGTAATTTTAACCTTATCTAATATTTTCAACATTTTATCTTCTGCTACCGGATCTGAAAGCAATCTGTCATTTAACAACAATTCCGTCACTTGTAATAACTGTTTCTGAATTTCCGGATTCAAGCAATCAAATATCGCTCTCGGTCCTTTATTCAAATGTAATTGGAAATTAATTGTATCCTTATCTTCGGATTTCGCCATTGCATTAAATTTGAATATAACAGGCTTGCCGTTTTTATAAATAAGAGTCCTCTTACCATTTACAGTACCTACTTTGGCAACCATATTTCCTGCAGCATCTAACAATACAGAGTTTCCGTTCGAATCTTTTTCCAACCAACCGCTATCCTCCATTTGCTTAATAAGACTTTCCGTAATAGAGCCGCTAACAACAGCCGCAACTTTAGTATATCCGGCATCTCTTGCTTCCGTCAAGGTACCAAATTTTATAGAAATTTCGTCACCCAAGTTTTCAAACACCATATTTATTGCCTGCTTTTGTGCTTCCATTCCGGAAGGAATAGATGCAGTCTTTTTAGCTTCTTGTGCAGCTGTATCAAGCGGATCAGAGGCTTCACGCCCTTTTTCTTCCGCCAAGACATCTGTTTCAGTACTTTCTACACCTTCTTTCTGATCAGAAAGTTTCTCTTCTTCATTTGTTCTTTCAACAGCTTCTTGTGCAGCGGCTTCTGTCTTTTCCTGTTCTTCTGCTTTAACTTTAACATATTCGTTATCAACAAGTTGGTATTGTGATATTACAACTCTCTTTCCGTCTACTACCTTGTACACAACTACTGTTCCACCAGCTTGTCCTTCTATCACATACTGTCCATCTTGATCTAAATCGGATGAAATATCTAACATTTCTCTAACTTTAATTCTGTATCCTCTTATTGCCGCCTGAAGTTCCGGATCCGCATCTTCACTATATTTTGTTTTTCCTGTCGTATCGGCCTTTGCTGCCGCCTTCTTTGCCATTGCTCTTTTCATTATTCCGGCAATTTCTTCTCTGCTTAACGATTCTATCTCATACCCTGAATTCTTTATTGTCCCTGTTATCTCTACACTTACACCATCTTTTGCCGTTACACTAATGTTACCATCAATATTTGCATCACTTAATCCTACTCTGCCATTTAAATATATCGCGCTTCTCTGTGATATCGTATTTGAACCTTTCATTCTCTCTTCTAATGCTCTATGTGAACCATATGCATCCAAATATACTCTTGCTCCAAATGTTCTAAATTCCTTACCAAGTATCTCTACTTTCTGTCCTTCTCCGACAAAACTTACTCTTTTCGTCGCTTCCAACAACTTTCTGTTGTTCTCATAATTATCATCTTCTGCACTTGCCATAGTATCTGACAATTTTGTTGAAAAAGTTACATATGATACTTTATCATTTCCTCTGTCAGATATCACATAATATGTATTTCCATCTACTTCTATTATCCTTATACCATCCGCTACTCGCCCTTCAGTATCTCTTAATATTTCTAACAATTTTATCTGTTTCTCTATTCCCGGCTTTTCATTATCATCCGTATCTTCCGCTTCCAATTTCTTCTGTTGTTGAGCAATACTATCCGTCGTTATAGATACTATTCCGTTCTTAGCAGGTGAAAATCCTGTCGCTTTATCTTTGAAATTCAATATCGATACCGAATCTGCCGATACTGCTGTGTATTTATCCTGCATCATACTCTCTATTCTTGCAGATTTTTTTGAACCCGGCTTTATGTTTGTAAATTCATCCATCGCTGTTCTCAGTATACCCATATACACATCATGATCAAACATAAACTGATTTATATTACCACTATTGTATCCAACTGCTTTTCCGATAACATTATATTCCGTGTTAGCTATTACAGCATTCCCGTCTTTATCTTTTATTGAACCTAATGCTCCTATCGGTTCTTCATCTTTTCTGAATACCGCAGCTATCGATAGTTTCTTTTCTCCGCTTACCATTGAACCAAGCATTGGCAATACAAAATTCATTCCAGGTGCATTTGTATCTTGTATAAATAATGTTCTCGTTTTTCCCATCTCCTGATACTTATCTGCCATTCCTGTATCCAACATCTTCAAATGTACATCTCCATGTCCATGCGGCTTGGTTTCCAATGTACCATCTTCTTTTATAGATAATCTGCCCTGTTTAGTCGCTGTATCGTATTTTATAGCAGGAACGTTCTTCTGAGTCATTATATATACATTTCTTACACCGGCATTCTTAGAATACATAGTAAATACTTCCAAACCTTTACCAGCATCAGACTCTTTCTCGTTTCTCTCATAATTCATACTCTCTAATAATTCTATCGTCCTGTCATGTGTGCTATCAGATACCATTATCGATAATGGTATTATCGTATCTTCTCCCGTACTATCTCTGTACTCTCTTGCAAGCCCATCAAAGTAATTTATATACATTCCAAGATATTTCTGCTCAAATACTTGACTTAAATTTGCTCCTATCTTTATATCCGTATATCCTAATCTCTCTCCCATTCCTCCTGCTACCAAAATTACTCCCAGTTTCGCTACCTCTGCCATTCCAAGTGCTGACAATCTCTTAAACTCTTCAGACTCTACACTTTCTATATCCGTTGTTACAGCCTGTGCTTCTTTTGCTGATACTTCAGGAATCGTTGGTGTCTTTGCTGCCAGTCTCATGAATTCTTTGAAATATCCCGCTAAATTTCTCTTTACCATCTCTCCGTTTTTCTCTTCTACTCCAGTCTCTACTTTTACCAAACTATCTAGGAGTTTTATCAATGCTGCATCATCTAATCCTTCAAGAACATCTAACTGCTCTATCTCTGCCAATTGGTCTATCATTTCTTTATACTTGGATTTGATATCTTTATCTTTAACTATCTTATCTATCTTTTCCTTTATTATTGATGATTCCTTGGCTTTTCTATCTTCTTCTGCTCTGGTCTTTCTCTCTTCTGCAATTTTTCTTGCTTCACCATCTACATAATTTAAGAAGAAAGCACTATCATCCATATCAGCAATATTTTTGCCACTAACAAACACAACTGCTCTTGTATAACTATCCAAAGTTGATCTTACATCTTTTCCGTATAATTCAGAAAGTATTTCTGTAGCCTTCTCAGTAAACATAATCGTTGCATCTGCTTCATCACCGCGAACGGTAACTTTTATACCATCACCGACTTTTCCGTTTTCAATTCCTAAATCTTTTTCCAAAGCAGTAACATATTCCGTTATGCCGGGGAACTCTTTTTCGGCTTTAGCTAATGTCGATTCTCTATCAACACTGGTTTCTTTTCCTTGTTCCAATCTTTCAGCGGATTCAGCCGCGGATTGTAATCTTTGATCAATAACTCCGTATCCGTTAAGCTCAGAATCTGAAGGTTCTATTATTACGATATTATTTTCTTCTATACTATTGTAAAAATTACCTTTAACATGAGTATGTCCGACTATCAAAGTTTTATCACCGGCAAACTCATCAACATGAGCTTTGTTGTAATTTTGATGAATATCAGAAGTATTGGCTCTGCTCCACAATAATTGGAATACCAACGAATCTATGTTGTCTTCGTTTTGTATATTCGACATGTTCTTTAAAACATTTCTCCAATCTTTTGAATTTTCATCTCTTGCAGGTCCTGCATGTGTTATTATATATTCGTCAGTTTCGGCTGCAAGTGCCAAAGTATTTCTCATAATATTTTCATACGTATCTACCGCGTTGCCATATCCCTGCTCTTCATCCCAGTTCATAAAGAACAATATTCCTTGACGAACCCTACCTTTACTAAAATTCATTCCTATATCATGATTTCCTGCCAACATATAAACATTTTGAGGATACAGAACTTTTAAACTCATTATGTACTGTATTGTAGCCATGGACGAATTCATAGAAGAAAGTCTTTCTCCGTCTTCTCTATGAATATAGTCACCTTCAAATACAATTATAGCTTCACCTTTTTCAAGTTTTTCTCTATTAGCAGCTATTTTCTGTGCAAGCTTATCCAATCTTCCGTGGACATCACCTATTACTATTATTTCTCCGTTATATCCTTGCAAATCAACATAGGTGCCTTCCTGACGACCGCCATTCTCTTTCCTGCCGGAATTTACAGCTTGTACATAAGCGGCTGTCAATCTTTCCTGTTCCTCAGGTGTTGTTAAAAATTCAGCATATTCTTCTTCAGAAACATCCGTAACTTTCGTGGTAATTTGTTGCATATTAATACCCGCAACATTACCAACAGATGTTGTTTCTACAGCTTTTATACCAAATTTTTCGTTTACCGTGCTTATCTTCTTTTTTGCTAATTCTTTTGGATCCGCAGTTGCAAGAGTTTCATCAGCTTTTACTTCTTTTGCTGCTTTTGCTTCTTCAACTACTGCTCCTTCACCTTCACTGCCAATAAGAGGTTCTTCAACTCTCTCTTCTGTTACTTTCTCTGTTGTTGCTTCATCTGTTGTTGCTTCATCTGTCGATTCGGTTTCTTCTTCTGCTGCTGCTTCTTCTGCTTTGGCTTTAGCATCTGCCTCTTTTTTCTTCTTAGCCTGTTCCATTATCTTTTTAACTTTAGATTTACTAAATGATGTAGGAAGTAATTCTTGCAATTTTTCTAAATCATTCTTTCTATAAGCATCTTTTATTTTTTCTCTATTTTCTTCTATTACCTTCTTTTGAGCTTTATATCCGGAAATAAAGCCCGGAATTAACACTACAACAAATGCAGGTATAGCTAATAAAACAAAAGGTGTAACAGAATTTAATCTTACTTCTCCTGACAACGAATTTCTGTTTCTAAACTTTGCAAAATTCTTTCCGAGAGAATTACCAAGTTTATTTATAGAACTAAAAATACCAACTAAAGCAACAGCTGCTAATGCACCCAAAACTCCGGTGGTCAAACTTACAAATATCGTAAGAGATACAAATGTTGCCATCGGTATGAAAGCCTTTAACGTTTTTGCGAAAGCTGTTGATTTCTTACCGCTTGTTAAGGAAGAAACGAAGAATACAAACGAACTTACCAAGAGTATCGGAGCAATAAGCCATAAAGCTGAAGCAAAAGGTAAAGCAAAAGCACCAGCTATCAATACAGCACCTACGGCTATACCTATAGAAAGTCCGGAAGCTATAAGCAAATTACGAAGTGCTTTCGCATTTGTTTTTATTCTTTCTTGATTTTCTGCCACCTTTTTATGTTCTTTTGTTTTATCACCAAGTTTTGCCGCAACATCAGAGAATTTTACTTTTTTATCACTCGTAATAATTTGTTCTTTTCTAACTGCATTTATGGCTGCAGCTAAGTTGTCCGGATTTATATCAAATCCGCCGGGCAAGCCATCATTTTCACTTATCGTATCAAAATCAATATTTTCTTCAATAAGTCTCTTAAATTCCTCTAAATCAACATTTGCAGTATTACCTATCACATTTTTATCAATATTTTTGAATAAAACATCATGTCTTATTTCAGAGTCTTCAAAAGGATATTCCATTCCTCCTCTTGTTCCGAAGAATAGAGCCATAGCTGCAACACCTATCAAAAGAACCGCTATCGGTGCACCCATGAACCAAGCTACTATCGAAGCAACTACAATTCCGGAAACTCCCACACCAAAAGCTTTTCTTGTAGGTGAAGATTCTGTTTTTACACCTGTCCTGCTATCCATTACTATCTTTGTAATACCAATTATTGCACCTACACCGAACGCAATCAGCAATGGTACCGCAATAGCAGGCAATGTCGATGCTGCAAGGAATGCACCTAAAGCACCGAGTCCTACACCTATAAATCCTGCTGTAAACTTTTGAACATTATTTGATTTCTTGGAGAACAAGAATGCTGCCGCATTAAACAACGTTGCATAACCAAACAAGAATATTCCTGAAGTTAAAATAGTTAGGATATCGGATGAAATCATAGTTTTCTTTACTTTAGCTATTTGCGAACCACCGTTTTTAATTATATCTATCCAATTTGCGACATCTGCTTTGTAGTTCTTATATACCATTCTGAAGTCTGCACCGGTTACAGAACCTCCGGGGTTGTAGAACAATACTGCACCAATAACAGCAAATGGTATTAACATATAAACAGCAGACATCATAAGAGCCGGACTTTGAACAAGCCACAAACCTACCATGGCAACAATCGCAGTTCTAATATTTGTATTTATATGTGTATTTCTCAATGCATAATATAAACTTTGATCATTGTTAGGATCGAAAAGCATATTGTACAAAAGTCTTGCAAGTCTACCGGTAGGGATGTATGAAGCAGTTAATTCACCTTCACCAAAGCCGCTGGCCTGTGTAAACATATGTGACATATGATAAGGGGCCTGCATTATCACATTCTTTAAACCTGTAAATACATTTTCACCATAAGTACGATTAATTTTTACAAAACCGGTCAAAGAAGATGTTTGAGACATAAATAAGCCCATCAATCCCAAAATAACGGCAATACCCGGAGATGCAGAGAACACACTTACACTTAATAACACAACTGCTATATTTATATACTTAATAATCTTTAAAGCATCTCTATCTTTTTCATAGAACCCAGGTCCCGCATAATAATGAGCAAGTTGATCAGAAACACTTGAATTTCTAACAAAATCATAGAATTCATAACTCATAAATGACTGAGAAGAACCTGATGCGAATTTCTGTAACATACTACATGCACTCTTGAAACTGGTTTCTCTGAGTTTTATAACATCAACAGAAACATCGTAATATGTAGGAGAAGCTTCTATTATTTCTTGTTCTTTACTGCTTGCAGCCTCAAATAATTTAGTCATTGCCTCGATTAATTTGTTAGCATCTTCAGGACTATCTTTTAATCTTTGCATAAATGCTTCAGTATCTATGCCTGGAACAAAGTATGCAATAAAGTTTTCAAGAATTTTACCCATATCTTCGTAAATTTGTTCAGCTGTTTTGTCTCTAAAAGCACTATCGGCATCTTTTGTATCACCTAAAACATTCTTCAAGAATGTTTCCATTGATTCGTCTTCCAATTTGCCGTCTTTAAAATCTCTTATTCCTTTAACAATATCCGTCTTATTTTGTAAATAATATCTTGTAATCTGTACCAAGTCTCCCATTCCTTTAACAATATTATCCGTCTTATCCGTCTTATTTGGTAAATAATATCTTGTAATCTGTACCATGTATCCCATCATATCTTCAGAAACCATGAATGCCTGATCTTCAACAGAATGAGTTTTATCCGAATCAAATATTGCAGGATGACCATAGAACCATCTTGATAACATTACAAGTTGAGTAACATAGTTAAATGTTCTATCGGCATGTGCCATAGCTGAAGCTGTTGTCGTAGGGAAACTCTTTGTATCAATAATTTCACCAAAAGAGCTGGCAATCACACCATAAAGGCGAACAAAAGGAGATTGTGCAAGAGGTATTCTTTGTGCTTGTTCCGCATACATACCCATATTCATATCTTGCGCCATTATGTTGTAACCTTCAGGTATGAAAGTATTTAAGTATGCCAAATGTTCTACTTTACCATAACCGAAAGATGGGATAACACCTCTGATAACAAACAAATCGGTATGTTCCGGTTTGAAAAAGAAAACAGTCATTGGTTTGTCTAAGTTATTAAAAATAAACTCCGCTTCTTCTAAAGTGACATCTCCTGCACTATAAATTTTTTTCCATCCTTCAACTAAAGTTCTATCTGCATCAGTTAATTTTGTCGGATCTGCCAACATCAATCTAATATATTTTTCTTTTTCCTGTTGTAATTTATTACTTATATTTTGAAGTCTTAATTCTTCTTCTTCTTTCAAAAATGCTCTGAGCATAGGATTTTTATTTAACAAGTCAAGAGCTTCCTGAACAGTACTAATGCTCGTTTTTGCAGCAACATTTAATTTATTTATTATATCCATCAAAGAACCGTATTCAACTGTCTCTATTCCGATAACTGTTTGGCTATTAATTTCAGTTCTTATAAAGTTATCAAATATATATTTTTCTAAATCGTCACCACTTAAAGATTTTGATATTCCCAAAAGTGCTCTGTCCTTTGATGTAACACTAAAGGGATTTTTCTGTACATTTTTCATAGAATCATCATAAAGTTTTCTTGCACCTTTTTCGTCGTCATCTAATAATTTTACTATTTTGTTTAACCTTTCTTCCTCTTCTGCTGTTATAGTACCAGCCGATTTTTTATTTTTCAAAGCAATATATTCTTCATAAGACGGCAATTGTTGTTCTTTTAATTTCTCCAATAATTTTCTTTCAAAAGCATTTAAAGTATTTTTTCTTTCTTTCTCAAGAAGAATTTCGTAATCTTGTACAGAATATTTATTTCCGTTTCTCATAACAGGAACCGTAAAATATGCACCGTATCCCTGTTCATTGAAAAGTTCCAAGAGTTTTATAACACCCTGAGTTCTCGGATCATTAGGATTTTTGGAATAAATACCCCAGAAATCCTGATAACCGGCAACTATCATAAATTTCTTTTGTACTTCTTTCTGTAAAGTTGCCTCGTCCCATTCAGGATGCAAAATTCTTGCATTGTTAATATAAACCTGTAATAGTTTTACTTGACCAATTAATGTTCTTGCCAATGGTTGCAATCTATTGGAATTCCACAATAAAATTTCGGTTTTTATTTTGCAATCAGGCAAATTTGTTCCATCAAGAAGTTTTAATTTCTTACCATTGATTACTTTTCCTTTTTTATAATCTCCGTTCTTAAATAAGGCCTTCAAACCTTCAAGAGCTTGTAAATCATCATATGTTAAATAGAATTTATTTCCAAAAATATCATAAGCGTATTTCCCATTTTCATCAGAATATGTATCAAGTCTTCCAATTAGGTTTCTTAATTCATCTTCATAAGTGGTTGCAAGTGTCGAAATAAGTCTGCTTCCGTCCGGAGAAATTTCATTACTGTTTAATCTTTCGGATGGCAACTCTTCATTATCCAAGTCAGGTAAAACACCTTCGTTATATGTAGGTATTCTTACTGCTAAAGGATTAAGTTCATCAAAACTTGCAATTTCTACTCCCGGGACAGCTCTTGAATTTTTCAAATATTCAAAGAATCTTTCTTGTGCCTTCTGTGTTGTTGGTTGTACAGAGAAGTTCGGTTCTTTGAGTTCGATGTTTTCATCAACCACCAAATTCAGGATATCATCAAAAGACAAAAGTTCTAATGTTTCTCTTCCGCCTATGTAATGATCTTTTCCATCAGCACCAACATATTTATACATATAGTTGTCTTTTTCATCAATACTTATGTGTGCATCTTTCCACATATCTCTCACTATACTATTCCAATTTTCCGCATAGTAGAATTCAATTATTTTTTCAACAACTTCGGCAACTTGCTCATCAGTCAAATCCGGTCTCTTTTCTCTTACTGTTTTTTCGGTATTAACTACAACTGCTGCCGGTAATAATGAATTCTTCCAATTTGCAAATAATTCGTTGTTTGCCCAAGCATCTTGGAATTCTTTCCATGTTTTACCTGTCTCCATAACACCTTTAGACTTGAATTCTTTTTTAGCTTCGGAAGCCTCAAATATTTTCCATACAGAGAAGAAACTTAATTTTGGCAACTTTATTGCTAATATCGACATAACTATCAATATAAGCCCACCGAACACAAGTGTCGAAGCTATAGAAGCAAGTCCCGCAAATAAAGCGGAACCTATAAGCACTATCCCCACAGAAACACCTATAGCAGCTAAAGAAGCTTTCAAGTTACCTTCTTTTTTAGTAGAGTCTATTTTAGCCAAATTTTCTTCTATTTTTTTAATTTGCTCGGTCTTCCTTTCTATTTTGTCTTTATTCTTATCTTCTCCGTCTTTTTTCAATTCTGCAATTTCTTTTTCCAATTTTTCTTTTCTTGTTTTTCCAAATAAAACAGGAATTGTGTCACTTTTTATTTTAGAAACTATTGAAAGTGTTGCAACACCAAGTAATATGAATCCTACAGGACTAACAAATGACAACGGAATGCTATAACTTAAGAATCCTGCAGATGCTATCCACTTCAATGCTGTTGCAAACACAAACATAAATGGAAGCATTACTGCACTATTAACTAAAGAAACTTTGAATATTCTAAATTTCTTATCATATTCGTTTCTTATCTGTTCAGTAGTATCAAAACTGTCTTTTCCTTTTCTTGTATCTATAGGTTCACCAAAATATTGAGTATAAGATTGTGATTGCAATCTGTTCATTATTTTCGGAGCTAAATAATACCACCCTAAAGCTAATACCGTTCCTACACCGGCAACAGCAAATCCTGCCAAAGGAGCAAATATAACACCGATTGCTACAGCTAAAGGTATTGTAATTAACAATATTTGGTGAGATATAACCGGTTTTAAATTTATTTTCAAGTATAATTCATTTAATGAAGCTTTGGCCTTATCAAACAAATCTAACGCTTTTAACAAATCTCTTCTTGTATCCGTAGACGGCGGAGTTTTAAAGTTCTGAAACGGAGTAAGTTCGTCCGTAAAGCCAGTTGTCAATACAAGTTCACCGGCTTCATTTTTTTTGTCTGTAGCTAAAAATTTCTTTGCCCAACCAACATTTCTTGCCATTAAATCAAAATTTACAGGAGTAAAAAATTTCGGTTCATATTTTTCTAACTTCGGATATTCTTTGAACATCAACTCAAGAGTTTTTCTTTCTCTAGATGATTTTAATCCTTTAATGAGTTCCTTCTGTTCAGATTTTGGCATATTTACCAGAGCTTCAAAAGCCGAAATTTCAGCATCAGAAGGCACAACTTCCAATTCTTTAGCAATAGCTAACATTTGTTTTTGTCTGTCTTTCAAACTTACACCATCACGATAGTACAAGAGAATTCTATCTATTCTCTTATCAAGCATTTCACCAACATGAACACCATTTCCATCTGCAATCATTTCATTTGCATAATTCTGTAATAAGTATCTAAAATTCGTAGCATGCGGTCTATCATTACCAAATTTATCGTAAATATAGAAGAACAAGAATAAATCATCTAATGTATATCTCGTTTTTTCTACATAGTTTTCTTCACCTTTTATTTGTTTGTATACATTATCGGAATAGATTTTGTATTCATTAAGAACGGATGATTGTATTCTGCCTGTGATTAAATATTCTCTGAAAGATTTATCGGCTTGTTTTAAAACATTATCTATTGTTTCTTTTTCTTTTTCGGTTAAACCCATTGTTGCCATTGCTTTCTTTTTAACTACAAGTTTCAACGCAGAAACCGCAGTTTCAAAAGAAGATTTACTGCCAACTTTTACAACAAGGTTTCCTTTAGGATCTTTTTCTACATAGAACTCGGTTGTTATTTTATGCAACAATTCCTGTATATTTTCCAATTCTTCTTTACTAAAATCACTCTTTGAATCCTTAAGAGAATCTATTATGTTTTGTACCGCAAGATTTGCACCATCAAATGTCATTTCGCCTTTTTCATCGAAAAAGCTTCCGGGTGCACCCTCTACATCTTTATCTGTCAATTTCTTTTCTGTAAGACTTGGAACCTTATCTGCTATTTCTTTTATTGTTTTCTTGGTTCCCTCATAAGCTTCAGCTACCGGACTCTTACCGGCTTTATCTAATTTCTTTACTAAACGACTTCTAATGAAAACACGAACTGTTTCACTTAATATTCTTATACCTGCAATTACTGCCGGTATAAGTGCCGTTGAAATAGTCAGTTGTGATCCGAACAAAGAAATCACAGCTACAGGATTAACAGCAGACAAAGCCAATGTTAAACCAAACAATGCAATGTTGCCGGCCCAGAAGAATATTTTTTCTGTAGTAGTTTTATATGATAATAATCCTTTTATATCATATGTCTGATTTTTGTCACCTTTACCCGGTTCACCTTCTCCACCTTTTCTTAAACCAGGAACTCTCTTCTTAATATTTATTCTCTTACCTATAGCTTTTTCAAACAAAGATAAAACGAACAAAATTGCTATTGAGAGCCCAATATATTTATAATCTCCATAGTTAGTTTTAAGTTCTTGATAGTAATCACCAAAGATATCGGTTCTCTTTTTAGATAAATAATTACCTTCAAAATCGTAAGTATATTGATGCATGTACATCTTAGCACTGATTCCTCCGTTTACATTGGAGTTTATAGGATCAAATTCATAGTAGTACATATATACACGATTATTTGCTCTGTCAATTTCGGTTCTTTGATATATTTTGGTAATATACTGTAAACCAACTTTATCAACTATTTCCGGATGTTTTTCGAAATAATGTTTAATATATTCATTGATATCTGTTTTTCCGTCATATTCTCTCAAAATAGCATTCATTGCATCAATTCTTTCCTGAATTTTTGCTACGGAACCTTGAATATCGGCCTCATTAAAATCTGATTTCGGTATCAAGAAACCATATTGGCCTACATTACTCTTGTCGTATACTACAACTTCATAATAATTACCTACGGTAGAAGTTCCCAATGCCCCATTTGCAAACTTAAATGTAGAATAATCGCAAACATCAAAGAAAGGAGAACCATCACTCTTATATGCAGCATATTGTAAACCTCTCTTTTCTTCTATATTTCCGGAAAGTTTGCTATCAAACAAATGTGTTAATGCATATCTATTTCCTTGGGAAGAATCTATTTTATATACAATACCATTCTGTTCATTATATTGTGACAAGTCATACTTGGATGCAAATGAAGATATAGATATAGCATCACTGTAAGGATTGTCCGAATTGTATAAGTAGTTTGTAAAGTCATACCCTTTATTCTTATCATAGAAGAATTTATAAACACGATCCGCCGTTCCGGGTATCAACTGTTTGTTTGCATCAATATATCCGCCATTTTCATCTTTATATATGTAGAATTCTATGAAATAAGGTTCTCCGTTTTCATCCAATTTCGGTGCTGCAGCAACGATTTCACCTTCACCGGAATTATAAATTATATTTTGAGATGTTGTATATGTATCTATCATTTCCCTAATTTCAGAATTAAAATCTTCATTCTCGTCAAAGAAAATGCCCCAATTTTGCAACAGATTTTCTTCATCGAAATCAAAATGATACTGAGATACATTCGCCAAACCTAACTGACTGGATTTATATCCGAATGTCGGTATCGTTTGAGGAGTCATACCTTCTTTAGGCATAAGTGTCATTTCTTGTACACCTATATAATCCGAAGATTTTACCGGAATCATTTTTCCGTCTTTTATGATAACAGTTATTGAGTTTGCAGCAATGGTACCATCTTCAGAATAAACAACAAATACAGCACTTGTATATTCCTTTTCTCCTTTATCATTCATTATATATTCAAATTCAGCTCTTACTCTTCCCTGGTTATCCAAAACTCTTTCGAAATTTCTATAACCTTGTTTCCCTTCAACGTTTTCGACATTACTATAGAAGATATTATGTCTATAGTCTTCTTCATTTACTTTGCTGGTACTTTTCTTTAAATTTACAGGAGAATAAGTTTCTGTACCAGATGGTGTCTGATATGCTTTGAGAATTTGAGAAGCTATCTTTACAGCATGTTCTTTATCTGTAACTTCCAAATTTTCATCAACATATTGTCCTTCACTGTTTTTAAGATAACAAACTCCATCTTCGTATTCGAAAATCTGTTTGTCGCCTCTGGTAAAAATATTAACACCTTCATATTTTATATTCTCTTTAGAAGATATTCCGAAGAATTCAAGAACATTTATTACCCAACCAAGCCCCCATACTCTCAAAGTTGAAGCCCATTCCTTATCTTGAGAAACAGTTACGTCATTCGTTAAACTCAATACATAATTCGTCTCTGCTTCCATTCTGTCTTCATCTGTGATATATGTTCTTAGGATTTTGTTTGTATTTTCCAACCAACCGTTTTTATTCAAATATTTAACAATCGACTTCCATGTTTCTCTATCTTTTCGGATGAACAATGAATTTTCATTTATATACAATCCTTGTCTTGCTGTTAAACAACCGTCTTTATCTTCAAACTCTATAAATGCCGTATTTTTCACCAAATTAAAGACCAATTTTCCTACACCTGAAATAGCAACAACGTTTGAAGGAACTTGATCTACACTGTCATTCAAGTTAAATCTCAAACCGGATTCTATTCCGTCATATATTATAGAAAAGTCTATATTACCATCCGTATCTATTTTGATAACCGGTGTTGAACTATTATAATATGCCGCCCAAGTCGTGTTCAACACTTCTCCATCAGCCGACATAGTTTGAATTTTTGTCCATGTTAGTCCTTCCAAATCATAATCACAATTTTCTGAAATCGTATCGAAGATTTCCGACAATTTACCTCCGTCATATGGAAAATCACCATTTTTGTTACTTATCATTTCAGAATAACTCATACCTGTTG
The DNA here is from genome assembly GCA_016280725.1 of Bacillota bacterium. Taxonomy (GTDB): domain Bacteria; phylum Bacillota; class Clostridia; order TANB77; family UBA1234; genus RGIG6105. Next base: position 8,280 of record JAEEHF010000003.1, on the reverse strand, counting down.
TTTCTATGAGAGAATTATTTTTCTGGAAAGATTTTTGTTCTGCATTATAAACGATTACTCCGTTCTCATCATGAGAAATTGTGGCATCTACGGCAACAGATCTCATGAAATGTTCATTGTTTACTTGTCTTGTCTTTACAGAAATAACACCTTCTTCTTTGGAATCATTTTTTATTTCCACACCTACATTATTGCTTGAATATGCTTTATTTCCATCATAAAAAATTCCCATTTCTAAAAATTTATCTGCAAGATAATCTAATGATGTATAAGAAACATTATCAAATTTGATACTTACACTTTCTCTGTCTTGAGAATATTCATATAAATCTCTGGCTGATATCAAAATATCTTTACCGCTATCATCCTTAATGACAATATACTGCGGCTCAAAAATTCTTCCCGGAGAAATCTTACCGTAACCGCCTCTGTCAATATAAGATCTTGCTTGAGAATTTAGAATATCAAAACTGGATCCGTAAACAACTTTTACTTCTTTTCCGTTATAGGTCAATTTAAGATCAATAGTTCCGTCATCTTTTACTTCCACTACTCTCCTGTAGTTAGGATCTTGTTCAAGCTCACTATCATATTTCATAGAAATTACAGGATAATATTCGGTACCATTCTGTTCAACACCGTTTTCAAAAATATCCTTATAATCAGATTGTTGTATTATTCCATATTCATCTTCAACATTTATCGTAACAGTTCCCATCTTTGTCGCCTGCGTTTTTTGGTCATTCGGATAAGCAATAACATCAAATGTATACTTTCCGTTGCCTTCATCTATAATATTTTCAATATAAATATAGTGTTCAATACCACCTATAGTAGTTATCTTTAATAAGAAGCTGTCATGGATATTGTTAAATACAAAATCTTTCAATTTTCCCAATGCATTGCATCCATCTTGAAGTAAAGCTTTTTCTAAGAAACTGGTTAACTCTTTTTGATTTAAAGGAGATGTTTCGGTAACAGTCGAATCCAAGATTGTTAAACCTGTTTCAAATTCAATAGCCGGATTTTTATAAAAGACTTTCGATACCTCATCTTTATTAGCATTCGGATTATAATCAATAAATTCCTCGGTTCCAAGATAGTTCCCTTCATCATCAAAGATATCTTTCGCATAAACAACACCTACAGTTCCATCATCTGTAGTAAATTCTTCTTTTTTAGTAATTTTCTGTTGAGTACCATTCTCGGTCGTAAAGGTTATACCGCCTTCAGAAGAATAAGACATTTCTATCTGCAGGTTGTTCCCGTCAGTATCTGTCATAGGTTTACCATCAGCAGCATAGAAAGTTTTTGTGTATTTACCTGACAAACCGGAAGCAGTTTTGTTCAATGTAACAGTGATAATAACTTGAGTACCATCGGAATATTTTATTGTTCTTTCAGTTGTTTCAGATGCAGTATTTCTTGAACCAAGTTTTGTTTCAAGTTCATTTTCGATTTGTTCAAATTCGATTGCCGCAGTTAAAACAGGATCTACTGTTTTTTGCATAACGGAATCTGTGCCTTCATTATAGAGATACATTCCTGCTATTGCTTCTGCCATATCAGGTGTATAATATTTAAACATATCTTCTTCTTTTCCGCTTGAATTGAAAGGATAAATTTTTGCTGTTTTTCCATATCCAGAAACTTTAAAAATTGCATAATTATTTTCATCGGTATCAAATTCAACCGTATATCCGCTTTTTGTTGCTTTTAAATCTTTTTCGAATCTCGAATATATATTAAACAACTCTTCGGTTTTTTCTGCATCGAAAATATATTCTCCTTCTATATTGTATAAATAAACATTTATTTTGGCGTCGGTACCGGATTTCGTTATTTCAAAATACTGATTATCATTTTCATCTGTCTTAGATTCAACTTGAAAGCCTTTCTTTAACAAAGCTCTCCAAGCTTCAATCATATTTTTCATACCATCATATGTATCAAGTTTATTTTCAATGGAAAAAGTATCCTCTCTATCTCTGGTATATTGGTAATAGTCAAAAGTTATTCCGTTTTTCCCGTCTTCTACTTTTACTTCGTATATAGCAATATATCTCCTATACACATCTCCCGGTCTAACTTGACGTCTCTTTACTGTTACATCCTTAACCGTAACTTTTACTCCCAACTCCTGTGTTAATCTTTCCTCTAAAAGTTCCGGCGTTTTCATATTTAACCAATCTACATCCGCAGTAAGTTCTTTTATTTGATCTTCGTTTAAAATCATGTCGGATTTTGAAACTATGTTCTTAATTGAATCAATTTCTTTTTGTGAAGTAGCATTATTTAATCTTCTCTTAAGAGATTCATAATATGTTTCGTTTAATCTGCCAAATATTGATTCTTTCTGCTCTTCAGATAAAGAAGAATCTTTCACGGTTGTTGCAAACTCTAAAATTGCAGCATCATCGGCAAGTAACACCTCTAAAGCTTTTTCATTCCAAGTCGCTTGAGTATCTTCTCCATTTATACTTGCTTCTTTAAGTATATTGTCAATTTTTTCATCAGTTAAAAGTTCTGCTGCTTGTTCATCATCGGTTATTCCAAAAACTTCTTTAAATAATGCACGAACTTCATCTCTCTTTTTATTTTCTATAACTTGTCCGAAAGTTAAATCAGAATTATCTGCATCCGAAGATTTTTTTATATAAGCATCAATTCTATTAGCAAAAGAAACACCGTCTTCAAGCCAACCTGTGGCAGGATCGATCTTCGCATAATCGCCTGCAGCTCCCATCTCAATCATAGCAGCCTTTGTAATTACGGCATTGGCCGAAACATTTTGTCTTACGTAACTGCCTTTTTCTAAATCTATTTCAAATGCTTTTCTTTCAACTTCACCGTATAGAGCTGTTCTGGCCTTATCAGATAATAAAGTATATTCTTCACCGTTTACTTTTCTTGTTGAAGGAATTTCTTTTATTTGATGACCTAAATTCCTAATATCCATTCTGTTTGTTTGGGCATTTATTTGTTCCTTATAAGCTTCTACCAATTGATTTTGTACATCATTTAACAATTCTTTTTTCTTGTCTGAAGCTACATATTCATCTTTTACAATTTCATCTATTCTCTTATAGAAACTGTCCAAAGATGAAGATAATACTGTTGCTTTTGAATATGCCTGGTATAATAAATCCGCCTTTGAAGCATCATCTAATATCTTTGAACCTTTTATATCGGATATTACATCGGATAATCCGCCATAATTTTTTGTAGATAAAGATATTTGTTTCTCATAAGCAGCCTTTAATACACTTTGTTGAATATCAGAACCAATAGTTTCATTTTTAATAGCACCTTTAATCTTGCCTAACAAAGAAGCGATATCATCTGAAGTTGCCGAAGATATTAATGATGTCAATATCTGTTCCTGTTGATTCTTATCTAAATAAGGTAAAAGGTCTTCAAAAACTCTATTATATTTACCGCTGGAAGATAAAACACTCTTTGTAGCTCTTATTGCCCAAGTAGAAAGCGTATCGGAAGATTGTACTCCAACCTTCATAATCACACCTACTAACTTTTCAGCCATTTTTCCATCAATAAATGTAACTCCCAAAGCACTGTTAAGAGCAGCTATTACAGCTTGTTCTTTTTCATTGTCAATTACAGTATTAAAATTTTTTCCTTCTTCATCCGTATAAGTCTTTATATGTTCTTGTATTCTTGCCGCATATGTGGAATTATCTTCTATTACTCCCGTAGTTTCTTCAATCTTTCTATATCCTACCGAACGCATAGCTTCCTGTGTTATTATAGCATCCCCTGTTACTTTCATTCTTACGGAACTGCCTTCGGTGAAGTCCATATTGTTTAATGCATCTTGTACTTTAGCATATAATATTTTTGCCTGATCAATCTTTATCGTTCCATCTGTAAGATATGCAGCTATTTTTTTGCTGACTTCTTCGTATTTTTTGTAATCCGTAGTTTTTTCATCGGAAACAGCATTTAGAGAATCAATAACATCATCTACGGCTTCTCTGGTTTCTGCCGATATTTCTCCTAAACTGCCTAAAGTCGCTAAATTAAATATATTTCCGTTACCGCCGTTTTGTCTAGATTCAAATTCATTTATTCCCCACTTAAGCCAATGCGTTGCTGCGATAGATTTATCCGGATATATATCGTACCCGGTTGTAATATTTTTCCCCTCTTTATCGGTATATTTAACATAAATATTTTTCCCATCAATAACAACCAAGCCTGCTTTTATAGCTGACTGAAGGATGGCATTTGCATCATCTTCTCTACCGGCAGCCGCAAATGCAGCATAGGCTTGCATTGTAAACTCACCACTAATTGCCCCTTCGTCTGCAAAGCCAACAAGTCCGCCTCTTACCACCAATTTATCCAAAAGACTATTTGCAAAATTCTTTTTACCAAATATTTCATCGATATCTACACCGGGCAAATTCATATTTTGTATTGCAGACAACATCAAATAACCCCAAGTATATGTATCCATTGCTTGTCTGCCATCATTTAGACCTTGTTGCATTGTACCATCTTTCTTATTTACCAAATTTGCATTGATATAATTTAACACTGCTTTTAATGATTCAATATCTCTCTTATATGCATCAGAATCACCTTTCAATATGTCGGAATCAACATCTGCTTTCAAAGCATAATACATAGCTGCATCCAACATATGCTCGGTAGATACCCAATCGTTAACTCTTGTTCCTTTAAATCCAAGCGTATCGTTTTGTTCTATCTTTGTTACACTTAAGTATCCGTCAACATGGTTAAGTATTGTTGCTATAGCTGAATTTCCGTTAATATCAATATCTATACCGGCTTTTTGGCAATACAAAGCAAACATTCCTGCCCATAATATTTCTCCTGTCATTTCATAGCCGTCTTTGGTTGACAGATCCAATTTGTTTTCAGGCCCTGTAGACATAATTCTATCAGCCATAGTTCTTAATATTGCTTGTGCAGTTATAGTATCACCATCAAGTACAGCATTTATACCTGCAACAGAATTATCATATAATTGGAAAAATTCTTTATTGGCTTCTGCCGTATTTGTTTCTTGGATGTAAGAATAGAACGGATACAATGCAGGCTTTTCTTCGCCACTTGCTATTTCTTTCAAATCACCGCTTGCAAATGTTTTTACGGAGTCGGATATAGAATTTACTCCTAACTCTTTGTATATCTTTTCCGCCGCTTCAACATCAATTTTTCTCTGACTCTTTTCAATTCCGGCATCATCACAAGCAGTTTCAATATATACTCTCTCGTTAGTATTGTTGCATTCTACTACTCTGTTTAAAACTCCATTTTTATAGGTCCTAACAACATAGCGATTAGGCACTTCAATAGATAAATCAGACAATCTTTCAGATGAGAAAGAATTAAATTCTATTTCATATTCTTTCTTACCTTGCGCATTATAAGCAGTCTTTGTATATGTATATTCTATAATTCCGGTTGTTTGATTTTCCTCGGCATGACCGGAAACAACAATATTATATTCTCCTTCTTTATATTCTTTTTGTTCAAGATTAAAATTAGGCCTCAATTCCGTGGTTATTTCTTTCTCCGCCTGGAACATAGGTAAAGAAACTATTGGAGTATCACCCGCAACAGCATTGTACACGGCAAAACCAATTAAAGCCACAGGTAACACAAAAAGAAGTGCCGGTGCCGATACAATAGCCATAACAATTACTGCTATAACTCCAACTAAACCAATCAATGCGGAAGTAATTATTCTTACATTGTTATTCCAGAATTTTTGGAAAGAAGATAACTCTTTTTCTTCAACTTGTTCCACTCTTTCTGCCATTTTATCCTTCAATTCAGAAATTACCGATTGTTGTTCATCTGAAGCAGCATCAAAAATTTCCTCTGCTCTCGCTATATCATGATCAAATTTATCGAGATTAAACTGATATTCATAAGGAAGAATTTTTCCGGCTGCTATAATATCATCCGCACTATAATGTCTTGCAGATACAAATGTGTCTTCTTCCTCTGTCCAATATGAATCCGTGGAAGGAGAATCTGTAGAAGACCATGTCCATCCGTATGTATCAGGATTTCCTCCATTCAATAAATATTGGAAATATTTATTAAACTCATCAATATCAAATGTATAATTATTTTGTTTATCAAATGGCCATACAGGTAATGTGAGTCCGTTCTTTGTTACAGTAAACGAACCGTTATCATTAACTGTTACCTTATAACCGGAAGCCAATAAACTCGAGTAGGCATTACGATAATTATTAAAATCATCCTTGTTGAAAGTATATTCATTCTTCTCGTTCCTTTCTGTTGGCCAAACTTTTAAACTCCCTACGATATTTCCTTGTGAATCTCTTATTAATACACTATATGAACCATCATCGTTAGGTATTACATTCTTTTTTCCATATTTATTTTTTAATGTTTCACGTACTTTGGCAGTTTGATTTATATCTTCTACTATTTTTCTAGGATTACTTGTATCGTATATATATCTCTCGTTACCTTTTTCATCTTTTATCGTTCCGGTAGGATATATCGTAACATCTCCGTATGCAGTATGTATTGTTATCGAACCATCTTCGTTCCTTGTATATTGTCCGACTCCCGTTCCTTCTCCTTTTTTATAGTTTCTTTCCAAAAATTTATTTATCGCTGCAGTTTGATTTATATCCGCTACTATCTTTTCAGGATTACTTGTATCATATACATATACATCTTCACCTTTTTCATTTTTCATTGTACCGGTAGGATATATTACAACATCTCCGTCTTTGGTATGTATTGTTATCGAGCCATCTTCGTTCCTAGTGTATTGACCGACTCCCGTTCCTTCTCCTTTTTTATAGCTTTCTCTCAAAAAATTATCCACTGCTGCAGTCTGATTTATATCTGATATTATCTTTTTAGGATTACTTGTATCGTATACATATACATCTTCACCTTTTTCATTTTTCATTGTACCGGTAGGATATATTACAACATCTCCGTCTTTGGTATGTATTGTTATCGAGCCATCTTCGTTTCTAGTGTATTGACCGACTCCTGTTCCTTCTCCTTTTTTATAGGTTTCTTCCAAAAATTTATCTACTTTTGCTATCTGTGTTACATTTTTTATGAAATTTTTGTTATCGGAATAATAGTTCCCTTCAGCATCTTGTGCTGTTGGCCATACTTGTGTTGTTATTTTTGTACCATCTTCTAACGTTACCGTTACATTATACGAGCCATCTTTGTTCATCTTCGGTGTTCCATCTTCATTTCGCTCTAATGTCATATTACCGGCTTTGTTTATTTTATCGGCTGTCTCTGCCATTTTTCTTAAATTTTCAGCAAAATTATCACTATCGGAATAATAGTTTCCTTCAGCATCTTGTGCTGTTGGCGACACACGTATTGTCACATCCTTTCCATTTACTTTTACCGTTACATTATATGAACCGTCTTCGTTTGTCTTCACTGTCCCATCTTCATTTAATTCTAATGTCATACCGTTAGCTCTGTCTATCTCACTGGCTGCTTTTAAAGATTGATTTATATCTTTTATATCCGTAATATTCCCTTTATCATCTTTGATAGGATATACTTTCGTTTTGTATGTATTACCACCTATTTGTTTGCTTACTTCATAATAAAAATTACCATTTGCATCATGTCCGCTGCCTATTATCGTATAATCGCTTCCTGTTAATGTCCCTTGATAATCAAATATTTTATTAAAATCATCTACGTTCAGCACATTTCCTTTATCATCCAATATAGGATATACTTTCGTTGTATATGTTTTATCTCCTATTTTTTTACCTATTTCATAATAGAAATTCCCTTCCTCATCAAGCCCACTATTTATTATTGTATAATCATTACCTACTAAAGAATCTCTTACTCCTGCTATTTTGCCATACTCATCATAATCCTTATTTAATCTGTCAGATAAATTTCCCGCCCCGTCTTTAAATATATAATGCTTAAATGTTTCTCCACCAATTGTTACTTCTACATATTCATATCCGTTCTCATCTTTACGTACCGGCGATATTGTTGCATCAGGATATTTTCCTTGTATTTCATTTATCAAATCTGCTTTTAATTTGTTTGCTTCCTTTGCTTCCGCATCATCTTTCAAATATTGATCATATGCCGCTATCAACTGTTCCGTTGTCAGCCCACTCCTGTCACCCTTTTGTAAATTTCCGTTTTCATCTTTCCATTCCGGATACATAAAGTTTAAAGCTTCTTGTTCGGACAAATTATATTTATTCATCAATGCTGCCAATTTATCATAAT
>JAEEHF010000054.1 GCA_016280725.1 Bacillota bacterium | reverse complement strand
GATTTCAACGAAAGATTAAGAAAAGCAATGGAGCAAGGTGCTCTTAAATAAAATAAAAAAGGTTGTAGATTTTTTTTCATCTACAACCTTTTTTCATATTAATAGTGTTTCATTACTTTCTTGTAATAACCAGTACTTCTGTTCTTCCAGTTTTTACTGAATCCGCTATTCCAACACCTAATAGCTTTTTCAATGTTGTGTTCAGGATTGTACTTTTCTTGCATGAGTACGAACATTTCCTTTGATTTTGAAGCATTATATCTATCGGCTTTAGTATAACGCTTTGTAGATTTCCTCTCCTTTAGAATTTGGTTGCACGACTTTACCAAACCTGGAGTGATTTGTAGAATTCCTGCACAATCTCCAACAGGATTATGTGCTTTAGGATTTCCTTTACTTTCAACTTTAATGATAGCGTTCATTACACGCTCCCAACTAAATACCTCTTCCTTCTTTTCGTTTTGGCTAAACGCCATTGTTGGCATTGCTAGAGCAATTACCATAATAATTGTTTTAATTGTTTTTCTCATCATATATAAATTTTAGTGAGGCTGAGTAAATCCCTTACCCATTGACAGTAGAATACGAGAGAGAGCTATCTACTGTGCTATACCTCTTATTATTAATTCTCTTTAATAAACGGACAGCGAATAATTTTTTGTAATTTTATTGTTATACCAATCTTTAAGGACTTGTATTATGAACTTGTCCCTTTCATTTTTATCTGGCAATATTTTTTTAAATTGGTCTTGAATGATATAGAATAGTTGAACTTCCGTTAGTGTTTTAACTATTTGTTTGTAATCATCAAGCCAAGCTACAACCTGTTTAACTTGAGGCTTGCCATCTTCACCAAATATGGTAGCAGCGGCTCTTGCGAAATTCTTGTCAAGATAATCCTTTATGGATTTGACTTTATCGCCCCAGCCGCCAAACATTTCCTCTAACATGGCTTCCTCATATAGAAGGTGTTCTTTTTCCTCACTTATAATGATTTTCTTCATCCTTCAAATCGTTTATTATACTATAAATATCATCTTCATTTAAATTTTTATTAAAGATGGCATAAAACGATGCATCTGGAATCTTGAAAAGTTCTTTAAATCCCAACCGCTTCCAATATGTATGAGACTTTAAATCTTTTTCGACAGCAGCCCATATCATATCGTAATCTTCAAGGAATTCTTTTTGGAGGTAAAGCATCTTTTTATCAATGCCAGTTCCTCTAAGTCTTTCATCAATAATAAATGAGTGTCCATTAATTTGTCTAAACTGCATCAAGAATTCGCCAAGCCTTGGGTTCAGGTGTAATAGTGGAGAACCTACGTGAATTGGAAAGTTACTGAATAGTAAAAATCCATATATATCGCCGTTTCTCTTATCTATAGCCTTTACTGATTTATCAAGTCTAGCGTCAGAGTAAATTAATTGTCTTAACGCTGTTTCCTGATTTGGAAGGTCAAAACACCTTGCAAGCAGTTCAGTTATTTTCGGAGCATCTTCGTAAGAAGTGCTGACGATTTCTATGTTTTGCAATATCTCTTCTTTTGTTAACCCATTGTCAACGAGAATATTGCATAAATCAATCATCATAACGATTCACGATTTATTATGCAAATATACAAAAAATATGTGTAATAACCAAATTTTTATGTATAAAATGCTTATTTTTTAACTTAATTTAAATAAATGGTAGTAAATTTGTTAAAAAGTACTACCATTTTTAAGCATTATGAAATATTTGAAAAAAAATTATGAGATGCTAATATGATTGTTTACACAAGTTGCACTAAATGCGTATTCTGGTTCGTAATCATTTTCTAGAATCAAGTCAGTAATGGCATCTTCCAAATTATTCTGAACCAATCTTATGATAGGTCTTGCGCCATATTCTTTCTGCTTCAATGCTTGCTCGTGTATATAATTTACAACGCTATCATCATATTTTATATTGTATTTGATTTCTTTTAATCTCTTTCCAAATTTATTAATCTCTAATTTAACAATTTCTCTTAGATTGTCATCTGAAAGTGTATTGAAGTAAACAATCTTGTCAATTCTGTTTAAGAATTCTGGAGTGAACTTTTGTTTCAATTGCTTTTCAATAATTGCTTTCTTGTTATTAAGTTCATCTGTTACGAAGCCTACGCCAGCGCCAAAATCAGCGGCTTGTTTAGCACCAATATTAGATGTCATAAGAACAATAACATTCTTGAAATTAACAATCTGTCCAGAACTATCTGTCAATCTACCTTCATCAAATAACTGCAAGAAAAGGTTATATATCTCTTGGTCAGCCTTTTCAATCTCATCGAGAAGCAATACACAATGTTGCTTATGTTTAATCTGTTCTGTGAGCTGTCCTCCGTTTTCATAACCAATATATCCAGGAGCAGCGCCAGTTAATTTAGCAACTGAATTCTTCTCAGAATATTCTGACATATCAATTCTGATAAGAGCTTTTTCGTCACCGAAGATTTCTTCTGCAAGTTTTTTTGCAATAAGAGTTTTACCACTTCCAGAAGGACCAGCCATCAATATGTTAGCCATTGTCTTTGTCTTATCTCCAAGTCCAACCTTATTTCTCTTAATAATTCTGCATAAGCTTTCAACTGCTTCATCTTGTCCGATTACACTCTTCTTCAAAGTTTCATCAATGTGAGCAATCTTTTCCTTTTCGTTGGTTGTAATCTTAGAAATTGGAACTCCAGTGATTTCAGAAATGGTTTCAGATATTTTCTCTGCTCCAACCTTAACTCTTTTCTTTACAGATGAATTTTGTTCTCTCTTATAGTCAGCAATGCGCTTTTTAACGTCATTTTCTTCTATTGTGATAGAATCAATCTTTTCAAATTCACCATTATTGAGAATGTTGTTTTTCTCTTCTTCAATTTCATTGAGTCTCTTCTTTAACGCCATAAACTCATCAGAGTCTTTATTTGCAAGTGCTGTGTATGCACCAGTTAAATCGAGGACATCAAATGCTGAATCTGGTAAACTTCTATCTGTAATATATCTTTCTGATAATTCCACGCATTTAACAATTGCTTCATCAGAATAAGTTACATTATGGAATTCTTCATAATATTTTTTATTTGCGTTAAGGATTTCAATTGTTTCCTGTTTTGTTGATGGTTCTATTACAATTCGCTGCAACTTATTTGAAATGGTAGGATTATTTTCAATTGAATTACGATACTCTTTGAATGTGGTTGTTCCAATAACTCTAACATCACCTTCAGTTAGAATATCACTAATCATATTTGAAATATCCGTATCTTTGTCTTTACTACCACTTTTTAAAACAGATTGAATATCATCAATGAAAAGGATATATTTCTTATTTGCTTTTAGCTCATCGAACAAACCTTTTACTCTTTCCTCAAACATTCCTCTGAAATGTGTGCCACTTACCATTGCCATAATGTTAATTGCAACAATTTGTTTTCCTTCCAAAATACTTGGTACATCACCAGATTCAATTAATTGAGCCAATCCATTAACGATAGCAGTCTTACCTACTCCACCATTACCAACTAAGATAACGTTGTTTTTCTTTCTTCTTGCTAATACTTTAATGATTTGATTAAGTTCTCTTTTTCTACCAATCAATTCGTCAAGTTTTCCATCTCTAGCTAATTCGTTGATATTAGTGGTATATTTCTTTGTAAATTCTCCATCAGTAGCTGTTGATAAAGCTGTGTTAACTTCACTCTTCAATGGAATTATCTGCTGTTTTGGTTGTTCTGACATTGTAATATTACCACCATTATTATTTATAAAGTTCTTTTTCCTTTGTACTTTGTTTTCTTTCTTAGCACCTTTGCACTTTGAAAAAATCAATTCATAATCTATTCCAACAGTTCTAAATACTTCTTGAATCTTAATGTTGTTTTTTGGATTAAGAATTGCTAATAGAATATGTTCTGTTCCAATAAGATTGGAATTGGTATAGTCTGCTTCCTTTTCGGACATTTCCATAATCTTATTTAATTCAGCATCGAATTCTACCTTATCTTTGTCTTTGTTTTCCTTTACTATTGGTTTGTTGTTTGTTTTTAAAACCGATGTGTATATCTCTCTAAGTTCATCTATGTTATCCGACATTAAATAATTGTCTAAGAACATATTAGCGTGGCACTTCTTATCTAATATTGAAACAATAAGATACTCAGGTGTAAACACGTCAGTTGGAAATTCTGTGGCAAGAACGTCAATCATATATGACAAAACCTCTTGCAGTTCAAAAGAATAATTTTTTTTATCACTCATAATTCTTCTCATTTATTAAAATATAGGAAAAAAATAATACCAATCAAGTCTGAAAAAACATCTCATAAAATTTTTGTTTTTAACATTTTTTTAGTATATTTGCAATATATTAACAAATATATAACATGAAATTTAAATATGAAAAATATGATTATACCGGTATTATAACTCCATGTGAATTTACTTTAAATTTACCGTATGATTATATAATAAGAAGTTGTTATTTAAATGGAAAGGATGAATTAGTATTAGAAGTTGATATGGGTAAGGGGATAGAAAAGATTTCAATGGATATTAAATGTTTAATAGAAAATGAGTAAACCTAAATACACTTATGTATCATATGATTATACCTTTCTATATAATCAGAATGATGGTTGGGGATTTTTACCAACTGCTGTAAAAGTTGCAGCAAAAACTATTGGATTTGATATTGTAGAGACAACTCCTCCAGAACCACCCGTTGGGCAATTCTTCTATATGGATTATTTTCCTATCGATGATTCTGAAGCCACAACAGCAACAACAGCCACATACAAATCAAGGCAAAGTGGTAGCACTAATTTAAATGCTTGGTATGACATATACCAATTTGAGAAAATAAAAAAGGAGAGACAACAGAATTATTTTAAAAGAAT
>JAEEHF010000053.1 GCA_016280725.1 Bacillota bacterium | reverse complement strand
TTCTAGTACTGAAAGTTTTTCAATTTCAGTGATAAATTCTTCAATTTTCATGATTTTTAATCTCCTTTTTATTATTTATTATTTTTTTGTTCCTTTCACTTATCTACATGTTATAAAAACGCATAAGAAGTAGTAAGTTGCAAGGAAATCGTGATTCAAGTACCGCAGGCGTGCTTGTTGCACGTTGAGGACACTTGAATTACGCATTGACGCAGCAAATTGCTGCTTATTATGCGTTTTCTTCTTTCGAAGAGCGAACTTGATCTAATACTACTGCTAAGTTTCTAATATTAGCAAGCAATACTGTAGCAAGTTGAGTAAGAAGCATTTCTTTTGATGGAAGTTTAGCTAGTCTTTCAATTTCTTCAACTGAAATAACTTTTCCATCCATAACTCCGCCTTTGATCTTATAGAATTCAGATCCTTTAGCATAGTCATAAATTACTTTTGCAGGTTCAACATAATCATCATAGCTGAATGCTATAGCTGTTGGTCCTTCAAGTAAATTTGTAAGTTCTTCTAAATTTGCTCCTTTAGCAGCAAATTTTAGAATTGTGTTTTTAGCAACTTTATATTCTGTGTTAGATTTTCTTAAGTCGCTTCTGATTTTTGTAACATCACTAACGTTGATTCCTCTGTAATCGGCAAGGATAACAAGTTTAGCTTTTTCAAATTTCTCTTTATAAACTTCTACCTCGCTTTGTTTTTTCGCAAGTACTTTTGAATTTGGCATAGTCTTAAAGTACACCTCCTTAAATTAAATATGTATAATAAATTAAATTATTATTCTCTTAGTGGCGCTCAATGTGCGCCGATACAATATAGATACAAAAAACTCTAGTGCTACCGAAATAACACTAGAGTTTTAATCTCTCTAATTTGTTACCTCGGTAGGATTATTTTGTGTACACATGTACAACCTACTATCTTAGGTTATTAACCTTTTATATCTACTCCTGGTCCCATTGTGCTAGAAACAGAAATGCTTTGGATATATGTTCCTTTAGCAGCTGCTGGCTTTGCTTTAACAATTGCTTCATATAAAGCTTCATAGTTTTCTAAAAGCTTAGCTGCGCCAAATGACATTTTTCCAATTGGGCAGTGAATAATGTTGTTTTTATCAAGTCTGTATTCGATTTTACCAGCTTTAATTTCTTGAACTGCTTTAGCAACGTCCATTGTAACTGTTCCTGATTTTGGGTTAGGCATTAATCCTTTTGGTCCTAATACCTTACCTAGTCTACCGATGATACCCATCATATCTGGAGTAGCAACGATAACGTCATATTCAAACCAGTTTTCTTTTTCAATCTTTGGAATTAAGTCTTCAGCTCCAACAAAGTCTGCTCCTGCTGCTGTAGCTTCGTCAGCCTTTGGTCCTCTAGCGAAAACTAAAACTCTTTGTGTTTTACCTGTACCATGTGGTAAAACGATAACGCCTCTAACTTGTTGATCAGCATGTTTTGAATCTACACCTAGTTTGAAGTGAGCTTCAACTGTTTCATCAAATTTAGCTTTTGGCATCTTTTCGATAACTTCTAATGCTTGTTTAGCATCATAAGTTGCTTCTTTATCAATAAGCTTTACGCTTTCTTGATATCTTTTACTTCTTTTTTGCATTTTAAATCCTCCTTTGGTATTAACGATTGATTATTCAATCTCCCATAATAAATATATTATCGCTTTTGAAGAAGGGACCATCCCCGTTTTCAAAAAGCTATAGTTCTATTCAGCAACTACAATACCCATAGATCTTGCAGTACCTTTAACCATCTTCATAGCTGCTTCAACTGAAGCTGCGTTAAGGTCTTGCATTTTTTGAGTAGCAATTTTTTCACAAGTTTCCTTAGAAATAGTAGCTACCTTATCTTTATTAGGTTTTGCACTTCCCTTTTCAATTTTAGCTGCTTTTAAAAGTAAGTCTGCAACTGGTGGAACTTTAGTGATAAATGTGAATGACTTATCTTTGTTAACTGTAATAACTACTGGAATTGTCATTCCTGCTTGATCTGCTGTTCTATCATTAAATTCTTTAACAAATTGCATAATATTGATTCCGCTACCACCTAGTGCAGGTCCAACTGGTGGAGCTGGAGTAGCTTTTCCTGCTGGAATTTGAAGTTTGATTATCTTAACTTCATTTTCTGCTCCTTTTGCTGCCATTTATGATACACCTCCTAATTAATTACATCTTTTCAACCTGTGCAAAGTCAAGTTCAACTGGAGTTTCTCTTCCAAACATTGAAACAAGAACTTTAACTTTTGCTTTTTCTGTATTAATAGACTCCACAACACCTACGAATGACTCTAAAGGTCCACTGACAATTTTAACAGTGTCTCCTTCAACATAGTCAACTTCAACTGGTGCTGTATCAAAGCCCATCTTTCTAATTTCGCTTTCGGTAAGTGGTTCTGGTTTTCCACCAGCTCCAACAAACCCTGTAACGCCTCTAACGTTACGTACAACATACCATGACTCTTCGGTAAGAATCATCTTAACTAAAACATAACCTGGGAATACTTTTCCAAGTGTAGTTTTCTTCTTGCCATCTTTAATTTCAATTCTTTCTTCCATTGGAACAACTATTTCTTGAATGATATCTTGCATTTTTCTGTTTTCAACAGCTCTTTCCAAAGTATCTTTTACTTTGTTTTCATAGCCTGAATAAGTATGCGCTACGTACCATTTTGCTTGTGTCTCGTTAACTTCGTCGTGAGGCATGTTACTCCTCCTTTATAATAGAATTAAAATTACTTACTAATCATGTTCCAGTATGCTGAATTAATTTGCTCAAAACATAAATTTAGAACAACAAGTATAACCGTAATCAAAAGAACAAAGAATATAACTGTTCCTGTACTCTTTGTAGTTTGCTTTGGAGTAGGCCATACTACCTTTTTTAGTTCTGCTTTCATGTTTGAGAAAAATGAACCTTTTTTAACTTGTTCAACTTTATCTGGCATTTATATCACACCTTTTTAATTTATTTTGTTTCTTTGTGAACTGTATGTTTTTTGCAGAATTTGCAATACTTTTTCATTTCAAGTCTGTCTGGGTCGTTTTTCTTGTTCTTTTTCTTGTCATAATTTCTTTGGTTGCACTCTGTGCAAGCTAAAGTAATTTTATCCCTCATTTTATACACCTCCGTATAGGTATAAGCCTAAAAAGTTCTTGATTTTGTCAGAGATAGAAGCACCCTTAAGATTCACATTTCTTAAGAAATCTGACCATAAAAAAAGAACCTCTTGCGGTTTGCGTAATCATTATAATCCCGAAAGAGGCCATTGTCAATCATTTTTTATGCTTTTTTATGTAGTTTTAGAACATTTTTATACACTATTTCACAGTCATTTGTCATCTTTTCAACAGAGTAGTATTTTGATACTATGCTTCTATTGTAAAACCCTTGATTTTCAAGGAATTCATCGTCTTTTTTGATTAATTCAAGTACATCTCTTTTTAGAGTATCCTCAGAAGACATCTCAAGCCCTCTACAGCAGAAATTAGTTTCTATAGCTTTTTCAAGCTTTGATTCATCAAAAATACCAATATAGCCTTCATTTCCAGCAACTATAACTGGTTTTTCTGCTGCCATAGCTTCTAGTGCTGCCCTACTAACCCCTATAAATATCCTGCCCATTACCGCAAATTTATTTATATCTGTTCGAGGTCCTGTAAGAACAATTAATCTTTTGCCTAATTTTGCGTTAATATTGTCAGCCTTTTGTTTTATTTCGTCAAAGCTATCCCCACCACCAACAATAACTATTTCTAAGTTTTCAATGGAACTATCAAGTTCCTCAGCAATATTAACTAATTGTTTTGCTACTAATGCTCGGCTCTCATCAAGTCTACTAATATAAACTATTCGGTTGCAGTCTGCCTTTAAAGAAAACTCATTTTCTTGTTCTTTGTAATCAATATTTTTACTAAATTTCTCTGTATCGATACCATTAACAGTAACGACGATTTGTTCTTCTGGAATACCATAATTCTTAATCAAGTATTCTTTAATATCATCGCTAACTGCTATAGTTCCCTCACCCCAGTTAGTCATAAACTTAAATAATGGTGTAACCTTAAACGTCCAATGTGCCGAGGTTGCAAAAGGGAAATTCATTTTCTTATGTAATAATCCAAGGATGAATGAACTGATTCTTGTGTGAGAATGAACAAGCTCTATTCCTTCATTCGTGATTAATTCTTTTAATATTTTATATGACTTTATCATGTTCTGTGGCTTTTTGTTGTGAAGTGGTGCCCATACAGTATGTACACCAAATGCTTCTAATTCCTCGTTATATTTTCCGCCATTAGAAACAACCCATATTTCATTGCCTCGCTTTTTAAGTTCTTTAGCAAGTTCTAAAATATGAGTTTCTGCGCCACCTATTCCCATGCTCATAGTCGCTAAAAGTATTTTCATTACTTACCCTCTTAATTATATTTTTAAAACTAGTTGAAGAATAAGAACTATTATAAGTCCTGGAATTCCTAAAAGACCTGTAAGTAAAGCAGAAAGCAAATTAATTTCTACTCCAATTCCTACAGTCTTTAAAATAAATAAAACTACAAAACCTATAATTGAGTTGATTAAAATTCCCCAAAGAATTTTAATTGATTTGCCTATTAGTTTTAAAACTAATAATACAACCGCCAATGCAACAATAAATACTACTATCGATGGTAACATCATAAAAATACCTCCTTAAATCTATTCTTCATATTCAAATTCCCAATCGAATATTTGAACAATATCTCCGTTTTTTATTCCAGCCTTTTTAAGTTCACTATCTACACCAATTTTCTTTAGATTTAAATGGAAATATGCAAGAGATTCATGATCTGAAAAATTAATTCTACGCATCAAGTTTTCAACTGCTTTTCCAGTAACAACATATTTTCCATCCTCAAAATGAACTTCAAATGAATCATCTTCATCTTCAAGCGAATAATAAGCTTCGTCATCAGTAATTTCAAATTCAACTTTTGGAATACTTTGTAGTATTTCAAATGTTCTATCAAATAGTTCATTAAGTCCTTCTCCAGTAGCTGCTGAAATCTTAAATACTTCATATCCTTTTGCTTTGATTTTAGCTTCAAACTCTTTGTATATGTTTTCATCTTGTAGAACATCCATTTTGTTTGCAACAACAATTTGAGTCTTTTTTGTTAGCTCACTACTATATTTTGAAAGTTCTAAATTAATCTTTTCAAAATCATCGTAAGGATTTCGTCCTTCTGTTGATGCAATATCTACTATATGAAGAAGAAGCCTTGTTCTTTCTATATGTCTTAAAAACCTATGTCCAAGTCCTACTCCTTCACTTGCTCCTTCAATAAGTCCTGGTATGTCGGCAAGAACAAAACTTCTTCCGCCACTTAAATTAACAACACCAAGATTCGGATCAATTGTAGTAAAATGATAATTTGCTATTTTAGGAGTTTGATTTGTCATTTTTGAAAGTATTGTTGACTTTCCAACATTAGGATAACCCAAAAGTCCAACATCTGCTATAAGCTTAAGTTCAAGAACAAGATTTTTTTGTTTTCCTGGTTCTCCGGTCTCAGCAAAGTTCGGAACCTGTCTTGTTGCAGTAGCAAAATGAACATTACCTTTGCCACCATTGCCTCCTTTTAGTACACAAACACTTTGCCCTATTTCACTTAAGTCTGCAATTAAATTACCAGTTTCTTCATCTTTAATAATGGTACCTTGTGGAACTTTGATGTGGACATCTTCTCCCTTTTTGCCATTACATCTTGAACCGCTTCCATTTTCACCATCTTTAGCAACAAACTTTTTACTATAGCGAAAATCTACTAATGTGTTCAAGCCTGTGTCAACGTCAAAAAATATACTGCCACCTTTTCCTCCGTCTCCACCATCAGGACCACCATTTGCTATGTACTTTTCTCTTCTAAAGCTAATTGCTCCATTGCCTCCCTTTCCGAGAGGCAATGGTAATCTTAGCATAATCAATAAACATCTTTATAAAGCTCCTTAATCATAATTCAACGATTGTGTAACATATGCTGTCTTTTGAACGTTTTGACCATTAATATCGAAGTTGAATTCTATGTAGCTAGGTATTGGGTACATATACTGAAATCTTAGTTCATAAATTACTCTTTCTTTTGGTGGAATTATTATTTCATTGCCTTTTATGCTTTTACTGAATTCCTTGTTACCATTATATAAATTCCTAACCATTCGTGAATTTCCAAACTTAATTGTTACTTCCTTTTCAGAACGATTCAAAATGCTTAAAACCGCCGACGTCGTTTGATTATATACTATAAAGTTTCTTCCATCAATTCTAATGCTGTCTGTCGATAAAGCAAATGCCGCTTTTTCTACAGTTTGAATCCTACCAAAAGAAATATCTAAATTTTTTGTTGCATCAGATAAACTTGAAACTGTTTGTACCTCAGTAACAAATTTACCATCTGCACTATTAATAGTAATGTACATGCTGTATGTATCTAGTTCAAACCCACTCGATACATATTTATCTCCAGAGTTAATAAACATTTCGTCAAAGAATTTATTAAAATCATCTAGTGTAACAAATCGTGCCTGTCTATATATCTCTGACAAGTTATCATAAAGTGTTTTAGTATCCCTTGTGTTAATTAAATTTAGAATATAGTCTATTCTTTCATCCGCATTATCTCTCTCATCATAATCAAGATTAATGTACGCATCATTAATTACATTAGATTGATACTTTGTTGAAATATCACCCTTCATTATTCTTTCCATAGTTGCCATTCTTTGTCTTGTATATTCTAATCTTTTTTTAGAAATAATTTCTTCATCGCTTTCAAAATTAATTCTTATAAAAATCATTATTACTGCAGCAAGTGCAATTAGACCAATAACAAAAAGTAATATTATTTTTTTATTATTCATATAGCCTCCAAATATAGTCATATCATTAATCAGAAGGGGTTTCCTCTGGATCAGTACCTCCGCCTA
The DNA here is from genome assembly GCA_016280725.1 of Bacillota bacterium. Lineage (GTDB taxonomy): Bacteria > Bacillota > Clostridia > TANB77 > UBA1234 > RGIG6105. Next base: position 54,858 of record JAEEHF010000053.1, on the reverse strand, counting down.
CTGCAACAATAGTTTCTCCATATACCCCGGTGATTTTATTTCCATTTGATTGAACTCTAGCAATGAAGTCTCTATCTGTATAGTTTAGATTACTTGAAAGAATATCATGTGTTCTATTCCAATCGCTTCCTTCAGCGCTTCTTTCAACTACTTCAGAATCATAAACTATATTAACAAGATTTTTTTCTTTATCCTCTGTAACTAACATATCAGTATCTTCTACTAATGGAAATCTAGGAGTATAGTTTTTAATTTTGATAATAGTATTGTCACCAACATCCTCTGTTTCAACCGTCTTAACCAATGGGTCATGATCTGGATCTTCAAAATTTCTAGGTCCAACAATATCTTTATTTGCTTCAAGCCTTGCCTTAAGATTTGGATCTCCTATTATTTGTCCATATGGAAAAACAGTTCTAACAGTTGACCAATAGTCACTAGCTAATCTGTCGCCATTACCTATTGCAGCGACTTCAGCTGTTGCCTTTCTCTCATAAAAGAATGGTGTGAAGAATGGATATAAATATCTAACTGGTGAATCGGCTTTGCCACCAAATGTGTATGATGTATGACAGTGATATCCAAGGCTCTTTCCTGTTGTACCTTCATAACCTAGAACCGTTCCTTCACCAACATATTGCCCTTCTTGAACGATTGGATATCTCTTCATATGGCAGTATGATGTTTTAACCATTTGGCCTTTTTGTGTGTGAGCTATTTCCACTCTAAAGCCAGATGAAGAATCACCTGTAACAGCCGTAACTATACCAGGAGCTGCAGCTCTTATTTCGGTCCATTCTAATTCCTTCTCAAGTCTATCTTTAACATTATACAATGCTCTTTCTGCATTTTGCTGAATTAATGTTTCTCTATATAATTCATAAGCAAATGCAGCAGCAGCAGAACCAGCAAAATGATATATATTTCCACCTAGTTTCAAGTCTACTGGTGTATCCTTGAAATACAAACCTTGGGCGCCACTACTTAAAATAATTTGTCCATCATTATCAAGTGCTTCATCATCACCTGGAATGCCAAGTTCTTCAATCTTCTTGTTTGTAGCAATTTCATTATCTGTTAATTCCTTATCATCTATTTCTTCTGCTTCTTCCTTAGCATTGTTTATTAGTGTTACCACTCCGTCGTCTATTCTTGATGTAACAGTAGCATTTGATGAAGGATATTTCGTATATGCGTATCCATAAAATTCATTGAATTTCTTCAATTCCAGCTGGCCTTTTGGTTCTCCAAAAACACTTTTATATATTTTTTCTGATATGACTCGGCCATACAAATCCGCCGCTTTATGGAACGATGTAAATCCTCCCCATCTCGCGACTTTCATATTTTCATCCATGCTAGCATTAGAAGCAATAGTATACATAAGCCTTGACATTTGATCTCCATATGGCCACATTGCATATACAGAGTGATAAGGTTTGGTATCAGTCGTTGTTTCATCATACATATGATAATCAACAACTTGCCATGTAAATGTTACTAGTCTGCTCCTAAGCTTATTCTCTAGACTAGGATTTATCAGACCACCTATATCATCAATGGTTGCAATAGTTCTTTCTAACCAAAAAATCTTTTCTGCCGTCAATGGATTAAAGTAAATAATCTCATCTGGAATATGCATGTATACATATGCATTATTCGAAATATAATTATTTGCGTTCTCATCCGCTAAAGCTTCAAATCTAAACAAATAGTCTCCTGATGCTCTTACATATCCTCTAGTATATTTTATCAATGTATTTAAATCTCTAATGTAGTGATCAGCTGCACCGTTTCCTTGGTTGGCTAAAGTTTCCCACTCAGCCATCATAAGGTCTATGTCTCCTTCTCTTCCAGAATCAAGAGCCGCCTTACCTCCAAATACTGGTGCAAACATTTGGCATCTCCAGTTAATTTTCTTATATGACGAGAAAATGTCTTTAATTCCAACTGCATAACCATTGTTTGGAATTAAATAGAAGTAATTTGACTTATCCTTAAATTCTCCACAAATCATTAACCTATTATCCAATTCCGAATCTGCTGCCCAATAGTTTGCAGACTTAACAAAATATCCATTTGGAAGAGATCTATCAATTACTTTTTGACTTATCATAGAAACTGCAACTCTAACTGGCATAAATACACCAAAGTCAATTCCCATGTTGTGAATAACTTCTATATCAAGAACGTCAACACTAATCAGTGAATCTCCAGCTGCAAGATTAGAATTATACTTTGCATAGTCTTCGCATTCTTTTTTACAATCCGGTGACTGGCCACATTTTGTATTAATAATAGCAGATTCAGCTTTGTCATTTACTTGTAAGCTTGCCCCTGGGGCAACATTAAGCGACTTTAGGTTTATCATAATGTAATCCATATTAGGTGATGACTCACCAAATGTTGCTCCTGTAGATGTGCCTGTACCATGCCAGCCTATATCATATTTCTCGCTTACAACTGCATTTGGGCTTTTATCAAGGCAAGATGTAACTCCAAGTTCTTTTGCTTCATCCTCTCTAGGAGGTCTATTGTAATCATGAGCTGTATGGTCAGCAGGATTGGTACACTCTGAATCATGCCTTCTTACCGCAGTACCTGCGTTTCCTAATTTTGCAAAGTGTTCTTCTTTTATTTCATAGTCTGGGAGTTGTGAATTAGCAAGCTGAAGTTTAACCTCCTTACTATCAAACACATCTCCACCAACATATTTTTTTATTTCATCAATTGTTTTATTGCTAATCTCACGTGTTTCTACCTTTTCCTTTTCCGCACCAGTTTCATCTGTATAGGTGTATCGAACTTTAAACTTTATAGTTGCATTCAAAGGATTAGATTCAAAAGTTTCATATGCGTCAGTAACAAACCAGTTCTCATTACTCAACTTACTTTCTGCAGAACCAGAAAATCTCCATTCTCTAAATGTTGTAGAATTTAAAACTCCGTCTTCAAATATTGCAAACGTTTCTTTGTTAGTTATTTCACTAACGTCCTTTGATTCAAAAGTTCTTACTATAATTCCGTATGGTAATTGAGTGTCATCCTCGATGTTATATACGACAAACCCTGTCTGCCTAAACCCATTTTCAAATTTATATACTATTTTCATAATTGGTGTATAGCAACTTTTATATTCCTCACTGCAAGTGTACGGATTAGCATCATTACCTACATGATGATGATTACAATTCTGCTCATACGTATTAGTGTCAACATGCTTATAAATAATAAAATCGTCTAAATGAGTAAGCATGCTTTCATCTATTTTAGATGGGTCCTCGGAATCTTTAAAATTAACTCCATCCGCCCCAATTATTTGATTAGCTAAATCATGAATAGCATATTCAATATATCCATTATAGTCTGATGAAACATATTTTCTATCTAAGTAGTTGCAGGCATTTGGTTGCTTAGCATAGTGCTTAAATGCTAGCTGAATATCCGCCTTTATATCAAAATAAAGTCGTGATGGTTTATCAAATGGAGCCGCACTAAAGCTACTCAACTGAGTGTCATTATTATATCTTGTATCAGGAAATAATGTAGAGTTTTTAGATGCAACATAATTGCCAAAAATAGTACCCTCAACATTTAAGGTAGCATCATTAGTAATCGCAGGATCATGGTGCAAATAAGAACTGAACACCTGATTAGCCATTATATCTCCTGATAATTGTGCAAGTGAGACTCTTTTAAATAAGTACAACTCACCACTAGTATTATCTTCACCATCAAGGCAAGCTTCAGAATAGATATTTAGAATGTTCTGAACAATACTATTGTCTAACCCATTAACGCCAGTATCAATTACTTTTCCTGCAAAAGAATTAGCATCCTGAGATAAATGTCTCCAAACAGAAAACAATGATGCATTAGGCAAATATCGTTCTAATAAAGATCTAAGCGATACTTCAAATGTAACACTATCAGCATCACTCGTATAATACATGTTTCCGTCACCATAATGTTCTGTTAAGCTAACCTTCCCTGAGCCTTGTGAATTCATGCTACTATCTGTACCTTCGAACGCAGCCGCATTTTCAGAATTAAGTTCCAAATTAAAACTTGTAGGATATACGTGCTCTTCTATCCATGATGCAGACGTACTCGCAACCCCAGCTCCTCCTGGATTTATTCCACTATTAAATCTGACGGCCTGACTTCCTATGTTTGAATAAACACCCGCTCCATTAAAAGCCTGCGTTGATGTCACATATTTTCCTTCTGTTGCATATCTGCCTTCTTCTCCTATATTTCTTACTTCAAAAAAGTAAGTAAGGTTATCATCAACTCGAGTAACCTCTAAATATGGCATAAGTACATCTTCATGTGTATATTCATTTGGCATTGGCTTGTATTTTAAATGCTGCTTTGAAGAATCTGTCCTTGGTTTATCACTTCCATCTATTACTTCACCTGATGGATCTAACATCGCTGCCTCACCCGATGGATCACCAGAAATCATCGCTTCTATTTCAGGTCTTTCCAGTGTTGCTCCTGTACCACCACCATTAAAATATGAAGCACACAGTGTTGCCCATGCTTTTCTACCAAGCTTTTCACAATCAACTGGAGAAATATCCGTTTTTGCTATTTCATATGAACCAGTTTCTTCTAGATATCTTGCTGCATCCATCAAAACGTCATATTCAAATGAATAAAACTTAATTAAATCATCCGCCGATAGTAAAGAGTCATAACCACTATTAGCAAGATCTTGAAGGAATTCCAAATCAGTGGCATACTGAGAACCAGCTGGTGGATTATCTTCAATATGCAATAATGATCTCCAGATATCTGCAATCGTCATAACTAAAAGATATAACAAAACAAGTACAGGAATAACAACAATTATACATAGTATTATTATTCCAACCTTACCCTTTTTAAGCATTTTAATGACAAATTTTACAGCTTTTACTATAAGCGCAAGAGCATTTTTAATCATTTGTCCGACATTTTTTAATTGTTCCATATTGTCTTCCACTCCCAAAAGAATAGTTTATCTTATGAATTAAATTCTTATAAAAAATTTTATCATATTAAAATATACAGTTCAAGAAAAAAGACCATATAAAAAGCTCATAATTGCGTTTGCAATTATGAGCTTAAAATTATTTCTCTTCAGCAACTATAGAAACTTGTTTCTTATCTTTGCCAAGTCTTTCAAATTTAACAACACCATCTTTTAATGCAAATAGTGTATCGTCACTTCCGATACCTACGTTCTTTCCAGGATGTACTTTTGTACCTCTTTGTCTATAAAGAATATTTCCTGCAAGTACGAATTGGCCATCGGCTCTTTTAGCACCAAGTCTTTTTCCTTCGGAATCACGACCATTTTTCGTGCTACCCATACCTTTTTTATGAGCCATTTATATTCACTCCCTTCAATATATACAAGTTAATTATTTGTCGAAAAATCGACACTTTGAAGAATATTACTCTTCATCTTCTTTTTTGCTTGAAGCTCTTGAAGATATTTTTTCAATTTTAACTTGTGTATAAGGTTGTCTGTGACCTTGCTTCTTTCTTTCATTTTTCTTTGCCTTATACTTGAATACTACAATCTTCTTAGCTTTGCCTTGCGCCACAACTGTAGCTTCAACTTTAGCACCTTTAACAGTTGGATTACCAACTTTAACTTTACCATCATCTGAAATTAGTAAAACTTGGTCAAATGTAACTTTGTCTCCCTCGTTTTTGTCTAATTTTTCAACGAATACTAAATCTCCTTCAGCTACTTTGTATTGTCTACCGCATGCGTCGATAACAGCGTACATAGTAGCACCTCCTTTACATATAAAACTCGCTAATCTCTAAACTTAGGTAGCACGTCGTCATAAACTAATTAGGACTATCATGTGCATTTATAACCACAATTAGGCGGATTACACTTGGACTATAATAACACCAAATACGCACTTTGTCAAACATAAATTCCCTCATACTTAAAAAAGAAAAGGCAAGCCAAACGCTTACCTTTTCTTTTTTCACCCCTTGGCACTCTTTATGGCCATAAGAAGGCTATATTTAGGCATCAGAGTATCATAATTGATAGCCCAAATAAGTACCCCGCCACAATTAAAGCGGGCAAAATATGTCTTTTCTCTCACAGTGTACATGCTATTTAAAGACTCATTACCTACAAAATCTCTAAAGGCATTTCGGTGGTCCCTTTCAATTAAGTCACAGTAATTTGTCATAGAAGGTTGGGCATAAAAAGGTATTCCAATAAGCACTTTTTCCTTTGAAAGCCCTCTTATTTCCTGCCAGTATGCAGAGCACTTCTGGGCGAGCTCACGCGAAGAGTGATTCGGCTCCTCATGGCAGTCATAAGTCATTACATTTACCCAGTCTAGTTTTGCCACAATTCCTGCCGAAATAGCACTTATACGAACATACTTGGCTTCTCCATCAATTGAATGAAAAATAGCCATAGTTAGATCTATTCCAATTTCATCAGCTTTTCTCCGCATTTGACTTACCATGTACTCAAAAGCGAGCTGTTGCCTCATAGTCGGATACTCCCAGTCAAGATCAACACCATCAAATCCAAACTTGGTAACCATAGAAAAAACATTATCTACGAAGAAATCTACCGTTTTCAGGCTATCTGCAATTTTCTCAAAGACACCATTTAACACTATGTCACCGTCGCACCAGCCACCAACAGAAACGAATACTTTTAATCCCTTTTGATGCCCCAAAGCGACAACTCTAGCCACATCTTGTTCGTTTTTAAAATATACTGTACCGTCCTCCTTCGGAAGTAAAAAAGCATAGTTTAAATGCGTTAATACCTCAAGAGGAAGCTTTTCAAGAACATTTTGCCGTTCAAAAGAATTGTAATAACCAACTACCTTCATAGATTGCACCTCCAACTCAAATAATTTAATTGGAAACAGGTTCTCTATTAGCCGTGGTAATTATATCACGCTTAACATAATATTACAACTAACTTGTGCAAATCGGCTAAAAATGGTAAAATTACAATACTAAATTGTTAAAGGAGTGTGCTTTTTATGCAATCAGATTTGATAAGTATACTAATACCATGTTATAACACTGAAAATTACCTAAAATCCTGCTTAGACTGTGTTTTAGGGCAAACATACACTAATATTGAAGTGCTTTTTTTAGACGATGGTTCTACCGATACCTCACTAAAAATAATGCAAGAATATAAGGCAAAAGATGACAGAATATCTATTATTTCACGAGAAAATAGAGGTGTTTCTGCCTCAAGAAACGAACTCATGGAAAAATGTAATGGAAAATATGTTATGTTTGTAGATAGTGATGACTTAATCGCTCCAAATATTGTTGAAGCCTTATATAAAGCAATTACAGAAAACAATTGTGAACTTGCTATGTGTAATATTCTAAAATGGTACGAAGGAGAAAAAATAGATACAAAAACTACTCCTGAATTGACAGGCAAAAATAGAATATATACTCCTGATGAAGCTCTTCTAGATATGATAATTGTAGGAGATCATTTCGACTTCCCTACTGCAAAACTTATTAAAAAAGACATTTTGAAAGGTATTGAATTTCCATTAAATAGAGTTTATGAGGATACCGCTACCCTATATAAAATCTACAGTAAATCTCAAAAATCTATCTACCTTGATGATAAACTATACTATCATTTAGAAATGCGTCCAGAGAGTATTACTACAAAAAAATATACACTAAAAAATTTAAATGATAACTACCTTGCTATTCGTGAAAGATATGAACACCTTCTTAAGACAAATCCTCTTATTTCAGATGACATTAAGTTAGGTTATATTAGAAATTCTATTAATCTTCTATGTAGAGTGTTCGGAAGTGGTGATAATGAAATAATAAACCATGAAACAACCAAATCTATTTTAGCAGAACTACCTTCTATCTACTCTTCAATTCAAAACTACAAAAACAGAAACAGAATAATAAATAATTATAGGTTGTCATGTTTATTCTTGATAATAGAAGGAAAAATAGATGATTTTAAAAGGTTAGTTAGTTTTGTAGAACGAAAGGATGTGTAATTAATGAATCCAAAGTTAAGTATAATCGTACCATCTTATAATGCTGAAAAGACTCTAGAAATGTGCATTAATTCAATTCAGAATACTGGATATGAAAATTTAGAAATCCTCATCATAAACGATGGTTCAAAAGACAATACTGAAATTGTTGCTAAAAAACTAATGCAAGAAGATTCAAGAATTAGATATATCTATCAAGATAATGCTGGTGTTTCATTTGCAAGGAATAACGGAATTGAAAATGCAACTCGGTGACTATATAGGCTTTGTTGATAGCGATGACTATATTTCAAAAGAAACATATTCTACCCTACTTAATAAAGAAATAGTAACAAAAAACAATCCAGATTTAATTAGATTTCAGCTTCAATCAGAAAAAGGAGATATAATCACAAAACGTATTACAGATGTATTTGGCTATTATGATATTTCAGATGATAAGTCTGTGGTATTTGATTTATTAATTAATAAATGTCAAGTTGCAAATGCTGTTTGTTGCTTGTACAAAAAAGAATTGCTAGACAATATAAGGTTTAATACTGATATTAAATATGGTGAAGATTACTTATTTAATTTCAATGTTTTTTGCAAAGCAAAGAGTCTGTATATCGATGATGGAATTTATTATCACTACATTCAAAATTTAGAAAGTGCAACACACATAATCGACCCTCAAAAAATTCTAAGAAGGCTTAACAATCATTTTGACGTTGATTATTATGTATATACTAAAGTAATAGAGCTTAAAAAATATGATGCATTCTATGCTTCAACACTAAATACTACAGTACGTGCTGTCACTACAGTATTAAAACTTATTGCAAAAGGTCTTTCTTACGAAGAATATTCAAAAGTAATTGATGAGTTTATCTTGGCTGATTACTACAAAAGATACATTGCCCTTCCAAATAATGAAGAAAACATCAATAAGCTTAAATCTTTCACCGATATAAATACTCGAAAAAACTACTATGATGAGTTTAAAAATGCCTAACAAAAAGAACATCCTTAAAGGATGTTCTTTTTTATTATGAATATATGCATTCATTCATTTTATTAATAATTTCTTTAGTGTTATAATTAAATGATTTTAAAACTTCTTTCATTTCATAATACTTTGGACTCTTTACGTTTTCAATTATAAAGTCTGCTATCTTTTCGTACTCCTCTTTTGTTTTTGGAATATCAAAGGTCCAGCTATCTACACCATTTTGAACTTGTTCTTTAAGTCCACCAATATTAGAAACTATTGAAGGAATGCCAAGTGTCTTAGCTTCAGTCAAAGCAAGTCCCCAAGATTCTTCTTTAGAGAATAAAACATTTAAGTCACAAACATTCAAAAACTTATATGGATTACTTTCTACTCCAAGGTGAATCATATTATTTTGAAGGCCTTCTTCACTAATCTTTTTGTGAAATCTGCTCCACTTTGGTGGAACAAATCCTAAGCAATACCATTTGAAATCATAACCTCTTTCTTTCAAACACTTTGCGATATTTAAGTTTTCTTCATAACCTTTATCTGGAATATATCTAGCCAAAGTAATTATATTAATACATTCATTTTGTTTAATAATACTTTGTGGTTCTTTTGCTCTTTCTTTAACATCTTCCACATTCAAAAGCGGATGTGCCATATAGACTCTTCCCTTTAGTTCGCTAATTGTGCTTTCAATTGCATCCTTAACATATTGCGAAGGGACAAGAATCTTATCATATCTAATTAAGTCTTTAATATCTTCATCTGAGCTATGAATCCCCTGATAAAACGGATTAACTTGTGCCCAAAAGATGTAGTTGTTTGCAACAATGTTATTAAAAATCGGATCATAATTTGTACACATTATTGCAGTTTCAGCAAGAATTTTTTCACCAACTGTCCAATTATGAACAGAAACATATTTCTTAAACTCATCAATAATTGAATGGTCGGTGTCTTCATCATTTACATACATTAATACTTTGTCGTCATTATTCTCGTTGTCCTTAAAATATCTTAGAAGATTTACTTCTGCTCCACCTCTTTTTATTGTGTTGAAATAAAAGACAATCTTTCCTTCACCATTTAATTCTTTTTGCTTTTTCATCTCAGCATACATTTCATCATATGGTTTTGAAATTCTATCTTTAACCTCTTGAGGCATATAAGTTCTCATATCACTGATGATTTTAAAAACATCAATTGCTTCTTTATATGAGCCATCAACAATTTTACTTATTAAATACTCTAAAGACTTTTGACATGCAGGAATATCAAGTGTAGCAGAAAGTTTATAAAACCATCTCATCTCAGAAAGTATCTCAACCTTATCTTCATCTGATAAAGACTTAGAATCAATAAATTTATAAAGCATAAATGTCATGGTCTTTGCATAATAAAATCTATAGAATGTTAATTTTCTGTATTTTTTAAATAATTCATATATTCTTCTTTGAGCTTCGTTTGATATTTTAAAATATGATTTAGAATCAGTTCTCCATACTAATTTTCTATCTTTATAATCATAATTTCTTCTGTAATTGTAAATTACATCATTTATATAATAAACATTCTTTGCTTCTAGGTATGCTGAAAAAACAAAATATGAATCATCTAGATTTAAATTTTCTAAGAAGAATAATCCCTTCTCCTGAACAAATTCGGCTTTGAATATTTTATTACAAACCGAACTATTCATAACGAAAAATGAATCTTTATAGTCATTAAATGATAATTTAAAATTCTTATACTTTTCAGTGTCAAAAACCGGGTTACTGCTCCTAACATCATTTTCATCTAGGTAAACGTAGTTTGCTGTCACAAAATCAGCATTTTTTTCTTCAATTGCATTATACATTACTTCACAAGCGTTATTTTCGTAGAAGTCATCCGGATCAACAAACATGATGTATTTTCCTTCAACAAACTCTAAGCCTTTATTTCTTTGTCTTCCAGCAAAACCATTTCTTTCGTCAAAACCATAAAATAAACAATTAGAGTACTGTTTAGCATAGTTTTCCGCTATTTCATAGCTTCTATCATTAGAATAGTCATCTATCATAATAACTTGTATATTTTCAAAGCCTATTGTTTGGTTTTTTAGACTCTCAAAGCATTGTTCTATGTACTTTTCAACATTATAAATTGGCATTATTACGGATATTTTATACATCATAACCTCCAAAATAACAAAAAATCGCAAAGAACCTCTTTGCGACTTAAAAGTCTATATTCAAAAAGATTCTTTCTAAAGCTTACCAAGTTAGCTGACGGGTTAGGAATAGAAAGTTTCCCGTACCTAATGGCACTTCACCCCATTTTTTGGTTCCTCGGCTTACAAAATTCTATTTTGCAATTAAGCTCAACATGCGAATAATATTATACCATAGTATACATAAATAGTCAAACTTCTTGCACAGTTTGAGCTAGATATGTTATATTATCCTCATTATGAGATTTAAAAAGATATATATAGAAATAACAAATAAATGTAATCTTTCTTGCTCTTTTTGTGTTCCCCACAAAAGGGCTTTTTGTGATATGTCTATAAATGAGTTTAAAACAATTTTAAATAAAATAAAACCATATACAGAGTATATTTATCTTCATGTTAAAGGAGAGCCTCTACTTCATCCAAACTTTTATGATTTTTGCAAATTAGCATTTGATATGGGATTTAAAGTAAATGTTACTACAAATGGAACGTTGCTTTCTAAAAACTTAGATGCTTTTAAATATGTAAGACAAGTAAATATATCATTGCATGCAACAAATAGTTTAGAAATAATTAAAGAAGCAAAAAAGATCAAAAATTGTTATGTTAGTTTTAGAGTTTGGAATGGAAATAAAGAGCTAATTAAACTTTTAGAAAAAGAATTTAATACGGACATTGCTAATAAGATTAATAATAAAACATCTGTAACCGAATCAAATTTTACTATAAAGGATAATTACTACATTTCATTTCAAGACGAATGGGAGTGGCCAGATATTAATTCATCCTCTACTACCAAAGGCTATTGCCATGCATTAAAAGACCATATAGCAATATTAGTTGATGGTACTGTCGTACCATGTTGCTTAGATAATAATGGAGATATTAATCTTGGAAATATATTTAACGATAGCTTTGAAAATATTCTTAATTCCGAAAGAGTCAATAAAATGATGAATGGATTTAAAAACAGAATCTGCACCGAAGAACTTTGCAAGAAATGCACATACAAATTAAGATTTTAAATAGCATGTAACAAATTATAGAAGAAGACTGTGTATATATTATATTTAAAAACAATCTGCACGTTACATTTTCTTAGCTTTGCTTAGAACACAAGCTTTGAAATAATAATCTAACACAAATGTTCAAGCAAAGGTTAGAAAATGTTAGGAAGCCGTTTTTAAATATAATATATACACTGTCTTTTGCTATCATAGCCTTATGCATAAAATGCATTCTCAACAATACTAATCTTTGCTTCTCTATTGGTTGCTTCTAAAATATCATTTTCAAATTTCAATGCCATTTCATTTTTAACCGCAATATATAATTTTGCATTTTCTTCATATTTAGTTTCTAATATTTTGTAATCGTTATTTTTACAAAGATATACTATTTTATCATTATAAGAATATGGCACTTCAACTTCATATTTTCTTTGTAGTATCATTTCAATAATGTTAGCTTTTTTAAGTGCTTCCTTCGTAGAGTCTGTATAAGCTTTAACAAGCCCACCTGTTCCAAGTAATATTCCTCCAAAATATCTTGTAACAACAACTAGTACATTTTGAAGCTTCATTCCTCTTAAAATATCTAAAATCGGAACACCAGCTGTGCCGGAAGGTTCCCCATCATCCGAAGCTCTTTCAGGTCCATTTGCAATTCTATATGAAAAAACATTGTGCCTCGCATCTCGATTTTCCTTTTTAACTATTTCAAGCACTGTAAATGCTTCTTCTTCACTTTCTACATTAAATACCTGAGCTATAAACTTAGATTTTTTTTCAACAAGTTCCTCACTTACGCTATCTTTAATTGTCAAATATTTCTCTAGCATTAATACTCCCTTCGGATTATCCACAAGCAAATTAAAAAATTATCGTAAATCGTAGATTCTCCTAATTATTTCTTTAGACAAAAATTCAATTTTATTCTCATTTTCACATGAGACTTCACTCACAAAAAAAGGTTCTCCATAAGTAACATCTACTTTATGAAAAAATTTTGGTCTTCTAGTAATATAAACAGGTATAATCGGTTTAGCTAAATGTGATGCAATAAACGCAGCTCCTTTTTTGTATACATTACCAGCTTCTTCCTCAGTCTTAACTACTTTTCCTTCTGGAAACATTAGTAGCTTTGCTTTTTCATTTGTTTTAAAAACAGAAAGTGATTTAAGCATACTTCGAACGTCTGCCTTTTCTCTATCAATTGAAAAAACATTAAAATGTTTCATAATCCATTTAAACCAAAATTTCCCAAATAGTTCTGACTTTGCCATGATATAAATATCTAAATCATATTTAGCTGGATATACAAACACCGGATCGAAAACGTTAGAGTGATTTGGGCAAATCAAATATGATTGATATTTGTCCAATACCTCTTCGTTATGAATATTGACTCTATATAAAAACTTGCAAAATACAAATTTAAGAACTCTAAGGCAACTTCTCAAAACCAATCACTCCTACGAAATCATCTTATTAACAAACTTTGCTACTTTTTCCGAAGCAATTTTAACAAAGGTCTCAAAATCTATCTTGTTCTTTTCATTTGGTGTATCTGATATGCTTCTAACAACAATAAACGGTGTTCCATCCAAAAAGCATACCTGTGCAATTGCAGCTCCTTCCATCTCGCAACAATCAGCATCAAATTTTGTGTTTATCTTTTTAGACATCAATGTATCTGTAACAAATATATCTCCTGATGCTATCGTTCCAACTACACCATTTAATGAACTAGAATTTTGAAGTTCTCTTTTAGCCTTTTCAACTAAGATAATATCAGAATAAATAAATTTACCTATAGCATCAGAGATAGTGCCTTTTTCTCTCCCAAAAGCTGTCAAATCAAAGTCGTGTTGTACAAGTTTATCACCAATTACCAAATCACCTATTTTTACACGGTTACTAATTCCACCGGCAACACCGCTATTTATAATATACTCTGGACTAAAACTATCTATCATAAGTTGAGTAGTCCTTGCTGCATTTACCTTACCAACTCCGCATAAGGCAACAACTGTTTCTTTATCGTTAATATTTCCAATGCAAAATTTTGTATTAAATTTACTAACTTCCTTAGTATTGGTCATTAATTCTTTAATTGCATCCAATTCTTCTAATTCAGCTACAATTATACCAATCATAAAATCCTTCCTTTACTACAATAATTGTCCTGCAACATAACCTGTGCTAAATGCTATTTGCAAATTGAATCCTCCTGTATATGCATCAACATCTATTACCTCTCCGGCAAAATAAAGTCCGTTAATTAACTTAGATTCCATAGTTTGAGGACTTATCTCTTTTGTACTTATTCCGCCAGCGGTAATAATTGCTTCTTCAATTGGTCTAAATTTCTTTATAGTTATTGGAAATTCTTTAAGTACTTTTACTAGATTGTCTCTTTCAGCTTTATTTATTTGATCTACTTGTTTGTTAGGTTCATTTGACGATAAACGTATTACTTCCGGTATAAGCTTAGATGGTAACAAATCTGTAAGTGAATTCTTAAATTGCTTCTTGGTATATTTTTCAAAATCTCTCTGAATCCTTTGACTAAGTTTTTCATAAGAAAGAGCTGGTTTTAAATCTAAAGAGATTTTTATACTTTTATTTTTTAGTCTATCATCTATGTTTTTAAGTCTCAATATATGTGCACTTGCACTTAAAATAATAGGCCCAGAAACTCCAAAATGAGTAAAAAGCATTTCTCCGAAATCATTATAGATTTCTTTACTTCCATCAAATACCTTTATTGATACATTTTTAAGTGACAATCCCTGTAAATCATATTTTTCATAAGTCTCAAGAGGTATAAGTGAACCTTTAGGTTCAATAATAGTATGTCCCAATTCTCTTGCAAGTTTATAACCATACCCATCTGAACCAGTCAAAGGATAACTTTTTCCACCAGTAGCTAAAATAATTTTATTACACTTAATTATTTTTCCATCATCAAGAAGAACGCCATCAACAGTATCATCATTGACAATTATTTTCTTAATCATTGAATTTAGCTTAACCGTAACACTATGTTTTTTTAATTCAGATTGCAATGCATTAACAAAACTCATTGCAGTATCTGAAACAGGAAATACTCTTTCTCCTCTTTCAACTTTAGTTTCAACTCCAAGAGAATTAAAATATGCAATTAAGTCCCTATTTGTAAATTGGCTAAAGGCACTATATAAAAACTTTCCATTCCCAGGAACATTCTTAATAAAATCGGACATATCTATATTATTAGTCAGATTTCCTCGTCCTTTTCCAGTAATAGCAAGTTTTTTCCCAACTCTATTCATTCTTTCAATGAGAACTACATCATTTCCAGCCTTGGAAGCCTCGATTGCTGCCATCATACCTGCTGGTCCACCACCAATAACTACTACTTTTAATTGCATACCTTCACCTCCATATTATTAAATGCTTTTCATTTCTTCTAGTACTAATAGGATAAAAATAGATAGGAGAGATTTCAAAAGACTTATAATTCAACATTTACTAAGCATCGAAAAATTGATAGGCCGTTTATCGGTGGTTCCTGTCAATTTTTCGTAGCTTAGTTACATGTTGAATTAGATAGTCTTTCTAGAAATCCGAGTCCTATTTTTATCCTATTAGTACTAGAAGAAAAAAGAATTCTATAAAACAATTAATTGATTGCATTAATTGCATTAATAACTGCTAGCTTTCCGCTTTGATATGTTAGTCCTCCTTGTTGATACGCAACGTATGGTGGTCTTATAGGACCATCACAACTAATCTCTATTGAAGAACCGGCTGTAAAAGCTCCCGAAGCCATTACAACTTGATCAGTATATCCAGGCATATCCCATGGCATTGGTTTAACATGGCTATCTACTGGCGACATTGCTTGTATGCCTTGACAATACTTAACTAATTTTTCAGGATCATTAAACTTAATCATCTGAACAATATCCGATCTTTTTGCATTATATTTAGGAGATACTTCATATCCTAGTTTTTCGAGACAATAAGCAGAAAAAACAGCAGTCTTTAACGCTTGATTTACAGTATGAGGAGCCATAAAGAATCCTTGAAGTATTTCTCTATTATGATTAAATGATGCTCCACCTTCTTTACCAAGTCCTGGAGCACTGTATCTATCAGATATATATTCTATGAGTACCTTTTTTCCTACTATGTATCCACCAGTTTTAGCGATTCCAGCACCTGGATTTTTAATCAGTGAGCCAACTATAACATCAGCACCAACCTCAATCGGTTCTCTTGTATCTGTAAATTCTCCATAACAGTTATCTACCATTATATATGCAGTATTATTTACTTTATGAATTTCATTAAACACATTTTCTAATTCTTCAATCGTAAAAGCATCTCTATATAAATATCCTCTTGAGCGTTGAACAATTATGAGTTTAATATCATTCTTTGAGACTCTTTTAATAATTTCAGATAAGTTAAATTTACCATCTTTAAGTTCAACATGCTCATAATTTATTCCCCATGCTTTAAGAGAGCTTGGATTATCAATTATTCCAATAACCTCATCTAACGTATCATATGGTTTTCCATTAATGCTTAATACTGTGTCACCAGGGCGTAATATGCCAAACAAACATGTAGATATTGTTTGCGTTCCAGATATAAATTGTGATCTAACTATGGCATCTTCACCTTTAAAAACACTAGCAAAGATTTTTTCGATAGCTTCTCTTCCAATATCTCCATATCCATAACCTGTTGTTCCTTGTAAATGTGCTTCAGATATTTTATTCTCATTAAAAGCCTTAAGTACTTTTAACGTGTTAGTATACTCTATACTATCCAAGCCATCAAATATAGTTCTCAATTCATAATCTGCATTTTTTACAATCTCGTCAATTTTATGCATTATAATTTCCTTCCTAAATATATTTACAATAAAAGGTGAGAAGCATTATTCCACTTCTCACCACTCACCTCTCATCAAATATTGATTAATCAACAAAATTGAAGTCGTCTTTAGCTTTTTCTTTGAAAACAGCAAAAACTTTGGCAGCTTCTTCTTCTGTTTCAACTCCTATGTACGTTTCGTTGTCACCTTCACCTTCAATTCTGAAAATAACTACTTCGCCATCTTCAAGGTTTTCAACAGGCAATAGTATCACATACTCTTTTGAATCACATTCAACTATATCAAGAAACTCAAATTCAGTATCATTTCCATTTTGGTCTGTTAATACTACTCTGCTATTAAGTTCCTCTCCATCTTCAGGAACTTGTCCATTCATTTTTTCCTCATCCATCCTCTTTACACCTCTTTCTTTTTATTTTTATTCTTATCTAAATACATTTGTAATATAAGAACTGCTGACATCATATCAACAATGTTCTTTTTCTTATCTTTACTTGTACCCATAGTAGTCATTGTCTTATGAGAGCTAACTGTTGTAAGTCGTTCATCTATTTTTTCAATAGCTAATCCATATCGTTCTTGTAATTTTTCAATGAACTTATCTGTCTTTTTAGCTCTAGGGCCAAGCGTAGCATTCATATTAATTGGATATCCAATCACTATTTTTTTAGGTGAGTATTCTTCTATATATCTATCTAAAGTATCTAAAAGCTCTTTGTCACTTTTATGCTTTATTGATGTTACTCCTTGAGCCGTAATGCCAAGCAAATCGGATACTGCAACACCCGTACGTGCTTCGCCATAATCAAGCCCAATTATTCTTTTTTCCATTCATTAACCCCTATATACTCTTTAACAAGTTCTTCAAGAAGTTCATCTCTTTCTACTTGTCGAATAAGACTTCTTGCATTTTTCTCACTAGTTATATACGTAGGATCTCCAGACAATATATAACCTACTATTTGGCTAATTGGCTCATATCCTTTATCAGATTTCGCCATCGCGTCATATACTTCCTTAAGAATTTGTTTAAAGTTTTCATTTTTTTCTTTTTCTACTTTAAAGAAAATCGTGTTTTCAGAGCCCATAATAGATACCTCCTTATAATTCCTTTTATTCTATCCAAATAAACCCTTCTTCTTTGTTGCATTACCATAAATCATTGAAACCAAGTCATTAAGTGATCTTTTCATAAGCAAAGAATATTTATCAACATTTAGATTTCCATTTTCCATGCTATCTATATAATTTGCAAAATTAGATGGTTCCAATTCAAATTCGACATATTGTTTGATTTCTTCAAATTCATCTGTATATGTCATGTTTGGATCATTATAGTACTTTAATGCACCCTTAATAATCTTCTTTGCATTGATCTTACTCTTTACAGCATTATTTACAACAACTCTTAGTTTAGACCAGTCAATCTGATTTGATTTAAGTTCCTTCAAGAATTGAACAGTTTCTTGAACTTTAACCAAGTCAAAGTCAACAACTATATATATTTCTTGCGCTTGTTCAAGGTATTCATATGGTGTTGTAAAATCGCAATCAATTATCAAAATATCTGAACTTCTCTTTGCAGTATCAACTATACTTCTATGCTTATACTGTTTTCTGTTATCTTCATCTCCACCTGGTATAGTAGTATATAGTGCAAGTCCTTTATTTTTTCCAACATGGATTGGAGAAGCGATTCCATTCGATAAATTTGTCATACATGAAGAAACAATATCTCTTCTCTTAAGTGTTTCATCGCCATAAAACCAATATAGTCCTCTTGTTTTCGTCATATCAAGAATAGCAACTTTAACCCCTTTTTGTGCTAAAAGTGTACCAATTGAATTTGAGATAAAACTCGTTCCAACTTTATTCGTACCAATAAAAGCAACTACCTTTTTATAATTCTTTTGAATTTGTAACGAATCAAAATCAGACGCTCCCTGCGTATTTGGTTGTGATTCTGTCTTAATTGGTTCTTCAAAATTACCAGCAGGAGACGAGTTAGTAGAAAAGATACTACCACCAACACCTGCTTCTAACTCTTGCTGTCTAGCTCTAAGTTCTTCTCTTTCTTTTTGAATTTGTTCTTGCTGCTTTCTAAGACTCTCAACTTGCTGAGCTCTCAATATTTCTTCTTGTGTTAACTCTTGCATACCAGATTGATTCGTGCTCGTGTCAAAAACAAAAGAATCATCATTATTTTGAAAACTGAACCCATTATTTTGTTGAGAAGATTGTGATATGACATTATTCAATTTGCTTTGCAACTCCTCTTGTTCTCGATTATTTATTGCTTCTTGCTGAGCCTTCTGCATAGCTTCTTGCTGAGCCTTTTGCATTGCTTCTTGTTGAGCCTTTTGCATCGCTTCTTGCTTAGCCTTTTGCATTGCTTCTTGCTGAGCCTTTTGCATTGCTTCTTGTTGAGCCTTTTGCATCGCTTCTTGCTGAGCATTTTGCATTGCTTCTTGCTGAGCATTTTGCATTGCTTCTTGCTGAGCTTTCATCATTGCTTCTTGCTGAGCTTTTATCATTTCTTCTTGTTGAGCTTTCATCATAGCCTCTTGCTGTGCTTTCATCATTGCCTCTTGTTGGGCTTTTATTGCTGCTTCTTGTTCAGCTATTAAATTGTCATTTTGTACTCTTTCTCTTTCTTGATTAGCTCTTTCTTGTTCTTCTATTTCCGCTAATCGAACACCCTCGCTTGAAAGGCTGTTTGAATCTACCTGTGATTTATTGTCTTCAGAAATAGGATTAATATCACTATCTTTCCTATGACTCTTTATCATTTTCTTTAGATTATTTGAAGCACCACTAAAGGTTTTCTTACCCTTCAAAAATCCCAAAATTCCAGCCTTAGAATCTGGTTCTGTATTTTCTTTATCAACCCATCCACAATACTTAGAGAATCTAGGATCTTCCTTAAGAGCTTCAAATATTTCTGGCCCTCTTTTTTCCAGTTTTTTTGTAAGTGTGGCTACAATAACCATAAGATCTTCGTCATTATATTGATCTACAATACCTGCAAAGCTGTTAAGATATTCTTCTTTTGTTCTTAATCTATCAAAATAATTAAGAATATTAAGTAGTTCTCTTTCATCAACACCCTCATCAGGAATAACAACAGATTCTTCACCAAGTGCCGGATTACTTCTTAAATATTCTTTTGCTTCTCTTTTATTTCTTGGTTCTCTTAACAAGCTACATAGCTGCCTTGGCTGCCTTTCATCGCCCATAAGTATATTGTAAATACCAATATTGTATAGTCTACTCATCAAAGAATCACTTTTTGTTCTATTATCTGAACAAATAAAAATAATAACCGAGTTGTCTATTTCGTCTGTAATGCTGTCAATATTATTAAAAATGATTTGATCGTTCGTAGATACTATATTATTCTGCATTGGTTCAAGTTGTTCTGCAATAACTATTCTATCATATGACTTATCTCTTTTTACTTCTTCCAAAATTGCTTTGAAATAAAAAACATCTTTACTTTCAAGCTTTTCTTCATAAAGTTCATAATACTGCTTTTTTACTTCTTCAGACACCGCCGCATTACCAATTGCAAAAAGAACTTTCATACGTGTATCACCTTCCTGCTACAATTATAGCGAATAAAAATGGTAAAACTTGAAATACGATTAAACCTATAATAAGAGTAACAAGCATACTAAAGCCTTGTTCTCGCTTCTCTAACTTTTTATTTCCAATAATGAAGAAATTAAGCGAAGCAATAACTAATAGTACAAAGAATACTGGAACGCTGTAATCTCTAACAACATTTAGCCAATACAAAACTGTACCATAAGTTTTATTTCCACCTAGAGCTTCTGTGTATGAAGCTATTCTTTCCTCTTTTGTTTTTAATTTATTAATAGTAACTTTTGAAGCATTTCCTAATCCAGTATCAAGCTCATCAATTTCATTTTCTGTACTTGATGAAGATGCTACCTTAGTTTCAGCGGCAATACTTTTAGAATAGTTAGGTGTAAATAAAACGCCAAAAGATATTATAAAAGCTATAAAATAAACTAGTAATTTTTTCAAATCGTTCCCCCCAAATTCTAATATACTTAACGATAATATATTACATCAAACTTAAAGAATTATCAACAAAAACTCATTAAAAAGATATTGACATTATATTACAAAAAAGAATATACTAATTATGGTCAAAATACATATTCCTCCTTAGCTCAGTTGGTAGAGCGCTCGGCTGTTAACCGATAGGTCGTAGGTTCGAGTCCTACAGGGGGAGCCAAAAATAAAAAGGATACCTAAAGGTATCCTTTTTATTTTTGCTTACTTTCTAGAATCTAATCTATCACTTCAGAGGTTAACAGCCGAGGCTGTTAACTGCCTTTTTTATTTAAATAAGCTCTTAAATAACTTATTTAGTCCCTTATCAAGCAGTTTATTTGTTGCCTTATTAGCAATCTTTTTACCTACTTTATTAACAGGATTGTTTTTCCTCTTCTTTTCTTCCTCTTTCTTCTTTTTCTCTTCTTCTTTTTCCTTAGCAGCTTTTATTCTTGCCTCTTCTTTTTCTTTTTTGATTCTTTCTTTTTCCTCTAATTCTGCTTGTTTCTTCTCTTCAGCTTCCTTCTTTAGTCTCTCTTTTTCTTCATTTTCTTTTCTTTCTTGCTCGACTTTTTCCTTAACTTCTTCATTAATTACTTCATAAGCTGATTCTCTGTCTACCGCTTCTTCATATTTGCCGTTTAATGGGCTTCTTGCTAGGCACATAAGTCTTGTAGCACCATCAATTGCACCCATATCACTTTGTGGAGGAAGAATTGTTGCTTTTTCAACAACATTTGGTTCACCCTTTTCGTTAGCAAACGAAATAAGAGCTTCACCTGTTCCAAGTCCTAAAATTGCTTCTTCTGTATTAAATTCAGGGTTTGTTCTAAAAGAATTTGCAACAGCTTTAACTATTTTTTGGTCTGCTGGGGTATATGCTCTTAATGTATGTTGAACTTTATTCGATAGCTGAGCAAGTATCTCATTTGGGATATCATTTGGAGTTTGTGAAATAAAATATAATCCTATTCCCTTCGAACGAATTAGCTTAACAATTTGAGTAATTTTTGTAAGCATATATCCTGGCAAGTCATTAAATAATAAGTGTGCCTCATCAAAGAAGAATACTACTTTTGGTTTATCTAAATCTCCTACTTCGGGAAGAGTATTGTTTAGTGTTGATAAAAGCCATAACATAAATGTTGCATAAAGGTTTGGTTGCTTAAATAACTCTACCGCATGTAGAATATTGATATTTCCATTGCCAGTTAATCTATCAACTTGCAAAAAGTCGTTAATATCTAAAGCAGGCTCACCAAAGAATTTATTTCCACCTTGGTCTTCAAGTTGAATAACACTTCTTTGAATGCTTCCAATACTTTGTGCTGACATATTTCCATAGCTAATTGTATATTCTTGTCTTTTTTCGCCAACATAGTTCAAAAGCGTTCGTAAATCTTTTAAATCTATTACAGACATTCCCTTATCTTTTGCGATTCTAAGAGCAAGGGCTAAAACTCCTTCTTGAACCTCAGAAAGACCAAGCATTCTAGATAGAATTACTGGATCTATATCTTGAATTGCTGCTCTAACAGGATGTCCATCTTTTCCAAAAACATCCCAAAAGATTACTGGAAAGCCTTTATATTTAAAATCTTCAACTCCAATCTTTTTTAATCTTTCATTTAATTTTTCAGATGCAGTTCCTGGAATACATGTTCCAGCCAAATCTCCTTTAATGTCTGAAAGGAATACTGGTACTCCCATCTCCGAAAAGCTTTCTGCCATAACTTTAAGAGTAATTGTTTTACCACTGCCAGTGGCACCAGTAATTAGACCATGCCTGTTTGCCATTTGAGGCAAAATACAAAGTTCCTTTTCTCCACTTTTACCAATTAGTATTCTTCCATCTTTTAACATAAAAACATCACCTTTAAAAAGATTTTTATCTATTTTCAATAATAATTATATACTATTAATTTATAAATACTCAACAATTATTGAATTATTCCCCCACCAACTACGATATCTTCCAAATAGAAGACAGCTGATTGGCCTGGAGTAATAGAAGTATCAAATTCTTTCATAGCTACTTTAATTGTGTCATCATCAATTTGCTCTATTGTACAAGGTGTATCTTTCGGCGTATATCTAACTTTTACTGAGCAATCTAGTTTTCCATCTATTTTGTCAAATAAAAGAAGGTTTATATTTTTAACAATGAATTCTTTCTTTACTAGTTCATCTCTAGTTCCAACAATTAATTCGTTTTTAACTATATCAAATCCTATAACAAATAGTGGTTCACTATAACTAATTCCCATACCTTTTCTTTGTCCAATTGTGTATTTATATAGTCCTTCGTGTTTTCCTAAGATTTCACCTTTTTTATTTACAATGTTTCCTTCTTTAGGGATAAAGCCAGCTTGTCTTTCCAAGTACCCTTTATAGTCATTATCCGGAATAAAGCAAACATCTTCACTATCTGGCCTTGAAGCAACACTAAAGTTATATTTTCTAGCAACTTCTCTAACCTCTTCTTTATCCATAAAATCACCCAATGGAAGAAGCATATGTTCTACTAATTCCTTAGGAATAACATATAGAAAATATGTCTGGTCTTTTTTGGTATTACTACTTTTTCTCAAAACGTATCTTCCATATTTATCACTATATTCAGTTTTAGCATAGTGTCCCGTAGAAATATAATTACATCCAAGTGACTTTGCCTTTTCCCACATAAGTCCAAACTTTAAGTATTTGTTACATTCAACACATGGATTAGGAGTCTTACAATTTTTATATGATTCAATAAAGTAATCTATAACTCTTTTTTGAAATTCATTTTCTGATTCAATAATAAAATGTTCAAATCCAAGTGTTTTACAGATTTTTTTTGCTTCAATATAAGTGTCAACATTACAGCAACTACTATTAGGGCATAAAGATAACGTTGTACCGCAAAACATCATATCCCTGTTCTTTAAGTAGGATTGCAGCAACACTACTATCTACTCCGCCACTCATACCAAGCAGCACTTTTTTATTTTCCATTATTTAAAAATCCTTCCTTCAATGTTATTTTAGGCATCTTTTTAAGAATTGACCTGTATATGATTCCTTACATTTTGCTACTTCTTCAGGTGTTCCTTCAGCAATAACAGTACCACCATTGTCTCCACCTTCTGGTCCCAAATCGATTATATAATCAGCTACCTTAATTACATCCAGGTTATGCTCGATAATAATCATGCTATTTCCACCTTCAACAAGCCTATTTAATATTTCTATAAGTTTATGAACATCGGCCATATGAAGTCCTGTTGTTGGTTCATCTAAAATATACATTGTCTTTCCAGTAGATTTTTTAGATAATTCTGTTGCAAGTTTAACTCTTTGTGCTTCACCACCAGATAAAGTAGTTGAGCTTTGCCCAAGCTTAATGTATCCAAGACCAACATCATATAAAGTTTGAAGTTTGTTTTTAATCTTAGGAACATTTTTGAAGAATTCTAGCGCTTCCTCAACGCTCATTTCCAATACGTCTGCAATAGATTTTCCTTTATATTTAACTTCTAGGGTTTCTCTATTATATCTTTTTCCTTTACAAACATCACAAGGTACATAAACATCTGATAAAAAGTGCATTTCAATTTTAATGATTCCATCACCTTGGCAAGTTTCACATCTTCCACCAGGGACATTAAAACTAAATCTACCCTTACTATATCCCCTCATTTTTGCATCTTGAGTTTCAACAAACAAATCTCTTATTAAGTCAAATACGCCAGTATATGTTGCAGGATTAGAACGTGGTGTTCTACCTATTGGTGATTGGTCAATATCTATAACTTTATCTAAGTTTTCAATTCCTTTTATCTTTTTTACTTTACCTGGTCTATCTGACGACTTGTTTAATTTTTGTGCTAAATACTTACATAAAACTTCATTAATTAAGCTAGATTTTCCAGAACCTGAAACACCAGTAACTACAGTTAATAACCCTAAAGGAATATTAACATCAATATCTTTAAGATTATTTTGTGCTGCTCCAATTACCTCTAAGTATTTACCATTTCCTTTTCTTCTGTTTTTAGGGACTTCAATTTTAAGCTTTCCACTTAAATACTGTCCTGTAATAGATTCTGGAATCTTTTTAATTTCCTCTGCTGTACCTTCTGCTATAACATATCCACCATGAATACCTGCACCAGGGCCAATATCTATAATATGGTCAGCTGCGTACATAGTATCTTCATCATGTTCAACAACGATTAGTGTGTTTCCTAAATCTCTTAACTTCTTTAGTGATGCAAGAAGTTTTTCATTATCTCTTTGATGAAGTCCAATACTTGGTTCATCTAGAATATATAAAACTCCCATAAGACCAGAACCAATTTGAGTAGCAAGCCTAATTCTTTGAGCTTCGCCTCCTGAAAGGGTTCCAGCGTTTCTTGAAAGTGTTAAATATTCAAGTCCTACGTCTTTTAAAAATCCAAGTCTTGCTTTTAGTTCTTTAAATATTTGCTTACAAATTATTTCATCTTTCTCAGATAATTTAACACTATTAACAAAGTCTAATAATTTTGTTATAGACATATTAGTTAGTTCAAAAATATTTTTATCGTTTATTGTAACGGCAAGAGCTTCTTTAGAAAGTCTAGCACCATTACATTCAGGGCAGTCAGACGAAGACATATAGTACTCATAGAACTCTCTCATACCATTTGAAGATGTTTCTCTATATCTTCTCTCCAAAGTATTAATTACTCCTTCGAACGGAGCATCAAAAGTTCTTTTTCCTGAAGAACTTTCATAAACAAAATGTATTTTTTCGTCTCCAGTTCCATATAAAATCTTGTCTTTAAAATCCTCTGGCAAATCTTCGTATGGAACTTCTATATCAACACCATAATGTTTTGCAAGAGAGTTAAGATACATTAACCCCATTGAGCCGTCTTTATCTCTACTCCAACCCATGCCATGAATTGCTCCGTCTAAAAGAGAAACGCTTTTATCTGGGATAACTCTATCTGGGTCCATTTTCATAAGATTTCCAATACCACTACATACTGGGCATGCACCAAATGGGTTATTAAATGAAAACATTCTAGGTGTTAATTCATCAATAGATATTCCACAATCAGGGCAAGCATAGTTTTGTGAAAACAAAACTTCCATGTGACTTAAGTCAATTTTTTTAGCCTTTTTACCCGAATCAATGCTTAGATTTGCAATATTTGTACCATATTCAAAGTCTCTTCCTTTAAGCACTTCCGGAATAATATAATTACCTTCATCATCGGTATTAAATAAAACATCTATTAATACTAATTTATTAGCATATTTTAATGCTGTTTCCAAAGAATCGTTTAGTCTGTTCTTTATATCGTCCTTAATTACAAGTCTATCAACAACAATTTCAATATTATGCTTTTTCTTTTTGTCTAAAACAATCTCGTCTTCACCAAGTTCATAAATTGTTCCATCAACTCTAGCTCTGACAAAACCATCTTTTTTAGCATCTTCTAAAAGTTTAGTATATTCGCCTTTTTTACCTCTTATAACTGGAGCTAATATTTGTATTCTAGTTCCATTACCAAGCGATAAAACGCTATCTACAATTTGGTCTATTGATTGTTGTTTTATTTCTCTTCCACAATTAGGGCAATGTGGTACACCTACTCTAGCATACATTAATCTTAAGTAATCATAGATTTCGGTAACGGTACCTACTGTTGAACGAGGATTTTTTGATGTGGTTTTTTGTGCAATAGAAATTGCAGGAGAAAGACCATTAATATATTCAACATCTGGTTTTTCCATTATCCCTAAAAACTGTCTAGCATATGCACTTAAGCTTTCAACATATCTTCTCTGTCCTTCAGCATAAATCGTGTCAAAAGCTAGGCTTGACTTTCCAGAACCTGATAGTCCCGTAACAACAACAAGCTTATCTCTAGGAATTTTTAAATCTATGTTTTTAAGGTTATTTACTTTTGCGCCTTTAATCTCAATATATTCGTTCATTTTTTCTCTCCTTATAGGATATTCAAACAGTTATTTTATCACGAAAATACGTTTGCTACAAGAGGGATAATTTTATAGTAAGCCATCTATTCCCCAAAAAAATGGAGCTATTTCTCCTTTCACAAGCAAAAAAATTGAATCTTAGTTGACCAATTTATGTTAACGTGGTAAAATTCTTGTGGACTAAAATTTTAAGGAGGTGTACCTATGGCTAACTACAGGTACGCAGTCAAAGGGAAAAGTGGCGGCGGCACTCGCTACACTTACGACGTTGGCAATTCGGAGTGCTTCGATCCTTACGTGTATCCCAATGGAACCCTCAAGAACAAGCTTAGTATCATGGACTATGAGGAACTTCGGCAAGAGGAATATAAGCGGTTAAAAGATAAAGTCATTTCAACACAGTTTGTGCATTCCCGGCGGCTTGATTCTTCCCTTCTTTTGGCAATTCATAAATACATTTTTGATGAGTTGTTTGATTGGGCAGGAAAGTTCCGTATTATTACCCTCTTCAAGGCGGAAGACTACTTCATTCCTGGCTTAAGTATCAATTATTCAAAGCCTACTGAAATTGAGTTTGAGCTCAAAAGAGAAATCAATTGCCTCAATTCAATTCGGTGGTCAGAGCTCTCTTTCGATGAAATCGCTGTAGAACTTGCAACACAAATGGCTAGAATCTGGAAGATTCACCCTTTCCGTGATGGCAATACAAGAGCAATTCTTGGATTCTTGAAAGTTTTTTCGGATGAGCATGAGTTGAATATTGATATTTCGGTCTTTACCAAGCTCCTTTCAAGGCCTAAGAAAAATGGAAAAGTCGTTGGGTACTCTATCCGAGACATGTTCGTGGCAGCGTGTTTAGATGAAAAGCCTGAGCCTGAACATTTGATTCACGTATTCCGGAGAGCTATGCATCTCGAGTAAAACCAAAAAAGAATTCTCAAGCAATGCTTGAGAATTCTTTTTATATTTAAAATATTATCTCTTACTAAATTGTGGTGCTTTACGAGCTTTCTTAAGTCCTGGTTTCTTTCTTTCCTTCATACGAGGATCTCTTGTCATAAATCCAGCAGCTTTTAAGCTTGATTTAAATTCTGGATTCATCTTAACTAAAGCTCTAGATAAGCCATGACGAATAGCTCCAGCTTGTCCTGAAAAACCTCCGCCTACAACTTTAACGATTAAATCATATTTTCCTTCTGTTCCTGTAACAACAAGTGGTTGTTTAACGATGATTTTTGCAACATCTGTTGGCATATATTCATCAAGTGGAACTTTATTAATCTCTATGTTACCTTTTCCTGGTAATATTCTTACTCTAGCAACAGCATTCTTTCTTCTTCCTGTTCCATAGAAAACATTTGATTCTTTCTTAGCCATCTATATTTCCTCCTTAAAACTCATATACTTCTGGCTTTTGAGCTTGGTTTTCATGCTCGTTTCCAGCGTATACTCTTAATTTTTTAAGCATTTGTCTGCCTAAGCTGTTCTTTGGAAGCATTCCTTTAACTGCATGCATCAAAATGTCTTCTGATTTCATGTCTTTAGCCATTGTGTATTTCATGTTACCAATGTATCCTGTAAAGCTTGTATAAAGCTTATCAGTTGCTTTCTTTCCTGTAAGAACCATTTTATCTGTATTAATAACTATAACAAAATCTCCCATATCCATATGTGTTGAATATGTAGGTTTATGTTTTCCTTTTAATAATTTGGCAACTTCTTGAGCTAGACGACCAACAACTTTGCCATCAGCATCAATTACATACCATTTTCTTTCAATTTCGCTAGCCTTTGGGCTATATGTAGTATTATTCATGGTAATACTTTTACCTCCATTCGAATATTAATTAACCATATTATCGCATTGGAGTAAGCCTTCCGGGTTAGCCTACCTTATCCCATGCGGAGTATATTTTAATATAAAAAATACCCTTTGTCAACAAAAAACAGGGAACTTTTGGGGGTAGATGGTTTTCGGGGACACGACGGTCAGACCTGCTCACCAGGTCTGACCGTCGTGTCCCCGAAAACCATCTGCTCCAAAATTGCTCTCTATAGTCCCCAAATATGCGAGAATAATATGCCAAATAGCACTCCTACTATCAGGCCAACTAGTACTTCTATAGGTGAGTGACCTAAAAACTCAACTAGCTTTTCTTGCACATTTATCTCTTTTCCATCATTTTCAATTATTTTGTTAAGAACTCGTGCCTGTTTGCCAGCAGCTCTTCTAACTCCAGCAGCATCGTACATTACTATAAAACAAAATACTGCTGCTAAAGCAAAAATCGGAGTTCCAAACCCTTCGGAAATTCCTATGGAAGTAGCTAATGATGAAATACATGCCGTGTGAGCACTTGGCATTCCTCCTGCTCCTAATATTCTCTTAAAATCTATTTTTTTGTTTTTTAAGCATTCTCGTATTAGCTTAAAAAGCTGAATAATAAACCACGTCGCAATAGGAATCCAAAGCCATTTATTTGTAAAAAAGTCCTTCATATAGTTACCTCCGAATTATACTTTAAACTCCTCTTCTTTCATTTCTCCATCAGCATCTTTTAATAGTATCGTTATACTTTTCTCGGCTTCTTCTAAAAGAGTACTGCAATGCTTAGAAAGCTCCATACCCTTCTTAAACTTTTTCATCATATCATCTAGTGAAAGTTCACCCTTCTCAAGCTCGTTTACTATGTCTTCTAAACCTTCCATAGATTCTTCAAAACTTAGGTTTTCTCCTTTTTTCATAAAACACTTGCCTCCACATTTCCATCATGCATATTAATCTTAATTTTATCTCCCTTGTTAAGCGCTTTTGATGATTTAACAATATTATCTTTTGAGTCTAAAACCATGCTATATCCTCTAGATAAAGTTTTAAGTGGGCTTAAACCATCAAGCGCTGTCATCTTCTCAACTAGTTTTATCTTTTTATTTTTTATAGTAATACTAGTCGTATTCTCAATTTGCTTATTTAAGTTTTCAAGTCTCAATATCTTAGATTCTAACATGCTTATTGGATTCTTAAAAACTCTCGAAGAATTAATGCTATCTAATTTGACTCTCAAATTAGAAGTTTTTTTAGATAGGGAATTTTTCAATCTATATTTTAGATTATCTATTTTCCAAACAACTTCATCATATTGAGGAACAGCTAATTCTCCAGCAGCCGAAGGTGTTGGTGCTCTCAAATCTGCCACAAAATCAGCAATCGTAAAATCTGTTTCATGACCAACAGCTGATATTACAGGAATAGCAGAATTATAAATTGCCCATGCAGTCTTTTCTTCGTTAAATGGCCATAAATCCTCTAGCGATCCCCCACCTCTTGCAATAATTATAACATCAACATTTTTAGTTTCATTAAAATAACTTATGCCATTGCAGATTGTATCAGCTGCCCCCGCTCCTTGAACCTGAGCAGGAAACAACTTGATGTTCACTTTTGGAAATCTTCTTGTCGTAACATTTATAATATCTTTGATGACAGAGCCTGTACTCGATGTCACAACGCCAATTGACGTTGGAAGCATAGGTATTTCTCTTTTATGTGATTCATCAAATAATCCCTTTTCTTCTAAAGTAGCTTTTAACTTTTCAAACTCTCTATACAAATTTCCTAATCCATCTTGCTCAATTGCTTTTACATATATTTGATATACTCCATCTCTCTCATATACACCACAAGTTCCTAAAAGTAAAACTTGCATGCCATCTTCTGGTTCAAAATCCAGCTTTGAAGTGTATGATTTAAACATTACACATTTTATAAGAGAGTCTTCATCTTTAAGGGTAAAATACAAGTGCCCTGTATAATGTCTTTTAAAATTGGAGATTTCACCCTTAACATATACATTATTAAGGAATCCATCCCCATCAAGTAAATCTTTTATATATAAATTTAGTTCTTTAACTGAAATAGGCTTTGGTTTAAGAGAATCATTTTCTAAATTAAATGATAATTGATCCAATATTATTCTCCTAACAATTACTTCTCTTTTATTATTTCTGCAAGAATACCATTTATGAATGAAGAAGATGCTTCATCAGAGTACTGCTTAGCTAGTTCAACTGCCTCATTAACTGAAACTTTCACTGGTATATCATCTCTATAAAGAATCTCAAAAGTTGAAATTCTTAATATTGCAAGATCAACTTTGCTAATCCTTTCAAAGCTCCAATCCTTCAAGTGAGACTTTATCTTTTCATCAATAGTGGTTAGATTCTCATTAATACCATTTATAATATCTTTAATATATTTTTGGTCATCTTCTGTAACATCTAACTTTTCATCCTGAAGTTCAAAAAATCTCTCATATAGTTCATCTGGTGTTTCGGCTTGAAAAGCAGTTTCAAAAACTATTTTAAATGCACTTTCTCTAGCAACTGTTCTACTCATAATTAGTAACCTTTCTAAAATTTATCTATCCAGCCTTTTAATTTTTCTTTAACTGAATCTTTGTTTTTTTGTACATATCTGCCAAACCAGCCTAGTGCAAAAATAAGCACTATGCATTCGCAAAGATAAACGGCACCAGCAACAATTATAATTATTGCCACTAATATACCAATTATTATTCCCAAATACTTATCTAAAAATTCTTTAAAGGTCATATTATACCTCCTCAAAACTAAAATATATCTCGATAAATCATAGAACTATTCTTCAGGGTTTGAAGTATTGTTCTCTTCAGTTTGTTCACTCTCTTTATTAACTTCTTCACTAGCATTTTGATTATGAGCTTCCTCTGGTTCTACTGTAGAAGTATTGTTAGCTTCTACCTCTTTCTTTTCTAAAGAAGTCTCTGAAATAACTTCTTTCTTTTCTTCTTCAACCTTTTCCGGTTCAGGTTTCTTTCCTGAATATACATTCCTAACTCGAATATTAACGTCTTGAACATTAACTCCAACTGTTGCTTTAATAACCTCTTTAACACTAAATTGAATAGATTCCGTAAGTTCATTAATATTTGAATTAACATATACTTGGATAACTTCATAAATAATAATTCCAGATCTTTTCTTAACCATTTTAGCTTGAACGTCTCTGACATTATCAAAAGCAAGTGTAGCTGTCTTAGCTGTATTTATTATTGTATCCTGGGCAATTTGTACTTCACCATTTTTATGTTTTACAACTATTGGTTTTCTATCGTTAATTCTAAATAATGATAAGAAAATAGTTGTCTTTAAAGAACATATTAGTAATACAATTCCTACAATAGTGATTGGATTAAACATGCCTGAACTTAGCATTTCTCTATCAAATACATATTTAGATAGTATTTCTTGACACATTAAAGGGTCTATAACTCCTGTGCCTAATAATATTAAAACTATTGCTAATGCTAAAAATAATAACGAAAAAATAAACGAAATAAATCTGTCTAATAGTCTCATAAATAACATCTCCCCACATATAGAGTTTTAATTATATTAGCTATTAATCCTCTTTGTCTTCTTTTGATGTCTTTTCTTCTATAGCGATGTCTTGTCTTTTCTTTGGAATACTAATTCCTTGAACGTGAACATTAACCGATGCAACACTTAATCCTGTCATAGTCTCTACTCTTGTTTTAACACGATTTTGAACTTCCCAACATACATCCGGAATTCTTGTTCCATACTCTGTTGTAAGAGTTATATCGATAACAACATCCTTATCACCAG
This sequence comes from Bacillota bacterium, assembly GCA_016280725.1. GTDB lineage: Bacteria > Bacillota > Clostridia > TANB77 > UBA1234 > RGIG6105. Next base: position 22,004 of record JAEEHF010000053.1, on the reverse strand, counting down.
ATTGAACCTTTACTCCCTTTGGCTTTCTTCCAAGTACTTCTCCAATTCCACTGGCACTCATAGATGCAACACCATTAACCTCTTGTGCAGCAAGTCCTGCTATTGAAGCAATAACGTCTTCAGAAATGTTGATACTTTTGTCGTCACTATTGATTGTAACCGACTCATCATCAGCCGAAATTACTTCTTCTTTCATTTCTTCAACAACTTCATTAACCTCTTCCTCAACCTTAGCTGCTTCCTGAGTTTCACTTACTTCTTTTTCTTCTTTCATTTTAAAGACCCTCCTTTAAAAATTATTTTAATATTGTTCCTATTGGAATTTTATTGCCTCTTAAAAAGTCACTTATATTCATTCTCTTTCCATTTGGTGCTTGTATTTCTAATATACTTAAAACTCCGCTTGCAGTATTAACAAAAAGTCCAATTTTCTCATCAGAAACTATAACAGTTCCTGGATGTTCATTCAAACTTGCTTCATCAAAATCTTTTTCATCAACCTCAGTAGCTTTCCAGATTTTTAAAACTTTGTCTTCAAATTCTGTCCAAGCTCCTGGTATTGGATTTACACCTCTAACTAAGTTGCAAATAGCATACGCTGATTTCATATAATCAATTTTGCATTGTTCCTTGAAAATCATAGGAGCAATAGTGAACTCGCCTTCTTGTTTTTTTGGTTTTATAGTGTCATCCAAAATTAAATCAAGTGTTTTTACTGCTAAACTTCCACCAGCTCTTTTTAATTTATCATATAAAGTTCCATATGTGTCATCTGGGTCAATTGCAACTTCTTCTTTAAGATATATATCACCTGTATCCATCCCAGCATCCATTTTCATAGTAGTAATACCAGTAACTTTTTCACCATTTATAATCGACCATTGAATTGGAGCTGCTCCTCTAAATTTAGGAAGTAAAGAAGCATGCACATTCATACATCCATATTTAGGAATCGTAAGGATTTCTTCTGGTAGTATTTTTCCATAAGCAACAACAACAATTATATCTGGCTTAAGATTTCTTAATTCAGAAAAGAATTCTTCATTTTTTCTAATCTTAGCTGGTTGTAATACTTTTATGTTATTTTCAACTGCAAATGCTTTTGTTGGAGTAGGAACCATTTTCATACCTCTTCCAACCGGTTTATCTGGCTGTGAAACAACAGCCAATATATTATGACCAGAATTATATATCGCTTTAAGTGTTTCAAGAGCAAAATCTGGTGTACCGCATAAATACTATATTCACCTAACTCTGTTCCTCCTCTTGATCAAATAATTCTGTCGCTTTATCCACAAACAAAATACCATCCAAATGATCTATCTCGTGGCTTAAAACAACAGCTAGAAGCCCCTCTGCCTTAATCCTAATTTTCTTGCCATTTTTGTCTAAAGCTTCAACTGTAACCTTTTCTGGTCTAGTAACATCGCCCAATTTTCCAGGAATACTTAAGCATCCTTCTCTACAAACTTGTTCACCACTCTGCTTAACAATAACAGGATTAATCAAGAAAAATGGGCCTTGAGGATTTTCCTCTTCCATACTTAAATCAACAACAATTGCTCTTCTGAGAATGCCAACTTGTGGCGCTGCAAGTCCAACTCCGTCTTGTGTTGCTTTTAAAGTATCATATAAATCTTCTAAAATCTGTTTTGCTTTTTCGTCGACACTATCAAACGGTCGAGACTTCTTCCTAAGAAGTTCATCTCCTATCTCTCTTATTTTTCTTACAGCCACCTAATCACTTCCTTACACCATGTTATTTGAATTTATGTCAAAGCTAATTTTGGTATCATTGCTTTTCATATTAGAAAAGTTTTCTAAACAATAATTCAATTTGTCTATAACATCATCTGTTACTTTAGCTTTAACTAAAATTCTCCATCTAAAGTTATCATTTATCTTCGAAATTGGAGCCGGCATTGGCTTAAATGTTTCAAAATCAGCATTCATAATATCGAATAACAACTTTGCATCCTTTGAGACCTCAGCTTCGTCTCCACCCGAAATAACTGCTATTATTATATCGCAAAACGGCGGGTAATTCAACTTTTCTCTAACTTTTATTTCTTCATTATAGAACTTTATATAGTCCCCATCTTTTGCGCATTGTATGCTAAACTCATCAGGCATATAAGTCTGAATAATGGCCTTCCCTAGCTTTTCACCTCTTCCACTTCTACCACACACTTGTGTAAGAAGCTGAAAAGTTCTTTCTTGAGCTCTATAGTCACCAATATTTAATGAGCTATCAGCCGCCAAAACTCCTACAAGTGTAACATTTTCGAAGTCATGTCCCTTCGTAATCATCTGTGTCCCTAACAAAATATCTATTTTCTCGTCTTTAAACTTTTGAAGAATTGTTTCATGGGCGTTTTTAGTCTGCGTTGTATCAACATCCATTCTTATTACACTAGCATTAGGGAAAGTTTTATTGATTTGCAATTCTATTTTTTGAGTACCCGTACCAAAATATCTAATGTTGTTGCTTTTACAGCTTGGACAAATTGAAACATTTTTCTTCTCTGCACCACAATAATGACACAAGAGAAGATTCTTTGTAATATGGTATGTCATTGCAACATCACATTTATCACACTTTACAACATACCCACAGTCACGACACATTATAAAAGTTGAATATCCTCTTCTATTTAAGAAGAGCATTGTTTGTTCTTTCCTAGCCACATTATTTTGGATTGCTTTAAATAGTGATTCACTAAAAACAGATTTATTTCCATTTGCTAGTTCATTTCTCATATCAACAATATTTACCGTTGGCATTCCAAAAGATGAAATACGATTCTTTAATTCTAGTAATATGATTGATTTTTCTGTAACTGCTTTATAATACGTTCTAATATCTGGTGTAGCACTACCAAGAATTAGCGGACAATTATAAATTTTTGAAAATTCATTTGCTACTTCCCTTGCATCATATTTTGGAGTTGTTTCTGACTTATAAGAACTATCATGTTCTTCGTCAATTATTATCACACCAACATTTTCAATAGGCGCAAAAAGCGCTGATCTTGCTCCAATTACTATTCTTGCTTCATGATTCATTATTCTATGCCACTCATCATATCTTTCACCACCTGATAATTTACTGTGCAAGATTGCTACCACTCTACCAAATCTGCTTAAAAATCTATCTGTTATCTGAGGCGTTAGTGAAATCTCTGGTACTAATACTATCGCGTTTTTACCTTCATTTAAAACTTTATCTATAATTTGCAAATATACTTCTGTTTTACCACTGCCTGTTACTCCATGAATAAGATAAGTTTGAGTTTTATCAAGTTCAACTTTGCTAATAACTTCTTTCTGCTCATCTGTTAACGGAAGTGGAAAAGATTTTTTTATGTTCTTATTTACAAATGGATTTCTAGAAACTTGAACATAAAAACTTTCACATACTCCCTTTTCTTCTAGTGATTTAATAACAGCCATCGTTGTTCCCGTTACATCAACTAGAATAAAGACTGGCATTTCAACATTATCTTTTAAGAAATCTACAACCTTTTTTTGTTTTTCAGTTTTAATTTTAAAGTTCGATTCATTGTCTTTAAAGTTTTGTGTAAGTCTTATACATCTTTCTTTTTTAGGCTTTATCTTATCAACATTATTAACTGTTCCTGGTGGAACAAGAAGTTTTAGGATATCTGACAAATTGCAAAAATATCTTCTAGCCATACGTTTTGCAAGCATAAATTTTTCATTATCAAATGCTCTATCACACACTTTGGATATTTTTTTGCACTTGAAATCCGAACGCTCCTTGAATCCAATTATGTAACCTATATCAAATGATTTTCTGTTTGCAAAAGAAACCAAAACTCTATAGCCTATATCTATGTTTTCTCCTATTGTGTACTCTTCAGGCACTTCATAGTCAAACGTTCTATTTAATTCATTAACTGATGAGTTTACTATAATTTCTGCAATCAAAAAATCACCCTCTTCCTACAATAAACTAGAAACATTATAATTCAAAACAAGGTTTAATAAAATAATATATTGTTAATTCTTTATTAAATTTTATCACTATAATTGCATTTGAATAATATTATTGATAGAATTTAAGTGGAAGTTTGGAGGCGATTATTATGGAATTAAAAAAATGCAAAAATTGCGGAGCATTTATAAATTCTACAGGCGACTATTGTACTGCATGTGCAAATGCACTTAACTACAACAAAACGATTTTAAAAGGTTACTTCGAAGATAATACAACAAATAACTTTGGTTCAATTAGCTCTGTCTCAAGTAATACTGGCGTGTCACCTAATATAGTTCAAACTTACATGGTTGAAAATGAATACATAGATAGTAATGACTTAAGTTCAACAAGTTTTGCTAGTTTACCATATTAAAACTACCCTAGAAATAATCTAGGGTAGTTTTTATTTTCTAAGTATCAATCTCCATCTAAGAACATACTTTTCAACTATTTGAGCAACTCCATCTTTATCGTTAGAAGGTGCAACGACATCTGCTATTGCCTTAACATGTGGTGAACCATTATCCATACATACTCCGAGACCAGCATTATATATCATGTGCATATCATTGATGTTGTCTCCAATTGCAATTATTTCACTTTTTTTTATTCCAAGTCTTTCAGCCAAATATTTTACTGCACTCCATTTATTGCAATCTTTTGCAGCTATATCTGCATAACTATATTTAATTGTCTTCTCTTCTCCATCAAGCATTATTTTTTTCTCTGAAATGTGAGGCACAGGAATAACATCTATGCCATCAATTTCCTTTAATTTTTTTACTATTCCCCTATATACTGATCTATCTTCATCACATATCATTAGTTTTGTTATTTCTGAAGTTGTGTTGTCTATATAATCTCTTCCAGCAACAACCTGCTTTATTCTCGCATTAGGGTTATAATTCTGCTTATAAAAGAAAAGTGCCATATATTTTAAACTTTTTACAATTAATTCTCTTTGAGAATAAACCATATAATATATGCTATTTTCGTCGCAAATATCTAAAACTTTGTTTGTTAGTTCTTTTGAAATGTAGTTTGTATAAATAATTTCATTTGTCTTTAAATCTATAATTGAAGCTCCATTTTCAGATATCAAAAATTTGTCAGCACCTATTTCATTGCAAAATCTAAGAACGTTTTCAGAAATTCTTCCAGATGTTAGCACGATATAAACATCTCTTTTTGATGCTTCTTTTAAGACTTCCATAGTTCTTTCAGTAAGTTCATTTTTTGAATTAAGCAAGGTTCCATCTATATCTATGGCCACCATCTTATACATTATAGCTTCACCGCTTTCACTCATCTTATGTATGCTTTCAGTTCTTTTGAATAAAAAGGAGTTTCCAATACCATATTATTATCAGAAACTCCATAATATAAACCTAAATTGTGTAATCTCTTTCGCCAACATATCTGTCCAAAATAACAGCCATTTCCGCTCTAGTTATAGGATTATTTGGCTTAAATGAACCATCCTCATAACCTTTAATTAATCCATTTGATGTTGCAAGTGTAACTTGAGATGCAAATGGATATCCTGCAAGATCAGTAAATTGGATAACTGGAGTCTTTCCTGTTTTTAAGAAAAATCCCATAAGTGCAACAACTTCACCACGAGTAATTGGCTTGTTCATATTTAATGAACTTCCAAAAATACTATTCATAGCCCCATATCCGCTAGACATTTTATCAAACGGAGATGCATCTTCTAACAATCTCATAAAATAATCATAATCTGTCTTAGAATAATGAGAAGTATTATAGTCTAAATAGTAGTACACCCTACCATAACTAGAAGGTGTGTATTTTAGATTTCTAAGAAGTCTTGAATACATGGCAATAAATTCAATTCTTGAAATATTACCTCCTGGTCCAAATTCTGCATCAGAATACCCTTTGATTACTTGCATTTTATATAATGCATTTATCGCATCTTCTGCCCATTTGTATCCGTTCAAATCTGAGAAACTGTGTTCTTCTTCAACTTCTATATTATCAAGTCTATCATATGTTTCTTCCGAACTAACCAATGTAAATTTCTCGGTAAACACTGCTATTTCTGAAGAACGTTTTGAATACATACCAACAGCGATATACTCTTTTGATTTAATATTACAGAACGTATCAAAAGTCGATACATGAGTTCCTGATGGAGTAACATATATATCACATGTATCTACTGGCACCCAACCATAATCATCAAAATAAACCTCATTCCATACATGTGGAATTATTGAATATTTATATGTCGTCTCGGTAGTAATATATTTGCCCTTATCATCTAATATTGTCTCTGATGGCTTGTCTACTTCTTTTTGAATTCTATATCCTTCAATAACCTTGCAAGGAATTTCTATTGATCTACAAAGTGCAGCGTATAATGTTGCAAATTCTTCGCAAACACCTTTTTTATTCTCTAATGCAGATAATGCTCCCTTATTAGCATATGCATTTGATTTATCATAAGATATGTTAGTATTAATGTATTCAAAAATAGCTCTTGCACGCTTATAATCTGATGAATACCCATAAGTTATTTCTTTTGCCTTAGCTAAAATACTAGCATCATCACTTTCAATTTTATCTTGAGGTCTGGTATAAAGTTCATTTTGTCTTGTTACAGTAGATTCTGTTCTAACAGGTATAGCTTCTCCACTATAGTCCATAGACTCAAAAATCCTATCTACTTTTATATCTATAGTTCTACCAGGTTTATATTCTGAAAAATCATAGATAGCATACATGTTGCCGAACTCATCTTCTTTAATGTCCTTAGGAGCTGGAGATATATTAATACTTATATCCTTTTGATACTCTACAACATTCTTTTTTCCAATATATATTTCAGCAGATGCGCCATTTAATGCTCTAGTACTATCATTCCTAAAAGTAAATGACTTAGTGTGGACATATCTTTCACCTGCAAATGCGCTTGAACCTATTAATATAGAACAAATAACTAGAGATATAATAAGCATTCTACTTATTTTTTTCATTAGTTAAACCTCCCCAAGCTAAAATGATACAATCTTACCCATTACTAGTTTATAGATTTTATTCAATAAAATCAACAAATCACTAAGTAATGTAATAAATATGTAAAAAACCTAAAAATCAATGATTTTTAGGTTTTTATTGTTTATTCATTTATTTACTTTGTTGCTGCTTTTACAACTTCAGCAAATCCGTCAGGATCAGAAACAGCCATTTCAGCAAGCATTTTTCTATTAAGAGTGATGTTGTTCTTCTTCATACCACTGATAAGTGTTGAATAATTAACTCCATTTGCTCTTGCTCCTGCATTAATTCTTGCAATCCATAAACTTCTAAAATCTCTCTTTTTGTTCTTTCTACCAACATAAGCATACATTAAAGATTTCATAACAGCTTGGTTAGCCATTCTAAATCTAATGCTTTTTGCTCCAAAGTATCCTTTTGCCATTTTAAGAACTTTTTTATGTTTTTTCTTTGTAATTCTTCCAGTTTTAACTCTTGCCATGATCTATATACTCCTTTCTACTCTTTCATTTATGCATATGGTAGCATTCTTTTAACGTTAGCTGCCATTGTCTTATCAACTAGAGTTGCTTTTCTTAATCTAGCCTTTCTCTTAGATGTTTTAGCATTAGAATTTAATAAATGTCTTTTGTTTGTTTGACTTCTTTTAACTTTTCCTGTAGCAGTAATTTTTACTCTTTTAGCTGTTGCTCTGTGTGTTTTCATTTTAGGCATAATAATAACTCCCCTTCCTAATTTATATATATTAGCTATTCTTAGGATTAATGATAAGCATCATATTTCTTCCCTCAAGTTTAGGTGCTTTTTCAGCAACACCAACATCAGAAAGTGTTTCTGCAAACTTATTAAGAACATTAGCACCAAAACTAGTGTTGTTAAGCTCTCTACCTTTGAACTTAATAGTTGCCTTAACCTTATCACCGTCTTCTAAAAATTTTCTAGCATTTTTGGCCTTAAATTCAAAATCGTGCGTATCAATTGTTGAAGAAAGCCTAATCTCCTTAGTATCAACAACCTTTTGCTTCTTCTTTGCTTCTTTTTCCTTCTTTGCCTGCTCATATTTGTACTTTCCATAGTTCATAACTTTGCAGACAGGAACATCTTGCCCTGGGGCAACTTCAACTAAATCTAAGTCTCTGTCAGCCGCATAATCTAAAGCGTTTGAAAGTGTCATTTCACCAAGTTGCTCTCCATCTTCTGATATTAGCTTAACCTTTGCTGCTGTTATTTTTTCATTAATACGTAGTTCTTGCTTGATAGTAAAGACCTCCTTTAATAACTAGAATTAAACATAAGAAAAGACTTGAACCTAAGATTCAAGTCGCCACAAAATATCCTTCAATTAGAATTGAAAACATTATATCTAACCAATGCTCAATCTTTTGGCATGGTGAGAAGTGGCTACTTCTTCTTAAACTAGGAATAATATAAGCCTTTTCTATTAAAAAGTCAAGCATTTTATGTCAAAAACTTATATGCTTTTGCCCTAAATTGACCAAATCCTTCGAAAGTGATAAAATTGCACTTGAATTTATACTAATTAGGAGGGATTTTTTATGTCTTTTAACCAAGATGACTTCGGTCAAGGTTTCTATTCCAACGAAGCCTATTCTACTCCACAAGGCCCTTTCGTAATGGACAATCCTTTCGTTAAAAGCGAAAATAGCATTTTAACAAAAGTGTTTTGGCTAATGACAATGGGACTTGGAATTTCAGCAATTGCAGCTATGGGAGGGTATTATCTTTTCCCTGATTTAATTAGTCGAATATATCTAGTGCTCGTTATAGTAGAACTAATTTTGGTATTCGCATTAAGTTTAGGTCTTAAGAAAATGAGCCCAATTACAGCAAAAATATGCTTTTTCGCCTATGCAATAGTAAATGGCCTTACACTATCTTCTCTTTTCTATTATTACACTCAAGGCTCAATTTATAGCACATTCTTTATTGCAGGTGCAGTATTTGGTGCCGCAGCTATTTATGGTAAGGTGACCAAGAAGAATTTAAATAGCATGGGAACATATTTATTGATGGGACTTGTAGGTATAATAATTGCTTCAATTGTAAACATATTCATTCAAAACTCATGGCTTAATTTTGGAATAACCATAATAGGATTAATAGTCTTTATTGGTTTAACAGCATACGATGTTTACAGAGTTAAAAATGTTTCCGATTCTCTTGAATATCAAGAAACAGACAGCATAGAAAAAATATCTACATATTTTGCTTTACAATTATACCTAGACTTTATCAACATTTTCCTAAAACTACTACAATTTACAGGTAAAAGAAGAAATTAATAAAAAGCTCTTGTGTTAATTCACAAGAGCTTTTTATATACAAATATCCCCCAGGAGAATTTCCTGGGGGATATTAAAGTTCATTAATTAAAATTCTACATCAAAATCTTCATTGAAGTTTGTATATGTTGTGCTCATGTCAGCATCAAACCCAAGGAATTCTAAAGATTCTTCAGAATTGTATTCTACCTTAATAGTAGCTTTTTCAGTTTGAACTTTGTGATCAACTATATCACATACAAGTTCAAATACAACATTTGAATTACTTGGAAGTTTAACATCGTTTGGAGCTAATTTTCCAACAATTTCTAATAAATCAAATTTTAATGTAAATGTGCCAGCACCATTTCCTTTGTTAACAACTGAAAGTGTTTTAGAATCAAATATTGATGCTGCTAAATCAGCTGCAGAAACAAGTGAAGTATATGTGTGAACATCAACATCACCTATAAATGTCTGCATAAATCCAATTAAATCTTTATAATCACGAATATTGTTAATTGATTTACCAAATGAACCTTTTCCTAAAGAAGCAATATCAAGTGAAGAAGTAGAAACCGCACTTTCAATAGCCTCAGTTTGGTCTGACCATAAGTATTCTCCCTCATCGTCCTTAACACCAAGATATAAATATCCATCTAATAAAACAGCTTTTAAATCAACATTAGCTAATCCGCCTTCAACGATAGCATTATAGATATCGCCATTGTCACCAGTTAAAGCAAGTGATAAAGCAGCTTCTAAGTTTTCGTCCTTTGTAACATTAACAGCTGCTGTTCCATTAGCCTCAATTGTTTCATCTTGAGTAGCATCTTCTAAATCTTTGTATGTAAGTGTAGCCTTAATATCAGAATTAGATTTATATGACTCTATCTCTTCAAGTCCAAGATTTAATAATTCTTGAATTGCAGGAACTTTTGAACTATATACTGTAGCTAATTTCTCTAAATCGATGATAATTGCTACTCTTTGATCATTGTCCCAACCAACCATTTTGTTAAGACTTTCAGAAATATATCTAACTGGAACTAGGGTTCTACTATCAACAATTACTGGAGCACTATCCAAAGTAACTGTCTCTATCTCCCCTGTAGCTAAGTCTTTTACTGTAGATACTGGATTATCTATAGTAAGTGTTATTTCTTTATCAGTTGTTGTTGCTACAACAGTTCTTGTAGCATCATCCCAAGTAATCTTAGCACCATATGTCTCAAAAATCTTTCTCATTGGAACCATGGTTCTATCATTGATAATTTGTGGATTAACAACAGCTCCATTTTCATCTGTGAAGTTTAGATATTGTCCATCAAGTTGAACTCTAACTTCATCAGCAGCAAAAGAAATTGCAGAAAAAATAGTTAAAATTGCAATAACCATTGATATTAAAACTCTGTTTTTCATAAATATAATCTCCTTTTCTCATTATTAAAATCATTATAATACAATATTATACTCAATACGTTCTTTATAATTATTTCGTAATATAATTTTAATATTTGTATTATTTTCGCTTACGGAAACCGAATATTTAGGATTTGGATAATCCGCAAATAAATCACTTACATTTAGATTATAATTTAACATACTTCGATTTGCAAGAACTAAAATGTTAAAAATATTATCTTTAGTCATTAACCTAAAAATCCTGTATATATCAAGTGTTTCATAAGAAAAGTCTCCTTCTTTTAAAGATTTTTCCCCAACTTTTAAGAATGTACTAAACAATTTGTCAAAATCACCATATATTTTTGAGTACGAATCCTTATTAATATCTGAATTTTTTAAGTTAACAAGCCTTTTAAGCGTAGTTCCAATACTATCCTCCGTAGTTCCTTCAAAATTAAATCGCACTTCATCTAAAAGAATTCTTTCATTCTTTTTGCCATCTAACATGCTCGAAAATACATAGTTATTAGTTTTTACATAGTATCCTTTTTTGTCAGTTTCAAATGTAAAGTCTATATTATTCCATTCTTCATTTTTTATCTCTTTAACTAGCTCTGAATTACCATCAAATTTTATATTATAAGCGTTATCACCCGTAGAAGAAATCTCCATAGTAGAAATCGTATTTCGTTCAGAAAAAACCTCATCGTAATAGTTTTTTGCTACTTTAATAGATTTAGTATTGCTCACAAACCTCGAATAAAAAGCCGGTGCTTTTTCTTTTAGAAGATTTGCAAAGGAATTGTAGTCAATAATAATTGCTACTTTATTACTGCTATCCCATGCAACCTCCATGCCCAAACTTTCAGAAATAAATCTGAGCGGAACTAGAGTTCTATTTCCTACTATAACTGGAGGACTATCTAGTTTTATTTCTTCATTTGAACCAGTACTTTTATCATTTAATTTCGCCTTATCATTTCCAATTTGAAGCGTTATTTCTTTATCATTTTTGGTTGCAACAACAGTTTTAGTTTCTCCGTCCCACTCTATGTTGCATTCGAGAAGTTCAAATATTTTTCTAAGAGGAACCATTGTTCTATCATTAATAATTTGCGGATTAACAACAAAACCATTTTCATCAGTAAAATCAACTGTTTTTCCATTTAGCTGAACAGAAGGATTTACCGCATAACAGACTGAAGTAATCCCAGCCATTAATAATATGAACAGAATACTAATTATTTTTCTCATATGTGTCTCCTTTATTACTAGCTTATATATGAAGATATTATTTCTAAAGCTCTTTTAGATAAAAACTCATATTTTTCCTGCTTGCTTTTGAATCTATTTTCTTCTCCAAAAATACCAAAGTTTGCATTCATGGGTTGAAAGTTATCATGACTACTAGAGATGTAATCTGCAAGTGCTCCTATCATAGTATGTTTATCAAAAATAATGTTTTTTCCTTTCATTATATCTTCTAACTTGTTCAATAAGTCGTCACTTATTGATGCACTTTTATTATACAATGCAATAGCGTTAAGTGAAGCAACTAGTCCTGAAGAAATTGATTCAACATAGCCCTCTACACCACTTATTTGACCTGCAAAAAATACATTTGTTCCTTTTAAATTATATGTTGCATCCAATAGTTTTGGTGAATTAATGTACGTATTTCTATGCATTACACCATACTTTATAAACTCAGCGTCATGAAGTGCTGGTATCATAGAAAATACTCTCTTTTGTTCTCCAAACTTTAGATTTGTCTGGAAGCCTACCATATTATATAGGGTTCCCTCACTATTATCTTGTCTTAATTGAACAACTGCATAAACATCACCTAGTTTTCCAAAACCAACTGGCTTTAGAGGACCATATGTAAGTGTCTGTGAACCACGACGCGCCATCTCCTCTATTGGCATACATCCTTCAAAAAGGCCACCATTTTCAAAGTTATGAAGTTCAACTCTTTCGGCATTTATTAATTCATTATAAAATGCTTCATATTCTAATTTTGTCATTGGGCAATTGATATAGTCACTTTCACCTTTACCATATCTATCCGCAGTAAATGCCTTTGACATATCGATGCTTTCTTTTGTTACTATTGGTGCTGCTGCATCATAAAAGAATAATCTATCCTGCCCTGTTAATCTTTTTATCTCTTCTTCTAATCCACTTGATGTAAGTGGGCCAGTTGCAATTATCGTAATCTCTTCATCATTTATTTTTGTTACTTCTTCTTTAATAATTTCAATATAAGGATTTTCCTCTATCTTCTTTGTAACAAGTTCAGAAAATTTATCTCTGTCAACTGCCAAAGCTTGCCCGAGCAGGCACCCTGCATTCATCAGCGCATTTAATTAGTAGACTATCTAATTTTCTAAGTTCTTCCTTTAATAATCCACATGCATTAGTTAATAAATTAGACTTAAAAGAATTGCTACAAACTATCTCTGCCAAATTCTCATTAGAATGTGCAGGTGAAAACTTTAGTGGTTTCATCTCATATAATTTTACTTTAATATTTCGCTTCGCAATTTGGTAGGCTGCTTCGCATCCTGCTAAGCCTCCACCAATTACATTAATATATTCTTTCATTAATTTCCTCTATATATTATAAATTCATTTACACTTCAAATGTTTTGTTCAAAATAAACGAATATCGTCCAAAACAAAAATAATGCTCCAATAACTGCAGAAAACTTTAAACCATTTTTTAGTTCTTTTCTTCTTTTTTCTCTCTTTTCTTCACTACAAATCTTAAAACTTATTAAATATACTACAGTACAAATTAACGAAGCTAATAAGCAAATTAAAGAAATCCATTGAGAAAATCCAATCATTTTAAAAATGGCTAGAGCAAACGTCACTATAATAATCACTATCAATAAAAATATATCATCTTTCCCATCTTCTATTTGATAATTCAATTTCAAAATAAACTCTCCTTTACATATGTATTAAATATTTTCAATTTGCCAATCAATTGGTTCTTCTCCATGCTCTATCAAGAACTCATTCGCTTTTGAAAAATGCTTACATCCAAAGAATCCTCTATATGCAGAAAGTGGACTAGGATGTACTGCTTTTAAAATCAAATGATTAGGATTTGTTATAAGAGCTTCTTTGGTTTTCGCACATGACCCCCAGAACATAAACACTATTGGTTCTTCCCTTTTATTTAATAATCTTATAACATCGTCTGTAAAATCTTCCCAGCCACATCCTTTATGAGAATTTGCATTATGTGCTCTAACAGTAAGTACATTATTAAGAAGTAACACTCCTTGCTTTGCCCATTTAACTAAGTACCCATTATTAGGAATATAGCATCCTAAATCATCATGTATTTCTTTGTATATGTTTTGAAGCGATGGAGGAATTTCAATTCCAGGTTGAACAGAAAAAGAAAGTCCATGTGCCTGCCCTTCCTCATGATATGGATCTTGTCCAATTATAACTACTTTAATATTTTCATATGAAGCATATTTCAAACTATCATATATGTTATTCATATTAGGATATATTTTATAGTGAGAATATTCTTGTTTTAAAAACTCGCGCAAATTTTTATAATAGTCTTTTTCAAATTCTTCTTTTAAAATATCATCCCATGAATTATTAAATTTAACCATTATTGCTCCTATTTGTGACGCACTTAAGTTGCGTCAGTACGAGATATACTTTCCGTGGTTCAAAAAAGGTACGCCCCTTTCCCTTTAGGCAAGGGGCATCCCCATTTTTCAACCACTTAAATTTTTGCTATGAATTATATCGTTCTTTTAGCATTTTGATTTCCTCTGCCCATCCATCTAAATCATCTTGTGGTGTCTCCAAAAAGAAAGGTAAGTCTTTAAGCAAAGGATGATTTGTGACTCTCGATAGTGCTTCAAGTCCAATACTTCCCTGTCCTATTTTTTCATGTCTATCCTTATGACTTCCCATTGGATTTTTACTATCATTTAAATGAATCGCTTTTAATCTATTAAGTCCAATAACTTCATCAAAGTGTTTTAAAACTCCATCCAAATCATTTACAATATCATATCCTGCATCATATACATGACATGTGTCTAAGCAAACTCCAAGTTTATCGTTATATTTAACACCATCAATTATCTGTTTTATTTCTTCAAAAGTTCTTCCAATCTCTGAACCTTTTCCTGCCATTGTTTCTAGCAATATTGTTGTAGAACAATCATGATGTTCTTCCAAGATTTCATTTAGAGCATCAATTATTAGTTTAATTCCAACTTCAACACCTTGTTCAACATGACTTCCTGGATGGAAATTATACATATTACCAGGAGTGTATTCCATTCTACGAAGATCATCCTTCATCGTATCTATCCCAAATCTTCGTGTTTCTGGTTTACTAGAACAAACATTAATAGTATATGGAGCATGTGCTAATATCTTTGCAAATTTATTATCTTTGTAAATTTTTAAGAATTCTTTTATATCTTCTTCATCAATTTCTTTGGCTTGTCCTCCACGTGGATTACGAGTAAAGAACTGAAATGTATTACCATTTATTTGAATTGTTTCTTTTGCCATATTTGTATAACCTTTAGATGCTGACAAATGACATCCAATATTTAACATTATTTCACCTCTTAATAAGTAAAAACTATTTACGTGGTTCAAAAAGGGTACGCCCTTTCCCTTCGGGCAAGGAACATCCCCATTTTTAAACCACTAGCATTCTTCATAAATATATTTCTAATAGAATTTTCTTTGCCTTCCTGCCATTACGACTCTAGTTAATAATTCTTGTCTTCTCATATCAACTTCTTTAAGTGCTTGATCTAATGTAATCTTTTCATCAATTACCGCTTCAGCAAGAGAAAATACAATTGATAGATTTCCCTTCTCTCTACCAGACTGCATAGCATCATCAACTTCAATGTTGTTGAATTTTTCTTTTTTAATCATGCCACCAATATGATCATCAACTACAAGAACCTCTGGTATCATAACAAGATTTCCGTAACCACCTCTAAGCATTCTTTGTGAAACTACAAGCTTTAGAACGTTCGCAATCATAAATTTAATTGTTGGTTGATCTTCAGTAGGATAGAAATTTATTATTCTATCTATGGTTTCAGAACATGAATTTGTATGAAGTGTTCCTAAAACCAAGTGTCCTGTCTCTGCCATTTCAATTGTGGCATCCATTGTTTCTTTATCTCTTATCTCTCCAACGATAAGAACATCGCAATCTTCTCTTAGAGAATTAATAACACCTTCATGATAAGTCTTACAGTCACCAAATGGGCCAACTTCTTTCTGAACAATTACACTTCTTTTATTTTGATGAACATACTCAATTGGGCTTTCAAGCATAAGAATTTTTTTGTTTTCATGCTCATTTATTTCATTAACAAGAGCACTTAGTGTAGTTGACTTTCCTGAGCCTGGTTTACCAGTAACTAGTATTAACCCTTGACTTTTCAAAGTGTAATCTCTAACATTTTGTGGCAAGTTTAATGTATCATAGTATGGAAGTTGTTCTTTTATAAGTCTCATTGTTATAGTTGGAACATCCATCGAATATGAAACATTGACCCTGAATCTACTGTCATTATATTTGTAGTTAATATCTAACATTCTAGTATCTTCAAGAAGTTTAATAATTTTAGGATTGTTATTAGATATTTTATTAATGAAATTAATCATGTCTTGCGGTTTAAGCTCTGGCATCATATCCAAATAAACAAGCTCTTTTGAAACTCTTAAAAGTGGTTTGTTTCCTGTCAACAAATGAATATCTGATGCTTCTCTTGCAATCGCTTGTTCAAAAATCATATCAAGCATGTCACCCATAACATTACTCTCCTTATCATATGTATACTATCTATCAAGATTTTACTATTTCATTATTTTTAGTGCAACTATTCTAATTCAAACGCACCCGTATACAATCTATAATAAACTCCATTTTGAGAAATTAAGAAATCGTGCTCTCCTCTTTCAATTATTTCTCCATGCTCTAATACCATTATCGCTTTAGCATTTCTAACAGTAGAAAGCCTATGAGCAATAACTAATACTGTTCTTCCATTCATGAGTTTATCCATTCCATCTTGAACTATTTTTTCTGTACGTGTATCAATTGAGCTTGTTGCTTCGTCTAGTATCATTACTGGCGGATCAGCAACAGCAGCTCTTGCAATAGATATAAGCTGTCTTTGCCCTTGCGATAATTCACTACCATTTTCAGTTAATACTGTATTATATCCATTAGGTAGTCTCTTAATAAAGCTATGTGCATTTGCAAGTTTTGCTGCCTCTATAACTTCTTCATCAGTTGCTTCTGGTCTTCCATAACGGATATTCTCCATAATAGTTCCAGTATACAGATTTGTTTCTTGAAGAACCATGCCAAGTGATTTTCTAAGAGATTCCTTTTTAATATCCATGATGTCAAGGCCATCATATTTAATATATCCTTCTTGAATATCATAAAATCTATTTATAAGATTTGTGATTGTAGTTTTTCCTGCTCCAGTACTACCAACAAATGCAATTTTTTGTCCTGGTTTTGCATAAAGGCTTATATCATGTAAAACTGTTTTTTCAGGAACATAACCAAATGTAACATCGCTAAGCTCTATGTGTCCTTTTACTGGAACATATACAAAGTCAGATTCTGTTTTATCGTTCTTATACTGTTCCTTAAGTTCAATATATTTATCATCTTTTAAGATAAGACTCATTGGAACTTTCCATGACCAATCTTTAGTAAATTCCTTAACTTCGTTGCCATCTTTATCAGTATTAACTAATGTAATAACACCTTCATCGCTCTCAGGCTCTTCATCCATTAGATCAAACACTCTTTTTGCTCCTGCAAGAGCAGTTACGATAGATGCAAATTGTTGAGTAACCTGATTAATTGGCATTCCAAGCCTATCCGAAAGTTGTAAGTATGCTACTAAGTTTCCTAAAGAAAGTGCCCCTGTTTTAACAGCTACAAAACCTCCGGCTATAGCAACTATAACATATTGTAGTCTAGACATCTTACCTGTGATTGGCATCAATATATTAGCAAAAGTGTTTGCTTTAACAGAAGAATCATATAGTTCATCGTTAAGCTTCTCAAAATCTTCAATTGCCTTTTCTTCATGAGTGAATACCTTAATAACCTTCTGTCCATGAACCATTTCTTCAACAAAGCCATTTATTTTACCCAAATCATTTTGCTGTTTAATTGAATACTTGCTTGCAAATTGTGCTATCTTTTTTGTCGACGTCATCATTACTAATATAAGTAATAGCGAGAAAATTGTAAGTCCTGCATTGATCGTGAACATCGAAATAATTACTGCAATTACTGTTACAAATGTTCCTAATATTTGTGGAATGCTTTGTGAAATCATCTGATTTAAAGTCTCGATATCATTTGTATATCTACTCATAATATCTCCATGTGAGTTTGTATCAAAATACCTTATTGGTAAGTTTTGCATTTTTTCAAACATTTCATCACGAATTTCTTTTTGAACACCTTGAGATATATAAATCATAACTCGTGTATGAAGATAAGTAGAAATTGTTGCAACGCCAAAAATAATTGCAATTTCGCTAATATAGTCCCACACACTTTTGTCTAATTTTTCTAAATCTTCCTCAGAAACGTCAACTATATCTTCTGTTATTCCTTCATAAGCTGAATAATACTTTTCATCAGTTTCCTTTGAAGGGTCTACTTGCCTTACATATTTATTGATCACTGGAGTTATTTTGTCATCAATAACTCTCCCTATAAAAAGTGAACTTTGAACATCACAATAACTACTTACTATGATTAGAATAAATACTATAAACCAAGCTAACTTATGTGGAAGTACCACACGTTTAATTAATTTCTTAAACGTACCTTTATCTAGTTTAAGTTTTTGACCTCTTAAAATGGCACCGTTTGGTCTTCCGTGAATTTCTTTTGTTTCTTTACTCATTTACGATGCCTCCCTTCACTTGAGAGTCATAAACTTCTTTATAGATTTTCGATGTCTTCATTAATTCTCGTGGAGTACCAAAATCCACCACTTCACCATCATCTAATACAATTACTTTATCAGCTTCTTCAACAGAAGCAATTCTTTGAGCGATAATAATTTTAGTTACCTCAGGAATATACTCCTTAAAAGAATTTCTGATTAAACTATCTGTTCTTGTATCAACCGCAGATGTAGAGTCATCAAGAATAAGCACTTTAGGTTTTTTAATAAGTGCTCTTGCGATACAAAGTCTTTGCCTTTGTCCACCTGAAACATTCGTACCACCTTGTTCAATATATGTATCATACTTGTCTGGAAAAGTTTCAATAAACTCTTCAGCTTGTGCAAGTTTACACGCATGGATAATTTCTTCATCCGATGCATTTTCATTTCCCCATCTAAGGTTTTCTTTAATAGTTCCAGAAAATAATACGTTCTTTTGAAGAACCATAGCAACACTATCTCTAAGCACTTTTAGATCATAATTTCTAACATCTTCTCCACCAACTTTAAGAGAACCTGTTGTTACATCATATAGTCTTGGAATAAGTTGAACTAGCGTTGATTTACCGCTACCAGTACCACCTATTATTCCAATAGTCTCTCCCGAGTTAATAGTAATGTTCACATCTTTAAGTGAAAGCTTATTAATATCTTTAGCATAACTAAAATTAACATTTTCAAAAACTATGCTTCCATCTTTAACTTCTTTTTTAGGATTATCAGGATTTTGAATATCCGGTTGTTCTTTAAGAACCTCCAAAATTCTATCTACAGATGCTTTAGCCATAGTAAGCATAACAACAATCATAGATATCATCATAAGCGACATCAAAATTTGAAGTGAATAAGAAATTAAAGATTGTAATTCACCTGTTGTCATATAATTTTGTACAGTAAGATTTGCACCTACGACTGCAATTATTATTAAAACAATATAAATGCTAGTTTGCATTATTGGCCTGTTAAACGCAACAATTTTTTCAGCTATAGTGTGAAGCTTAAATACCTTTGTAGAAACTTCCTTAAACTTCTTAATTTCATCATCTTGCAAATTAAAAGATTTTACTTCCCTAACACTTCTAACATTTTCCTGAACAGTTAGATTTAAATCATCATATGTTTCAAATACTTTTTTAAACCATGGGAAAGCCTTATATATGATAAATCCAAGCCCAAATATTAAAAGCGGAACAACATACAAGAAATATTTAGATAGTCCAGGACTAATTATTAAAGCCGCAACAATCGCTGTAACAAATTGAAGTGGTGCTCTAACCGTAATCCTAAGAAGCATCTGAAATGCCTGTCTTACGTTCATAACATCAGTAGTCATACGTGTTACTAAACTAGAAGTTGAGAACTTATCTATATTGGCAAACGAGAATTTTTGAATTGCTTTATACATATCTGATCTAAGGTTTTTCGCAAAACCAGTAGAAGCTATAGCAGCTAATCTCCCTGATATTACTCCAAAAGCAAGAGCCAAAATCGTAAGTCCTGCAAGAAGCAAACCATATTTTACAATCAACTCAACATCACCCTGGGATACTGCTTTATCAATAAGCATTGTTCCCATAACAGTTGGAATTAATGTTTCTATTGCAACTTCAAACAAAATAAAAAGCGGAGCCAAAATTGTTTGAGTCTTATATTTCCCTATATACTTTAAAAACTGCCTCATTTACTATTGCCTCCAAGAATTTTTTCAATATTAATTGCGCCATCATCTTCTCTGTCATATATCATAAAGTAATAGTTTTGAATGTCTGGATAATAAGTACTTAAAAATACACTATCCCCAGAAGCATTAATCACTTTAATGTTTGGCAAAGATTTAACCATCACTTCGTTTCCCCATGCACTTAAGATAAATGATTTTAAACGAGGATTTCCATAAATTCTTCTATACTGTTCTTCATAATGTTCTTTTAATTTAGTTTCAACATTTATATTGTTTTCAACAATAACTCTCGTTTGATAAAAATCAAGCGCCATGATTGAAACAATCATATCTGCCAATAGTAAAACATTTAATAATATTACAATTACACCCTGCCTTTTCTTAGGGATTCTCTTTTTTGTAATATCAATTAATTCATCTATTCTAGGATTTAATTTATATATAAGCCATAGTCCTAAGACTCCCCAGAATATTCCAAAATAGAGACACGTTCTTCCATTGATGTTTAGAAAATAATTCGAATAATCCCACCACTTAACATGCAAGCAATACTCACCAAACATACTTACCAGATACTCGAGAATGCAGCCTATTATTCCAGCAGCAAAGAAATTTACAACTTTACTTTTGGAATTTAATCTTTTAAGTGGCAATATCATTAATATTGCTCCCGCTCCATATATTGTACAAAATGGACCATATAGAAAGCTTTGTCTGCTTTCGATGACACCTTTTGTGATAGCTCCATAGGCCACTTCTACTATGTAGCCAAGAAAACTATATATAATGAAATACCCGAAGAAGTCTCCAGATACTAACTCCCAATATTTTTATATGTTCTTTTTTCTCTTCATCTATTTGTTCTTTTTCTTCTTTTTTATTATTTATTTCTTCCATTTATAAAATTGCCCCTTTAAGTAATCATAATATCCCATTAAAACATAAATATTGTACACCAAATGCAGAAAAAAATAAACAGTAAAACTACTGTTTATTTCATATTAAAATACTAACTTATGTCACACATTTAGCTAATAGTTCATTTAGTCTCTTTTCTTGTTTAGTTAAATACAGATAGCCTATTAACGCTTCAAAGCCAGTTGCCCATTTGTAGTCAACAATATCCGCATTTTTAGCATGTGAGTGTGGATGAGAATTTCTTCCCCTTCTAACTATGTCCATTTCCTTTTCAGTAAGCTCTGGCTCAATTAGTTTTAAAATCCTAACTTGTGATTCTGCGCTAACATATTTGATTGCCTTCCTGTGATATGCACCATTTTTAGCGGTACCTTGGTTAATAATAAACTCTCTAACAAATTGTTCATAAACTGCATCACCCATATATGCCCATACTAAAGGTGACATCATATCGATATCTTTTTTATTTAGCAATTCGCATTCTCCTTCCCATCAATTAGGGTCTTTCAAGTGAAATTCTTCCGATTTTGCCACTTCTAAATTCATCAACTAAAATATTAGATGCTTTATTATAATCAATTTCTCCACCTTTAATTAGGCATCCTCTTTTTCTTCCGATTTCTTCTAATAATTCATATGGCATTTCATATGTAAAATCATCTGATATCTTGTAT
>JAEEHF010000002.1 GCA_016280725.1 Bacillota bacterium | reverse complement strand
ACCAAATGTATTCAGGGATAATAAAGAAGAAAGAGAGGTGGTGAATATGTATGAGCTATGCTATACTTCATGCACATGATACTTATGGTTCCATTGGCGATTCCATATTATATATCAAAGATTATGTTCAAAAGGCTAAAACACTTGGAATTAAAAGTTTGGCAATTACCAATCATGGATCGCTATCGACAATGGTCGAATTTTATGATGCATGTAAGAGTAATGGCATTAATCCAATTATAGGTTGTGAATTTTATTATGTTGCGGATCATTTGGTTAAAGATAAAACAGAAAAACGAAATCATCTAATCCTTCTTGCTAAAGATAATAATGGTTTAAAAAACTTAATTAAATTACATAATATCGCAGCAGAAGAAGGATTTTATTATCGACCGCGAATTGATTTCAGTTTATTGGAGAAGTATCATGACGGAATTATATGTTTAACAGCGTGTATTGCTGGTCATATTCCGCAAGCAATTTTACACGAAGATCTTGCTACGGCAAAGAATGAAATTATTAAATTTAAATCTTTATTCGGTTCTGATTTTTATATAGAGCTTCAGCCAGGAAATTTTAAGGAACAAATTACAGTAAATCGAGAATTATATAAATTATCAACATTATGTGATGTATCTTATGTTGTAACAAACGACATACACTATCTAAACAAAGATGAGTGGATGATTCATGATTATCACGTAAAAGATTCTCGTAAACAATCACTGGAAGATGCTCTTGTGTATCCGGATAAAATTTATTATGTAATGTCATACGAAGAACTGAAAGAAGCTCTAATAAGTTCGTTAGATATTTCTAACGCAAACGAAATTGCTCAAGTCGCGTTAGATAATACCGTTAAAATCGCGGATACTGTATCTGTATCGTTACCTGAAGATGAGTTAATGCCATGTTCCGATCCCACTATTAATGAAGCAAAGGAACTTACAAAATTATGTTATCAAAAATTGTACGAACTTGAAAATCGTTTAATTGATCCCGCTGCTTATGAGTCCAGATTAGAACATGAATTAGATACGATTCATGCATTAGGATTCGATGGATACTTTTTAATTATTAAAGACATTATTGATTTCTGTGATCAAAATCATATAGCAAGAGGGCCAGGCAGAGGCAGTGCCGTTGGAAGTCTGGTATCTTATCTATTAAACATCAGCAAAGTAGATCCAATTAAGTATGGATTGTTATTTGAACGATTCCTCTCTAAAGATAGAAAAGGCTGGCCAGATATAGATTTAGATATTATTCCTGAAAAACGTGATCAAGTTTATGCTCATATTATCAAACGTTATGGAACATCACACTGTTGTTTTGTTTCTACGTTTAATAAACGAAAAGCCCGTGCTGCAATAAAAACTGCGGCCCGGATATTAAAACATCCAGTAGAATTAGGAAACAGGCTTTCTAAATCTATTCCCTATGTAATTTATGAAGATGATGAAAAACAGGTTGATCCGTCCATTCAAGAAGTAATTGAGAAAAATCAAGATGTCGCTTCATTTTCTAAACAATATCCTGATATTTTTAATTTAGCAATTCAATTACAGGGATATCCATCTTCCATGGGGATTCATCCGGCTGGTATTGTGATCAGTCCTATAGATATTACAGACCGTTATCCATTGCTTCGTACGAAAGACAAAGAACTTCATGCAACTTCATTGGATCTTAAAAACGTAGAAAGATTGTCCGGCGTTAAGATAGATTTACTGTCATTAGCCAGTTTAACAATTATTTCTGCCGTTGAAGAGAACACTAAAGATTTTATTAATTATGAAAAGCCTGATTTCTTTAAAGACGAGAATGTATGGAAATTAATTGGTTCTGTCAATACTACTGGATTATTTCAAATTTCCAGTCCTACTTATAAAATGCGGATGCCGCAACTTAAACCTAAAAGTATTCCAGAATTGGCAGCTTGTCTTGCACTTGTACGCGGTCCATGCATTTCTTCTGGTGCAGATAAAAAATATATTCGGATCCTTCAAGGAAAAATAGAACCAGATTTTATCTGTAAAGAGTATTGGAAACATACACAGGATACTAACGGAATCATTATTTACCAAGAACAGGTTCTTAAAATATGTCAAGAAATCGGCATATCGAAAGAAGATAGTTATTATCTGCTAAAGGCTTGCTCCAAGAAGAAGGCAGATAAAATCAAGGATTATGAAACATTATTTTTTACGTGTGCAGCTAAAAAAGGTATTTCTACGGAAGATTGCCAAAAAATATGGGCCGAGATTTTAAATAGTGCAAAATATGCATTTAATGTATCACACGCAACTGCATATGCGTTCTTATGTTATGCGAGTGCCTGGCTGAAAGTTCACCATCCTCATGAGTATATGTGCGAACTTCTTAACAAAATTTATTTAAAACCAGATACCGTCATGATTAAAAACGTAGTTAATGAATGCCATAACTTAAATCTTTCATTTTTGTCGCTTGATGTAAATAAATCAGAATGGGAATTTAAGTTAGAATCTACGAATGCAATCCGCATAGGTTTTACTGCCTTAAAAAGTTTCGGGCATAAAGCATTCGAAGCCTTACAAGATGCAGATAAACCGTTTGCGAGTCTTCGGGATTTTATATCGCGTGTGCCTGGCCGCCAATGCAATAAAAAATGCATTTCTTTATTAATTCTATCCAATGCTTTTTATGGAATAGAAAAGAAAAAATCAAACGTTTTATTAAAAGATTATTTATCTGACATCCGTAAGGATACATACGAAAGTGAAATAAAAATAGGAAAGGAAACTATATATCCAGATAGCGATCCTGTGCTACTTCAAGAGCAGTTATTTGGTGTATGTTTTCCCGGAAAGGGGGACGTCGCATGATTGATTATAAACGATTCTTTACAGATCGTGTACCATCTATTATTCATAATCTCTCAGCTAATTGTGCTGACGAAAATACATATTTGACTTTAGATGATTTAAAGCGTAGGGCGCGGCATGATTTATATATTATTTGTCGCGCCGTACAGCGCTTTTTAATTACTATGTCATTAGATTCGATGAACCGGCCGCTTTATAGCGTACAATCTCGTATGCTGTGGTTAGATAACAGGGCTAAAGAAACATTTAATCGTGTTAACGCAGACGATGTTCAAACAGTATCTGCTTTAAAAGATGTATTAGATGCCTTTAGTCAGGAATTCGAAGGAATTAAGGATTCCTTTGTTGAATTAATCAATTATCATAATGACAATCAGATTAGATCAAGTGGCTATGCTGATATTGAAAGATTATCGCAGTTAAGGCCTTTGCACATTCCTTCATCTGCCACAACTGGACTGACTCATACCGGATCTTTTATTAATATGTTTGTTCCATTTGATGAATTTGATAATCTATATGCTAATACCCATCAGATGATTTTAGAATTAAAAAAGGTTCTTCCGATACACATGTATGGGTTCTCCGATCACAATGAAGACTGGAGCAATAATTATTATCGATATCTGGAAAATGAATGGTCGAGATGCGATATTCGATATGGAACTTTTGATGCCGTATTTTTATCTTTTGCTACGGCTTTCAATTCTTCCAAACCGGGTCAGTATAAAAGAGCTTATAATTATATCAAACCGGGCGGCACTTTAATTATATATGGCATGCGTTCTGATTTTATTCCATCACATATTGAAAAGCTTGCTTCTACGCTTACCGATATATCCGTACGCAGTTTTACACATAACAACTTTTTACAGGATGATCCATCTTGTAAAAATGATTTAGTATTAGTTGTCGGAAGAAAAGCAAATGTTACAAACTGGTTTGATTCTTATAAACTTTTACTTGGCCATTTTCTAACCGGTTGTACAGGATATACTCCATATTCTTTT
>JAEEHF010000052.1 GCA_016280725.1 Bacillota bacterium | reverse complement strand
TGGGTTAAGTCTGTATAAACAGTCAGACACATCATCAAAAGAATCATCGCATATTTCACCTGAAAGAGGATAGTCTTGTCTATGTTCAAAATTGTTAAATGCAAGTTTAAGATTCATAAAGCCTGCTGCATTTTTAGATGCAACATCTGAGTAACTATGTAAAACGTCATCATGTGCTTGAGAACTATAATCTAATATTGCCCTTATAGCTTCAATATCATTATGCTTTAAATAGTATTGTAATTCCATAATCCTAAATGGATTTTCTAACGTTCTAGTAGTCTGACCAAAAGTTGCTCCCAAACCATACACTTGGTCTTCTCTTTCTACCACTTGCATTAATTGCTCATCACTTAATCTTTCTCTATGATGTCTTTCAAAGTATTCTCTCCAGAGCTCATTTCTTCTTTCAAATGGAATTCCATTATGCTCCATTTGCGCTAAACAATATCCTGCATAGCTCTTCGGGTCAACTGTAGATAAAAAGTCATCGTCAACATCAACTACTCTAGGTAAATCAAGCTTATCACACATTTCTTTTGTTAATGGAGTAGGATAGTCTATTTGAGGTAGTCTTATTAATCCACGTTTGTCTCGCTTTCTAATATCATCATTTTTTATTTTTTCGACCAACAAGTTTTGAAACTGTGAAGCACCTTTTACTCTAAATTCTAATCGGCTTCTTGCGGAGGTATCTTTAGAACTTCTATCGACAAAATGGACGACATTTATTCCATATGAATCTTGACCGTTCACTGTTTCTATTTCACCTTCGGTACTTTGAACAGCAATACTATCTGAATTTCTTAATTTTGAATCCGCACCCTTATAATTTAAAATTTGCCCATCCTCATCAAAAGTAAAAATTCCTCTTCCCATTGTTCTCGTATTGTATGCTAAATTCGCTGTATCTCCATTTTCAATTCTCTGCATGAATTCTTCTATAGATATTGGTGAATAGGTTATATTTCCCGGAGTTCCATTGAAAATTCCAGGAATAACAACTCCTAATTCAACTAATCTTTTCATGGTGATATGTTTACTAATTTGACTCATTTTACATTACTCCTTATTAAATATATTATATCATAACTATTTGCCATTTCGAACACTGTCTTGAAAATATTATGTAAATTTGGTATAATATACTTTAGTAGGTTACATATGAAATGATAAAGTACGTTTTAAGGGGATGAAAATTATGAAAAAAGGAATTAGAGAATCATTAGCAGATTATTGTGATGAATTAGACTACAGTTTAGAAGATGCAGTTATATTAAATAAAAGGTTTGGAGCTGGCGATAGAAAATATCAAGTTGCTTTTTTAAGAGTACGTGATTTAATGTCTCAAGACCAAGATGATTATGGTATGATTGCTTGTATGGTAGATGAACATCATAACATTAGAGATATGCAGAATGTAAAGTGGCCATTAGACCATTCAAAAACTATATTCGATAGAACTACATCCGCTAAAACAAAAGATGGAAGGATTACAGGTGTACCACTAGAGGTCTATGGACATTGTGTGTTTCCAAATGGTATGGAGTTTAGTATTGCATCAAGAGGAAAAGAGAAATCTATGGAAGTATTTGCATGTGGTGCAAATGAAATTTTAGCTAAGAAAATGGGAAGTAAAACTTTGGATGAAATAGACCAAGAGCAGGAAATTTATTAGTCTATTACAAGGCACTTTAGAATATAATAAAAACTCCAACAGTCAGAACTACTGTTGGAGTTTTTATTTTTCCTCTTTTTCGCCACTATCATAATGACCGCCCTTAAATTATAAATGATACAAGTTTATTAGTTTTCTTTCAGTATGCAACTCGGTTTTTACCTTATTTTTAATTCTATATAATCGTCATATGAATGCGTTTCAAGATCTGAATTATAATAACGCAAAGTCATTTCGTTATTTTGATAATAAACAAATCTAACACTAAATGAAGCTGTTTGGCCCGCTCTTATTTCTATTAAATCAAGTTCTGTATCTAAATGTTTCGTATATGGTCGATAACCATATTTACTAGCTCCATCAACTATTTTGAAATCGTTTTTATCAATTACCACGGTTGAATTTGACATATTTTCAAATTTGATATTAAGTATTACCCATTCTTGTCCATCTTTTACTCCACCAACTATGGCATTATTTGTTTCTGTTTGATAACTAGTTACTGTTAATGCAATATTCCCTTTTGAAAATAGGCTTGCATCTTTTCTTGCATTAATATTAAATATTTTATTTTGCGATTCATTTGAAGTTGAATCGGTTTTTGTTGAATTGTCATTTTCAAATCCATATCGTGTTTTGGAAGAAGCTGTAGATTGGTTATTATCTTTTCCATAAAAGATACTCGTCTTCTCATCTAATAGCTCAACCATATTTGTTTCTTCATTCCAATTAACCTTTAAGTCTAAAGCTTCACAAACCGCTCTTACAGGAAGATAAGTCGTTCCATCTATAATGAATGGCTCTACATCGTTTCCATTAGCATCCTTTGGCTCAAGTATCAATCCATTAAGTGCTATTTTTATATCTCTATAAAACCTCTGAACATACTCTGATTTTTGACTAGCATAGCTTAATGTATAGCCTATAATCATAGACAAAAGTACACCAATTAATATGCCTTGAATTCTTTCTTTCATATAAACACTCTCCTCATTAAAATTGTATCAATCTATAAATATCACCTTATGGGTCGAAGTCGTCATCAACACCGAGAATCCCATTCACCCATATCCATATATTTTTGGATACTATGTATATACTTTATTATTTCAACTAATCTCGGTATATCCATGTCCGTGAAATATAAATTAAAAGGAGGTTCAATAATTTCACTATCATTTTCTGTTCCATCAATGTTCTCTTTTACAGGAATTCCAAACCTTTCTGAAATCATATCTAAACAAGAATCCACAGCTAAATAGAAGGTAGCTTTTCCATCATCTGTTTTTGGTGATATATTCAATAAATGAACTCTTCTTTTATCAGAAAAAGGAGTATCTAGGCGATTAAAAGAAATGCTATAATTAAGCGGAGACTTTCTTTTATTCAAGAAATCAAGACAATCACTTAGTTGTTGTAATCCCTCTTTTTCTTTATTTCCAATAGTAATATCTCCTGAAATTATTCCTTTTATAATTTTTGAAATATAATATGTGTTT
>JAEEHF010000051.1 GCA_016280725.1 Bacillota bacterium | reverse complement strand
TTAGTACATTAATAAACTGAGGCAGTTCATCGAGACTCGTCTTGCGCAAAAATTTACCAACTCTTGTTATACGAGGATCATTATCCATTTTAAACATCAAACCGTTCATTTCATTCTTAGACATAAGTGTCCTTTTTAGCTCTTCTGCATTCTGCCTCATAGATCTAAATTTATAACATTTGAAGATCCTTCCATTCCTTCCTACCCTATTCTGGGAAAAAAGGACAGGCCCCTTAGAATCAAATTTGATTAATGGACCAAGAATAACAAAAGCTATCAAAAAGATAAGAAAACCAACAAATCCCCCAGTATAGTCAAGTAAACTCTTCATGACTCGACTTCTATAAGATACAAAATTTCTACTTATGGAAACACAATAATATTTTCCAATTCTGTCAATTTTGGTATAAGACCTAGGGAGGAAGTCAAACAAATCCAAATTTATTCGAACGTTAACTCGAATTCCCATTTTTTCTGATTCAGATATAACATTCTTTAACTGAGTGTCACTATACGTAAAATCAGTATAAATAAACAGTTCATCGACATTATTGGATATCAAGTATGGCAACAAATCTTTTTTTCTAACAAGAGTCGGAAACCCATCATTCATTTCTGCATAATTCTGTTCAGCATCCACAACGCACAATCCGCAAATACGACGACTCCAATCAAGATTAACTTTTAGAGACTCAGCTACAGATGAACAATTTGATTGATCACAGACAACAAACAATTTGCTTGAAAACTTACTATTGTAATAAACACGTAACAGCACAAACTTGATGCAAAACCTTAATAGAGTCTCCAAAGGAATAAAAAACACGACAAAATATACAAGAATCAATCGTTTTGAATCTGACAATTGATGAAACCAGAACAGCAACAGAATCAACATTGTGATCAAAGTTGACGCATAATAAAAAACAACTACCGTCTCACCATACAGTTTTCGTTTAAAAAAACTCTTATTTAATCCGGTAAAGAAAGTTAACGACACGTAACCTATCAGTAATACGAAATGGTACAAATTGAAAGTACGTTGAGAAAAGGCCGAAGTCCAATAAAAAAAATATAAACAATGAGATAAATACAGCGAAATGGTAACAGAAAAAAAGCCCAAAACGAGCAGAATATACTTTAAGATCCTCTCCCTGCTAGAATTAAGATACATGGCCTACAATCCCTAAAAAACCTACAAAAACGGACTATAACACTGAGTAGACTGTAAAGTGAATATATACAGCAAACAACAAATAATTCCACATGTTAATAATTATTTAATAAAATAGATAGAGTAAACAATATTTTATGTAAACTCTTTTAATTTATTTAAAATACTAGGCATCCACTTCTTTTGTAAGTGGATCATGATCATTTAATTTCTTACCAATGATCTGATTTTTACTGGGGTTTTATCCCACTTTTCTTTAAGCTTACATACACATACCCTCACATATAGTGCTTTAAATACAGCATTTGAACTTGCAAAATTGCCCTTCTTAGTCATTTTTCTCAAGCTTGAAATGACGCTTTCTATGGCTTGGTTGTACTGATGTAGTGTCTGATCCAGCTTGGAAATTTAAGCATCTGAAGTATGGTTGTTTCAAAGTGATTCTCCCATACTCTGACCGCACCTGGATATTTGTCGCTCCATAGTTCTTTGAATTCTGCAAATTTCCTGGCTGTAATTTCATCATTTACCCGATATACCTCCTTGATAGATGCACAGAATGCCTTATAACACTTCGTAGGAATAAATTTGATTGATTTCCTCATTAAATGCACAATACAGCGTTGTACTATAGCCTCAGGGTAGATTATTTTTACCCCTTCTTCTAAACCTGAAACACCATCCATCATGATGAAACCAACGTCCTTGACGCCTCGGGTTTTCAGACCTTCCAGTATATTTAACCAGGTGCTCTTTGATTCACCTAGCTCCATCCATAATCCAAGCCCATCCTTATGACCATCCTGATTGATGCCTAGTACCACGTAAACCGCGTGCTTCCCTACCTGATTTTCTGAACCGCGCTTCATGTTTACATATATACAGACAACATAAAGCAAAGGGTAGTACTCTTGCATTGCTCGGTTGCGCCATTCATCCATTACTGGTATTACCTTGTCAGTTATTGCTGATGTAGTGCTTTGAGCTAGATCTACATCATACAGTTATTTGATGGCCGCTGATATGTCGGCCTGACTCATTCCATCAGCATACAGAGTCATTACCTTTTCTTCTAATCCATTGATGCTGCTGCATCCCTTCGGTACCAGCATTGGCTCATAACTGCCATCTCTGTCTCTCGGTATATCTACAGCTATAGGCACAACGATGTTTTAAGAACCTTGGTGTAGGTCCCGTTCCTTCTGTCAGTTATTTCTTTCTTTTCTTGTGAGGAACGCTCATAACCAAGGTGATCATCCAATTCTCCTTGCAGAGCACTTCTATGAATGAACTTGATAACTGCTTAACTAGATCATTGAGATCAGCTAAAGTCTTCAATTTGCCACTCTTCATAATTTGAGCAACTGCAGATGTTAATTCTGGATTTACTTTTTTTCTTCTGTTTCATTGCGTAAAACCTTAAATTTAAAATTGAGAGTGCTCATACTTACAGGGACCTAGTATATAGGATGAACACCGTTCTTCAATGTTTACACAATCATTCTATTACTCGCAGAAAAGTGAATGACCCGATATTCATACCGCTAACCAACAAATTTCTTTACGCATATACAATGCCGTAAATTTTTTCTTTAACAGTCTGAATATTTTTAACCTCATCCACAACATCATTTAAATCAGATACATCCAGTTTTTCAACAATAATTACAACATCTGATGCATCAATTTCCTTAATTGCACTCGGTGATACTAATTTGACTGATACACCTTTGGTATTGAACTTATCTACTAACGATGAAAATTCAATTAATTTTTGCTCATTCACTCCACATAAGGAAGAAACAAAAGAAACTGATTTTGCTCCTTTACATATTATATAATCAAGATTTGATTCAATATTTTTTATAGCTCTATCATCTGCCTTAACACCATCACGACTGTGAATGCATGATATCTTATTAATACCAAATACATTTGTTATGTAATTTTCATCTTTTAAACGGTTGTCTAGAAGGTACCTAAGAACATAAAAACAAATTGGGAGAAACACACCAAAGACAAAACCAATAAGAATAAATTTAATATACTTAAAG
>JAEEHF010000050.1 GCA_016280725.1 Bacillota bacterium | reverse complement strand
CGTAACCAAACATCTCACAATAAGCTACTCTACAAAGTAACTCACGAAGTTGTTTGTGTCCCTCTCGCATTTGTGCACCACTAACATAAAACGAGCGAGACCAGTTATGAGGAATTGTTTCTACTACTAACATATTGGCATTCACTTTCCAACCGGCTTCTTTGGAGACACCGTATTTTCTCATACAATACCAATATAGAATTTCACTATATACTGCCATTTGTCTAGCATATCTATAGTGATTAAAGCTGCCTTCTTCGTGCATAAATGAATTAACTGATTTACCAGTTGTCTTTAAATCATTTAGCGTTATGACTTTATTTTCAAAATCAATTGTCCAATTATCTGCTTTCATTTTGAACTTAAGAACTGCACATTTATCCTTATATTTTACAATATAATCCATAAACAATGCATCCTCGCAGAATGATAAAATTGGATTTCCAAGTGAATCGACAGGGTGCAACTTAGAAACAATTTCTTCATTATTAAGACAAGATTCTACACAATTTGTTACTGTATCCCAATCTTTATCGGACACAATAACTCTTTGCTTTTCAGAAGGAGTGTTATTTAGATTTTCAAGATTCTTTGCATAAGGAATATACACATCCTTAATTGCTTGAATCTTTGTATCAATTGTATTGGCAAAGTAATTAACTTTTAATGCCGCTTGTTTGATAGCCTGATCTAAATCCAAACCTTTGTTCAGAAATTCTGGAATAGTTGTCAATACATCACCTAATTTAGAACCAGGGTTTCCAAGTTTGGGAGCTAGCTCAAATGATTCTGGTTGCAGAATACATTCGTGAACAGCAGAGCCAATCTTTAAAGAAGATGTGCTCAACTTAGGATGATTTTTAAATAAAGCTGGACTTCCACCTTCTTCAGGATCGATCCACTTTAGTCCAGAATTCGATATATAATGTGAATAATTATCGGAGAAATAGGTATCATCATCTATTTCCTCTTTACGCACAGAAGTGATATCTGGAACGATTTTAAAATCTTTTAGTCTTACTTTTTCCATCTCTTATTACTTAAATTAGTATGACTACTTTAAATTTAGATTTAAGTCATACACTCTACGATGCCCTACATTATAATATTTGTTATGAGGGGCATCCATCAAATAACAAAATATACCTGCATCAATAGCATCTTTATAATTGTCCCATTTATCATCAATTAATATACTCACGTTATGTTCTTTGAGTAAATCAATTTTACTTTCATTCCATGGAACACAGTATACTGGAGCACAAGGAAATCCATTCTTTTCTAGATTCTTTTTGGTCCATTCTACTGGAATGCTACGACTAGTAATATATAAATCAGGTTCAAAAGATGGAAGATGTTTTGTTGGTAAGTTTGTCCAAAACTCTTCGTCTGTGCTTAATTCCTGAAGTTTCTCACGAATGTCGTAAGATCCATTCCAATAATTATTAAGTTTTTTACCTGTTTTGTTTTCATATGCGCCAATAAAGTCCAAGCAAACATCATCGATGTCTAATGCTACAATTGGACGATTTATCGGGAGAAATACTCTATTATCCCCAGCAGGATTAATATAAAAGTATTCGGCAAGAATTAAAGCGTTTGCTGCAACTTCAGCAATACTTAAGTTACCCTCAGGAGTGTAATCCTCTCCTAATTCGAAAGCAGTTAAATGTTTCTTAAGTGAAGAAATTACTTCATTCCACTTTAATCCATTCATCCATTCATTTACGTCATGTTTTTCAAGTTTAGACGTAAGAACTTTGTTCACTTCATTTAATCCCCTCTGGGGGACCAAATCATACCTAACTGACAATGGTTTTTGATTCGGATTCATCTTCTTTCTGTGCATTTAATGCGTTCATAAACGTACTAGCTAATAACATTGGTAGATCTGGTTCCTCTCCTTCATTGAATTCAGGTTCCATTGACATCTGCATGCTAAGATCGCCGTTTTCTTCTGTAAAATACATAGAAATTTTACGGCTTCCGTTATTGAACGTTACGATTGTTTCCTTCATTATATGTTTTTAGTAATTCGTAAAAAAACTCTTTATCCAACATTACTACTTCACCTACTGTGCAAATATTTTTTTCTTTCTTTTCTTGTTTGGCCCAAATTATACAAAAAGTCTTTGGATCTACAGTAGACTCTTCTCGTATTTTAAAGTAGGAAGGGATTGATTGAGTTTTCTTTAGTTGTATATTTACCGGCAACTGTTTGTTAGTGTCAACAATATCTATTTTATTATTATCGGCTTCTTTACTTTCAGTTCTGCTTGTTTTAACACCAGTAAATCCAATCTCTCTCAACTCTCTTGCTATCTTCTGTTCGTATCTGTTTCCTTTGTTTTTTGAATACGAACCATTATGTTTCTTCTGAGGTTCAGATTGTACTGGTTTTGTCTTTTTCTTCATAATATGACTTAACCTTATTTATCAATTCAACAGTGTTTTTACTTCCATGAGCTTTTCGATAATCACTTATGTCTTTATCTGACCCATGTCTTGGTAAAAATAGCACTATTAAATCATTATGTTGTTTTTTAATTTTACACATAGCTTTTATACCTGGTTCATCATTATCATAAAACAGATATATTCGCTTGTATTTCTTTTTAAGTCTATCATATTGAGAATCACTGACAAATAGATTCTCTGAACACGGTGCTATTGCTGGAATTCCATGTTCATAGAGAACCATCACATCCTTTAAGGATTTTGTGATTACCAGATCATCACCTCCATTCTTGGAAAGCATATGAGCTCCTTGAATTTGAGTTCCTTTTCAATTCGCTATAAACTTTCAAGAACGTCTTTTTGGAAAATAAATTCTTCAATATTCAATTCCGTCTTTTATACCTCCAAAATAACCATAACATCTTTCAGATCCAGTAAATACGAAGAATATATTTCCATTAAGTCAAACTGTTTTACATGGATAAACTTTAAATTTTTGTAAAGTATCTTTACTAATACCGTATCGTCCCCACCAATCCAAGTCAACTTGATCTCAGTCTCTAATCTCAACTTGAATCCTGGCCTGTTCTGTTTTTTCCAGAACAGAGCCAGTATATTCGAGTTTTGGTTTATTGACAGTTAAATTTGGCCTTTGAATAATTCCAAAATCATTTGCAACTATTTGTAAGGCTTTGTAATAACTCACTTGAAATTTTTGTTGAACTACCGCAAAACAATCACCTATAAAAGCGCCAGAGAAATCTTTCATTATTAATCTCCCAGATTTATTGCGATAGAAACCACAGGTTGGTGTATTATCTTTACGCAAAGGAGATTTAAACAATCCTTTTTGTACTTTGACTCCAAGATAATGTTCCATAATTCTCTCCTCTGGTATCTTCGATAGAATTAGTTCTTTAGTAATAACAATTGGTTCAAGTGAAAAGTTCATTACTAGAACGGCATATCGTTTTCGTCACTTCCAATGCCAAGTTGTTCAGCAAGACCTTCTACGCTTCCATTGCTAGTCTGAGCCATATTTGTTGGCTGAGCGTTCTTTGCAGCGTCAATCTTCTTTTGTTCAGATTGATTCATTACAAGATTATGACCTATGAAGCGAGTCTGAATTCCGAGATCACCATTACGATTAATCTTTGCAGGGAATCCAGGAATATCAGCAAATCCATTAGATTGAGGAATAAGTTTAACTTCAACTTCCTTACCAGCGCAAGGCTTAGTAAGAATGCCAATAAGTTTAACTAGTTGCTCAAAGTTAAGATTAGCTTTATTTACATGTTTACCGTTTACGGTAATTGTATCATTATCAATATCTTCTCCGATTTTCGGATCAAGTGCGTCAACAATTTGACGAATTGCTACCATGAAATGTTCTGCAGGAGATGGATTATCTCCATACGTACCAGCTGATCTCTGATCAGAGGTTGGTTCAAAGAAATTATGAGTAAACTCTCCATATCCGTCAATGTCAAGTGTAAGACACATTGTTTTATAATTCTGTCCTGTTTTCTGAGAATTGATGTTAGCTAATTCAACAGACACAAACTTTGCATTGTGAATACCGGGTTGAAGGAATTTTCCACTTTCTTTTACGCCAGTGGTAGCGCCTAAATCAAACATACCCATATTAAAAATAATTTAAATGATTAAAAAGGGAGAGCATCTTCATAATTCTCCTCTCCTAGCATTTCTGCCATCTCTTTTTCTACTGTAGTTTCATTTAACTCTTCAACTGATTCTTTTTCTTCAACAAAATCAGTTTCTTCGTTAATAGTAGTTCTATCATCTTCTACTGGAGTTAGGATAAATACATTATCCATTACTTCTCCATTCTTATCTTTAAATTCTGAGAATGTAAACAAAGAACCGAACTTTAATAGACTGGTTCTTTGTTGGCCCTTGAACGAAACGGTACCTTTTTTAGTCATCTTATTCCCATCCGAACCATCAGTAAAGACGTCTGCTTTACTAATAATTGGATAAGTGGTTTGATTATCTACAGTTCAATAATTAACTGAGATTCTGTCACCGGCTACAGCACCTAATTTTTCAATTGCGTCTGAAGTGAGATTTAATTTATTTTCATCAACTTCCAAATCATATTCTTTTGTGCTGGCCTTTACGGACGTATTTACAACCTTAAGATTACTTACTTTTTGTGTAGTTTCATCAAAATCGAATGATATCTTAAGCATTATATTCTGCTATTTGCTCTAAAACGTACTCTAAATCATTAGGAACATAATCTTGTTCAAAACATCCCATCGGACTTTTAGCTGTAGTAGTACCGTCAGAATGAGTTTGAAACACATAGCATGGCTTACCGTCTTCTCCTTCCTGTACTTCAGTGAAAAATACATAAGTGAAAAGACCTTCAACAGTTAATGTTGAATCCAACATCTTACCGAGAGTTTTGATTTTAAGTTGAGGATCATCTGCAGTTCCGATATTTTCACTATGACAAGTCATAATTACATTTAAATCATCACGCATTTGCATTCCTGCCTTTAAAACACTATAAAACTTTTGAGCAAGATCATTAAACTTTTGAAATCCTTTTTCAGATGCTCTGTCCATGAATTCAAAAGCCATTAAATATTGTCCATCGTCAATTACTACATTTTTAATCTCAGGACGTTTAGTGTTAATATAGTTTAGTAACTGACCTATTGTAGCAACATCACTAGTATTAACGTAATTTCCATCTGGGTTTGATTTACTAAAGGTTGTATATTTACTACGTCAACCTTTAAATGGAAGTGGTTTGGAAGCAACATTAATTATAAATGTTTCTTCTGGTTTTAACGTTCTTATTGCACTACTTTTACCACTACCACTTTGTCCTACAACTGCAATTAAATTTGCCATTAAAAATTAAATGTTAAAGGTTGTCTAATTTCTTCTGTTTCTTCAGAAACTAGTTCATCTTCATTTGCAGTATCAAGACTTAAATACTTATCAAAGTCTTTGATTGTATCTGCCTTAGGCAACTGAATTCAATATCCTATTTCTCCAAAGAAATTCATTGGTATTGCTTTTTCTGATTTACCTTGTCTATTCTTTATTAATTGTAAACTTCTATAACGATCACGTAATCCCTCAAAATCAGACATTTTATCCTCAACTATAATTGGAAACTCTTTGTGTTTCTTTAATTTAAATTTTAGAGGATAATATACTCCAATACAGACTTCACAATCTTGGAATGGAGCACTTGTGTCAGCAATATCTTCTGAAGAGCATTCTGTTAATTCAGCTTTTCTTCTATCCATACTGGCAGAATTTCTATTTTCTTGCATCAGCATGAAAAATGATACATCACACTTATTTCTTAATCTAACCGCATATTTTGAAATTGTATCAATTTCTTCTTTTTTAGAACGTCCTTCAATAGGAGTCGTCAGATTTAAGTGATCAACAACTACTATAATAATTTGTTCTGGATCATTCTTTCGATAGATCGTTCTTCTACCATCTGCAGAAGGAGTAAATGCACCATTTTCTTCCAATAATCCTTTTACTTTAGAATAAAAGAAGTTTGAAGTTAAAGCTGAATCATATATTATTAATTTAGAATTAATTGTGTCTAATCATTGACGAGCATTGACTACACATTCATAATCTTCATCAGATAATATATTATTTCAGGACATTAGATCAGTATATGGAATAATTTTACCATATTCTTCATAAATATACAAACAAAGTAATTTTGCAAGCAAAAGTTCTGCAGACAACTCCAAACTAAAATAACACAATTTAATATTCTTGTTTGGATAATCTTTTAATGGACGATATATATAAGAATATAACGCCAATGCAGATTTACCAGATCCGGATACACCAAATACCAAAGTATAAATTGGCTGAATACCACCAGTATACTCATCAAGTTTTGGAATTCCAGTTTTTAGACCAATATTTTTACCTTCTCGTCCTCTATCGATCTTCTCGTAAAGAATATCTATATTAGTCATCTGTTAAAATTTCACTTGCTATATTAGACTCTATACCATTATCTCTTAGATACTTAAGTTCATCTCATTTGTGAGATATTACAAATTCTAGAATTCCATAATTAATTTGATTGTGCTCCTTACCCCATCTTAATAATTCGAGAACTTCATTGTGTTTCTCAGGATTATGTTTAATTGCAGAAGAATATGAGAAGAAAAACTCTTCTAATGTATCAAATTTTCGCGCAATATTTTTTAATGGAAGTAATTTACCATTAGATGGAATAAACGGAGGATACTCATCAAATAACTCTTGGCCTAGAATACTTGAATTTTTTATTCAAGATTTTAGAAAATTCTTATTGAATTCAATTTCATTAGGATCATAATATTCTGGATTATAATCCTTTTTTATTAAACCTTTGTTCTTTAAAGATTCAAAAATACTTTTTAACTGAGATTTACCTCCATTACTAAATCACTTAGTGAAATATTCGGGATGTCCCTCCTCGTCTCTAGCTAAAAAAGTTAAATAAACTACTAGAAGTTCATCTGCAGTTAAATTGTATACATTGAGTAAGTTTAAAATTGTATTTAATTCCACAATTCTAACTGTATATATGGAAAGGATCGCATTATTTTCTCTTGTTGATCCGCATTATCTACGTTTCTTTTGATAAATTCGCAAATCCAATCCACTCCTTTGTTAATATCTTTCTCTAAAAAATCAATAAATTGTTCTTTAGTCAGATTTCTCAATACCTGCTCTACCTGAGCATCTGTTAATCTAATGTTCATTCTACATCTGATTTGTTTGGAAGTGAATCCTGTAGAAGTTTTTTGAGATCTTTATTAATAGAATGGTTCAAAAAATAAGGCACAAATACATGTCTCATGAATCAATCCTGATGTGTATCAAATAAATTTCAATACATTTCAGCAGTAAATTCGTCTTCTACAAGTTTCATTAATTCTTCTTTATCCATTAAAAACGATATTTTGTATTAGTTATCAGTTCTCTCTGTCGTGTCTGAATAGATTCTCCAGCTAGAACCTTATCTAATTGGTTTTCATCAATAGTAATATATTTTGATGTAGCAGAATTCATAGCTCAATTATATTCCTGAGTATTTCTTAATACTACAGTAAACAATTCAGCTTCCTTTCCTTCTTCGAATCTGCAAATTCTGCCTTTTCTTTGTTGTTTTGTAATTTTAGAAGAATCAACAGATAAAATAATTCCAACCGATAATCCTGGAACATCTACTCCTTGATTCACTGCTTTAGAAGAGTGAAGAACACCGGAAGTAGCATTATTAAATGCTTCTAATGTTTCCTTGTTTTGTTTTTCTGATTTTTTAGAATGAAGAACGTATCCGCTACCAAAAGATTCTGCTTGTTTTATGGTAGACGAG
This sequence comes from Bacillota bacterium, assembly GCA_016280725.1. Taxonomy (GTDB): domain Bacteria; phylum Bacillota; class Clostridia; order TANB77; family UBA1234; genus RGIG6105. The sequence goes on along the minus strand of JAEEHF010000050.1, from coordinate 6,271 downwards.
AAAGTTATACATTTTTTGTTCTTTCGGGCTTCAAGTATTTTCTTTGCTATTTCAAACTTCTTGGGGTGATTTTGAATAAATGCCTTTCTGGCACGCATGGCACGATTTCATTTCTGAGCCATTCCCATTACAGTGTGATAATCTACTCCAAGTTGTTTTGCATACGTACGACATTTCACAACGTCAGTAGAGCAATCCATAGCAACACTAAATTTATAATCAAAATAAGCAAAATATTGATTAAATGTATTACTTAATTTCATATAATCTGTTAGATCAACATCAACCAAAACTAAATATTCTTTTACTGGTGCAACTCAATGATTTTCAATAGCTACATCCAGTGGTACTTCATCACAAACTGGTGCGTATTTCTTGATTATTACTTCTTTTCCATCAAGTCTTTCTAATGTACCTGTAAGACATAGTATGTTTTTGTAATTAACACACTCAAAAGTTTGTTTAAATGTTTCACTAGCAAATAAATGGACTTCGTCTAATATTAGTAAATCACAAGTCCAATTTAATTTAATAACTGAGTTTACGATTTCAACTCTCGTATTATCGATTAACCCACGCTCTTCAAGTTGGTCTATTCATTGGTCTTTAAGAAATTGAGTAGGAACAACAACTAACACTGATGCATTTTCATTACGTTTTACAAAGGCGTCGGTAAGATTTAATCCTATCCTCGTCTTTCCAAAACCGGTGCATCCAACAATCGTGCCATGACCGTTATATTTTAATCATTTTTTAAGACATTGTTTTTGTCTTTCATCACGTGTTATCATAATGTTAGTTGTTTTTTATCAAGTTTCTCAATAATTTTATATGCTTCTGTTAAATAATAAGAATAATTTATACCTCTTTCTTCAATTGGTTTATCATCAAACTTATTATAGATAGTAACTGCAGAATCTGCGCACAACGCAATTTTACTACCAAACGGTTTACCTTGTTCATTAAGTTTTTGCTTATAAATAGGTTTACCGTACATAGACATATAATATCTATTTATGTGTGGTACTCTTTCTCCACCATAAAATACATCAAATTTCTTATCAACCTTCTGAAATGTACAGAATTTTTTAATATCGGTGCATTCTTTTATGGTTTGTTCTGGGGGTATTCCTTCAACAAAATATTTATTTATTGCTTCAGGAATTATTAATGGAGCTAAACCCTTTCCAAGTTGAGGTTCATCGATAAATAAACCTTTTTTCTTGATAAGAGCTTTATTGTGTGATTCACTCCATCCTTCTTTTACACCGACATAATCATTAATCGCATACTGATAGAATCTTTCGAATCTATCTGCAGCTAAAGTCAATCCTGTAATTTTACATCACTCATCACACCAAGCGTGCGCTTTATCTACGATTGACTTCTTCATCAAAACAAATACTCCATCAGTATTACTTTGGATTATTCTGCAACCAATTGCATCTAATCCTTCAGCAAGCATCAGTAGCATTAATTGACCATTAATTCTAATAGTCAATGCCATTTTAGGATCATAACATCACGAAAATTCTGATTGTAAATTTCCAGAAAGTCCATTCACAGATAATTTCAAAGTCTCGTTTTTAAGCTTGTTACCATTTCGTTTGGCCTCAAGTCGTTCACTTAAAATATCAGAATAAACTTTTGTAAAAATTGGACCAAGATGAGCTGGATATAATTTTTGACTTACAATTATAGAAGGATACATTGAATCAACATCAACATCTTCCAATATTTCATCATCTTCTGGTTCAAATTTTTCTGGATCGTTTACACTATGAACACCACCTAAAGCAAATGTGTGTTCAACGCCACCTAACATAAAATGTCTTTCAAACGTCTTGTCGTCTGGACTAATACATAATTCTTTGAGCTCGGACAACAAATTTTGTAAGACCGGAGTTTTAAAAGATATAAATGGAAATATAATATCTTTAAAACACACACTCTCACAAGGACTTCGTAAATCTTTTATTTGGAACCATTGTTGGCCAGATTCTTGAAGATACCTAACCTTAATAATTTCCATACCTAGATTCACACCATCCTTATTCAATGCAGAAATATGGTACTCATCTTCAATCGCTAATCGAAGATCTATATCTTTTGCACATCTATCCAAAAGAACATCCGTACTATCTACATCATTTAGATTATAAGACAATACAGCGGGAATGTTTTCTTTCGGTAATGGACGTTCGAAATCTCCATAATATTCTTCTACGTTTTTATACTCCATGGTCACTTGCAATGCTTTTAATCCCACTCTTAGTTTTTGAGATCATTTCATTGTAAGCAAATCCAAATTTGGAAATATATCAGCGTATTTATAAGTGGATCAGGACGCAGATGTTTCAGAATTAATTATTTTATCAGAGAATGCTTTTATCTCAGCAGTGATTTCTCAGACCGGTTTTAATATTAACCTTTTGTAATTTATTATCAAATATGATATAATAGGAGAATCGTAATGAACGGAGTTAAACCCAACCCAATAAATTCCCTTATGTAAAAACAACTTAACAATTTCTGGTAAATCGTTTCTTATATCAGATATTTGATATGATTTATGATTTTTAGTTTCAGAATTTTTAACAGTTACACTGAAGAAATTAGGAAAAACCTCTACATCATAGATAAAACAGACTTTATTCCTTAGTATCATTATACTTATTTACAAGATTTCAACCCTTGTAAGCAGCCACACTTTCAATTTGGTCCTTTAAAGTGTTCCATTTCTTAATGTGGTACTCTAGGTCATTATCAAGTAAAAGAAGGATTTTATCACGAAGTAAAGCTAAAGTTCCAGATGATACTGAAGATACTCTAGTACGTTGTTCAAGATTTAAAAGAGCTTTGAGCTCAGCATAACTTAAGCCTGTTGGAACAACTCTAAAATAACCTCCATCTATGAATAGGCGCTCCTTCATCACTTGAATTCAAGGACGAAGTTTTCCATTTTCGTCGTATTCAGTTAGATCCTTCTTTTCATCTTCAGTTAGTCAAATGCCAAGAGACATTATAAATTCATCTGAAATAAGTTTTCTATTAATAGGTTCACAAGCATCTAAACAAGCTAATAGTAAGTCTCCAATAGTTAATGTTTCGAATTCTTTTGGAAGATTTGAAAACATTAAAGTAATGCTATCGTCATTTGTAACTCCATTAGCTTCTTTAAATCTGTTAATAAAATCGAGAATGTCTTTATTAGTCTTAAAGATATCGATTGTTAAATCGTGTTGTATATATCTGTGCAGTAATTCAGCATTACAACTTCTGTGAATTTTCTGAATATTTTTGCGCACTTCTAACTTTCCAAATTTATAATTTGTTTTTCTATACAACATGTCCAAAGTATGATTATATGCCTTTTGAAGATCTTCTTCAGACATATCTAACAACTTAATAGACTCTCCGTTTTTATTAATTCAAGCTCAGTTATTAATATTATTATTTCTTTTCTCTATAGCTTGACTAAGTTTATCTGCTAAATCACTCATAATCTAAAATTGATATTTATTATTTACTATTTCTTCATTTTTATCTTTAACGAAATTCAGGAAATAACATTGATTATATTTATATGTTTCTTTATTTCCTGTATTTCTCTCATAATACTCCTCCCCTGCATCTACATATTCCAACTCCGCAAACCCACAATCTCCAATGTCTGGGGCAGTTCCGTTTCAATTTGGAGGTCTAGTTGCACTAATATATCTTAGTAAACTGTTATCGACCTCGTCTAGATTCTGAAATACATATACAGTGTAAAAATCGTGTTGTTGCGCGACTAATTTACAATGTACCGTTGTCTTCATCTAGTATGCAGAAGTAATGTTCAAAACTATAAATCAACCTACTTAAATAACTGAAAACTTCTGCATTGTTTTGTTCTAATGCATTATTTCCAACTTCTTTAAGCATATTGTAATATTTTTCTTCTAGCTTTACAAGATCGTTGATTGTTTCTGCAGGTTTATATTCAACAGTCATACTTGGCTGTTTGTGTTCTGGGTCTAAACTTATTGCAAGTTTAGTTAACAATCTATTGCCAGCAATAAGTCCACCGATGACATTAGCTGTAAAGTCTTTTTTAAATGTTTTTACAGCATAGGTAAACTGTTTGTTAACAATTAGAAGATCCATAACGCTACTGAAAAATGGATTTTTTGGAGAAGTTTCTTCTTCCGATTGTTTAAATTTCATATTTTCCTCCTTTTAAAGCTCACACAAATCAATACTATATAAAGTTTTGTGGAAATTAGTGTTAAACTGCTCTTCAAATAAATCCATTAAAAGTGTTGATACTTCGAATTCATGATCCTTAATGAACACTTTAACAGTAAATGTAGCAGTTGTAGTTAACCATCTTACTATATCTTCGTCTCTAAATTGAATGGTGTTTGGTTCCAACCAAGTATGAACTTCAGATAATCCAAAATGTAATTCTCCTGTATTATTTTTATCCAAGAGTGTAAGTAATTTCTCCATCTTTGGATCTAACATTAAATCCAGTGGATCGTCGTGTTTCAGATTCGGGTACCAATGATTCCCTACTTTCTTTACTTTTATTAATATGTTCATCTTCTGGTAAATTCAAACATTGTGCTGCAAAAACACAAAGTTCATCCACTTCATTATTCATTTGATTATCGGAATGACCTTTTGTTCATTCCATAGTAACCTTATGAAAGTCAAGATAATCAAGAATTTCAAATCAAATGTCTAGATTAGATTTTGAATAATCTTTATCATTAAATCATTTATTGACTAAACCTTGATTAATCGTATTAACAACATACATTGAATCAGAAACAATTGTTATGTCTGTTGGTTCCTTAAAATATTTTAAAGTTTCCAAAACAGCTCTTGCCTCCATTCTATTATTTGTTGTATTTTTAAATCCTTGATATAATCTTGTAACTAAATTGTTATTTTCATCATAAATGATAGAAGCATATCCTCCACACTGAATACTTGATTGATATGAACCATCTGTATAGGCTTTATACTTCTTCATTATCTGATGAGTTTTCTTCGGATGTATTATTTGTAACTGGTTCTGTAGACACATCCGAAGAATGTTCTTTTTGAAAGTCTACATAATGTCCCAAGTCTCGCAGAATTGGTTGTCCAAAAAAATAAGCATCGTGTTTCTTTTGTAATTCTTCCAATTCTGCGAGAAACTCATCTGGATATTCTACTTCAAAATAACCATTAAAAGTCAGTTGATACATACTTGGAAAGATATGTGTTGATTATAGCATTTGCATGCTTCTTCGATGTTTCTCTAATCTTTCCTCTACGAATTCCAACTACAGTTGCTTTTGGAGCTTCGAGTGCTCTTGATACAGCAAGATCGCGGCCAAATTGTTTGACGAAAGTATCTTCAGGAGAACAAACAGCTACTCCAAAACGCATTGTATTTGCTATAGGAGCATAGACACTAGCTACTGTTATCCTAGGGAGTTTCTTAATAACTGCGCTCTTCTTGTCAGTCACATACATAATGTTACCACTCCTATCCAGCACTGCCGGAAGATTGCAAATCGCTAACGGTTCGGAATAGTAAAACTTAATATTCTTATCTTCTCTCATAACTTATTGTTTTTTAATTAGTTCGAATAAACCTTGTGCAGTAATACTTTTAATGACATAGTCCTCTATTTCAGAACCAACTGACAGGAAAGGACCTCCTTCTGGATCTAATGCGTGAACATAAGTACCTATTTTATGTTCACCATCAAGTCCTATTAATCGATAAGTTCCGGTACTTTCTGGATCCAATTCAATTTCCCAAAGAGTATCACCGACTTTTTTTAATTTGTGGCATAAGCCGTACCTTGCTGGTAATTTAATTTCTTCCATTAGAATTGAACATCTTCGTTTACAACTAAACAACTGGAAGATAAATAAAGATTTAATACAGAAATTGCATTTTCTAATGCAAGTCTATCTGATTTTGCTGGATTTATAATTCCTGATTCTATCATATTTGCTGGACGCATTAAATTTGCATCAAATCCAATTCCTTCATCAAAGTCTTCTGGATTTATACCACAATTACGCATTATTTGATCTTTTACAGAATGTAATGCTAAAATGATAGGGAAATATATCTCATCCAATCCAATACTTCGAAGAGCATCAACTGCATTAATGAAGGACATTCCTCCACCTGCAACATAACCCTCTTCAATTGCTGCTTTAGTAGCACACACTGCATCTTCAATACGATCTTTCTTTTCTTTCATTTCCAATTCAGTTG
>JAEEHF010000049.1 GCA_016280725.1 Bacillota bacterium | reverse complement strand
TACCAATGTAAAGAGTGCTAGAACAATGCTAAAAGCAGGAATGAAGGAAATTGCTAATGAAAATAAAGAAATCAGATATTTTGAGGTTAGAAAAGATGATTTATAAGGATTAGAGGAAAAATAGAAAAGGGGGACGGTTCTCTTTTTTAAGTATTACAACTACCTACACTACCACATACGAGGTTATGAAAAGTACTTATGGTACTCAGTACGACTCAAATAGAAATTATAGCGTTGATGAAATTAAAATATAATCGTAGTGGCGCACATCGTGCGTCATAAAGGAGAAAAAATGAATATAAAAATATTACATATGGTTGAAGGAGCAAAAGAAGCTACTGGAATCGCGGTGATTATTGATGTGTTTCGAGCATTTACTGTTGAAGCCTATATTATGAATAATGGCGCCGAAAAATTAATGCCGGTTGGAGATATGCAAATAGCATATGATTATAAAGAAAAAGATGGTAATTGTGTTTTAATTGGTGAAAGGCATGGAAAGATATTGCCAGGATTTGACTTTGGAAATTCTCCTTCACAGATTAAAAATGTTGATTTTACCGGTAGAACGGTTATTCATACCACGAGTGCTGGAACACAAGGAATTGATAATGCTAAGAATGCAGATGAAGTATTAACAGGAAGTTTTGTCAATGCTAAAGCGATTGCAGAATACATAAAACAAAAGAAACCTGAAACAGTATCTCTTGTTTGTATGGGATTAGAAGCAAAATCTCAAACAGAAGAGGATAATTTATGTGCCTATTATATAAAAAGTCTTTTAGAGGGGACAACAATAGATTTGACAAGTGAAATTGAAAACTTAAAACACACTAGTGGAGCAAAATTTTTTGACATTAGTCAAAATGATGTTTTCCCAGAAGAAGATTTTTATTTAAGCACAGAAGTAGATAAGTACAATTTTGTACTTAAGGTTGAAAAAGATGATAATGGTGTTGATTGTATTAGAAGAATAGATTTATAAAAGAAATTAGATTTGTCTATGCTAACATAGATGAGGAGTGGACTTATATGAGTGATGTAAAAAATGATGGAAAAGGAAGCATTTTTTTAATAGGACCCATGGGAACCGGGAAGTCAGCTGTGTCATGTGAGTTATCAGCCTTGTTGCCATACTTAAAGCATAGAATAGTAGACAGGATTAGATTCACTTTTTGGAATAAAATGACAGATTATTCAAAAGAAACTGAAGATAGAATCAGAGAAGAGCAAGGCTTTTCGGGAGTATATAAATACTGGAAAAAATATGAAGCTGAATTAGTAAAATATTTGCTATCTAAAGATGATAATTGCTCTATTGCAGATTTTGGTGCTGGACAAACTGTATATGAAAATCCAGGTATGTTACAAGAAATTCAAAGAGCATTTAGTTCTAAGAGTAATATTTTTTTGATATTACCTTGTGAAGATAGAGAAGAATGTCAAAGACAATTAGAAGAAAGAATGGAAAAAAGACAATTTGAAAGTATGCAAAAAAGACACCCGGAAAAATTGTCGGAAGAAGAAAAAAGAACGTGTCGAGTGAGGCTTTCTAATGATGAGTATAAATTGAATCAACATTTTCTTGATTCAATCTCGAATCGTTCTTTAGCAACTCATATAATATATACAAATGGTGCAACTCCAGCAGAAATTGCAAAAACTATTGCTGAAGTTTATTTAGGAATGGATATTTCAAGTGATAAAGTCAAAGTTGTTTTGAATGAAGAAAGAAAAGTACATATAGATGATAAAAGAGGAGAAAGTAAATGAAGTATAAAATAAGTAAAACAAGTGAAGTTTCTTTGGAGCAACTAGAGGAATTGAAGGAAAAAGGGATAGATCGTATATGCCTTGAGGAAGGTGGAAATACTTCAACATATAGCATTTACACTTTTACTTTGATAAAAAAGAAAATTTTGGAATATATAAAAAACATTCCACAAATTCCTGCCGATGATCCAGACAGAGAAAAGAAAATATTTACATACTTATATGTAAAAATGGCTCAGAATATTGTCTATGATGAGCAAGCCGCAAAATGGGCAGATTTAACAGGATATGGAAGAGATATGACTCGCGATCGTGTTGAAGAGGCATCTTATTTGGCTGGAGGATTATTAGAAGGAAGGGCAATGTGTAAGGGATACAGTACAATTCTAACCAATTTGCTATCTGAAGTTGGAATTAAAGCAAATACTATATGTGGAGGAGGAAGAGTATTGGCTGACAATATGCCCCCACATGCTTGGAATCAAGTTTTTCTAGATGGCAAATGGTTTAACTGTGATATTACTAATGATGCTGATTTCATAAATGCAGGACTAAAAGCCCCATTTTTTTTAAAATCAGATGCTGAATTTGGAGAAGGCGATATGAATAGATTTGTTAAATATCCTCCGAAGATTCCAGAATTGGTACATGAATCAAAAGAGTCTGTTGATGACAAAATGCAAGAAGAATTAATTTTAGAACAGCAACAGAACATTGCGAACGAAAAAGCAAATGAAGTAAGTCAAGAAGATGAGAAACATAAGCATAGAACATTTACTGAAACTATTAAAGCCTTTTTCAATATGTTTCATAAAAGAAAAAAGGGGGCTGAAATAGAATGAGTGAATCAAAAATATGTGCAGAATTGTTCTTTATTCTAGAGCAAGTTCCAAATAGTTACATTTCGCTATTGCCTAATAATTACATGAATAGACTAAAAGAAAATATGTCTCTGGAGCATTATCAAAGCTTTGATAAAGAAAAAGTGTTTTTTAAGCAAGAGTTTAATAAAAAAACGGTCGCTACTTTGGAAAAAATATATAATACTTTTTGGAAGTAAGTGTTGCTGAACTTATGTAACGTCAAAAAGGGCTGTCCCTTTTTGACGTTTTTATATATTACGGACATGTTAAGAATCTTTTATAAGATTGAGAAACAGGGATTTTTAGAATAAAATAAAAGATGGAATATTGTATCAAATTAAATGCCTTTTGACGTAAAGCGAGGTGAGAATGTGACTAAAGAAGAAGCTATAAAACTTATACAAGATGGAGAAATAGAAGGATTAGATGCAGAGTTCTATGATGATATAGACGTTATGATGAGGGCAGCTTGGCTTTTTCCAGATGCCATTGAGTATGCATCAGATAGGTTGAGAGATAATAAAGAATTTGTGATGGCAACAATTAGTGCTACAGGAAATTGGAACAACTTATTATTGGCAGGAAAAAAAGTTTTAGGCAATCCAGAAGTAATAAAGCAGGCACTATTATACATGAGTAATGATGGCCTTTCAGAATTTTGTGAAATAGCTCCTGAAGTTGATATAGGGCAAGATGAATTAATTCTAAAATATGTTGGCCAAATTCCATTAGCTCTTAAGTTTGCGAGTGATACTCTTCGAAACAATCCTGAATTTGTTTTGCAATTGATAAATAATGCACCGTCACATAACGACAAAGGTGTATCGATTAAATTAAATAATTATTTACCACTACTAATGAGTGTTGTTGGGCCTGATGTTTTAAGGGATGTAAATACAATAAAAGGAGCGGTAAAAAGGTCATATAGAGCATTAAAATTTGTGGATAGTAAAGTGCTTGATGATATAGAAATAATGTTGCCAGCGATAACAATGGATGCACGTGTTATTTTTTATGCTGGACCTACGGTGAAGAAAAATAATGAAGTAGCTGAGCAAGTTGTTAGGCAGTTTATAGATACTTCTATGGCGATAAAAGTATTAGACCCTAGTATAAGAGAAAATGTTGAGATAATGTCCTACGCAGTGAGCAAGGAACCAAACCTATATAAAGATTTAAGCGAAACACTTCGTAATAATCCAGAAATCATAAAAGCTGCAGTTAGCAGAAGTCCCGAAATTTTTTCTACTTTAACTAAAGAACAAAGGAATGATCCTGTCTATGCCTTGTCAGCTGTGGAAAAAAGCAGTTATAGTTGGCGTTATGCCGGCCCCAAGCCATTTTTTGGAAGAGAAGCTGAGGCTGTAGGTAGGGCAAAAGATGCAAGCATGTTATATTATTCTCCACATTACAATGATGTCATAGCAAACATGTGCCTAAGAAATATGCTTTATACTCTAGGAATAGGACAACTTCAAAGCCTTCTTTTTGTTCCAGAAATTGATTCAAAAGATATAGAGGAAAAGCGTTTAACTTCTGATGGTGACTTTTTAAAGTATTATAAAATAGCTCGTACACCACAAGGAGAGCTTTTGTTGTCAACTGATTTTTTCGGTGGTTTAGCTCAAATTATGGGTGGAAATGCAAGCGCAATCCCATTACTAAAGAAAATTAATAATGAGCTTGATACCGCTAAATCGCCTGAAGAAATACTAAACATGATAAATAATCTAATCCCAGAGGATAAAAAGGAATCTTTTCATGAGTTAGTAGATAATATACTAAGAGTGTTCATTAATGAACGCATGAATGCATCAAGAGCGCAGCTTCAATCTCGAATTACAGATAATTTGGAAGAAACCGAGATGAAGCAAAAAGCAACGATTGCAAGCATTGTAGAAAAAATATTAGAAAAAGTGTTAAAAGAAAATAAAGGTGTATTTGATTTCGAAAAAGCATCTGCATTGTTAAATGAAGAATTGAGACGCCCGAAAGTAGATGGTTCTTTAGGCACTTTTTACTCTCCACATATCATACAAAAAAAGGAATTAATGCTAACTTTAATTCGTGAACAAGCAGATTTACTTGGCAATGTGACGTTAATAGGTGCATTGAGGAGAACAAAAGAAATAATTGGACAAGGATGGATTAGAAAACTAATTAGTATTAGTAGTTCAGGAGAAGGTATCTTCCAAGAAGCTTTTGAAGCTCTTGCTAAAAAGGCAACAAATCCAGAGGCATTAGAACTACTAATGGGTACTAAAGCCGTTCCAAGAGACGAATTTGAGTATAGTAGAGAAGATGCAAAACACTATGCATATACTTTTGAGATAGGAAAGTTTCTTAGTTATGAAATGTTAAGAACGATGTTTCTTGATATCAAACTTCCAGAACCTTTCAATTTGCCAGAAATAGAAGGCGAAAAACGTGAGGTTCCTGAATATATGCAGCTGTTTTCTGCATTTTTCAAAGCAAAGCGAGAAGAAATATTATCTAATCCTGAGGCTATATATAGGTTCTCTGAAATATTCAATAATTTTTCTATGATTATAGAGGAGCCAGGAATTAAAGAAAAGCTAATGGCAGGCAAACTGACGATTAATGAGGTTTTATCACAACTTCCACGAGGCATAGTCGCTGAACATGATGAAATAGATATTGAGGCTAGTGAAAATATTCTGGAGAAGTTTTTAGCTGAAGCAAGGCAAGTATTTGCAATCACAAGAGAAAGAAATTATTCTCAAATACCTCAGTTTTCTTCTGAAGCAAGGAGTGACGGTGAATATACTGTGCGTGGAAGAATGTTAAGAGCAGATGAAATAATGAATTTGTTTGCAGGGAATGTTACTGGGTGCTGCCAAGCATTTGGTAGAGAGGGATATGGCTCCATGCTTCACGCTGCCAAATCAAGAAAAGGTGGAGTATTTGTTGTTGAAGAGATTGATGCCGATGGGAAAGTTGTTAGATACTTGGCTCAGTCTTGGGTATGGAGAAATGGAAACCGATTGTGCTTTGATAACATTGAAAGCCCGGTAGATTTCCTAAAAGAAAGCACAAGAGAAATGGTTTATGTTATATATAAAGAGGCAGCTCAAAGAGCAATTGAGATTGACAAAAAAATGCTTGGGAGATTATTAGAAGAAGGAAAAATAACAAGAGAAGAATATGAGGCTTTTGTCCTTCGAGAAGTTACAACAGGAATGGGACATAATGAGATAATGTTGGAATTTGGAAGAAGAGATGAGACTACTACAATTGTCCCTGTACCTAGCGACTATGAACATAATGGCTGGGTTGATTCTGATGAGAGTGTTAGGGTGCTTGCAAGAAATAATGATGTTCCAAACACTGTAGCTATTACTGATGAAATGAAGAAAAAAGAAGATGAAATATTAAAATACAGAAATGCGAGAATGCCTTTAGAATACGTTGGAGAACGAATTCCGGATGATAGAATTCGCACCTTTTTAAGCAAAAATGGAATAACTATTAATATTGCTGATGATGGAGTGGAAGCTGAACAGAAAAAAATAATTGCAAAAACAAAATATGATGAACTCCTTGATGGTAGAATACATTTGGTTGATCATGAACCAATAAATAGCCTATTACCTAATGGACAAACAGAGTTAGAAGATGATGAAGAATTATGGGACGATTTTTTTGATGGAGAAAGCGATTTTGAGGTTGGAGAGTCGACATTTATATCAGGGTTAGCAAAGATGTTTCATATGAATGAGAGTTACATGCATTTAACAATGAGCGCTGACGAAGACTGGTTTTTACTTACAGAAGAGACGGATAAACATATGGTGATAGGCACACTAAATGCTGAAGAGTCTCGAGACAATATATCAAAGCTGGAGCTTGCTATTTGTCTGTACAAAAAATTGATAAGGGCCGTAGAGAAAGGTAAATCAATAACAGCGAATATTTTTAGAAAAGATGATGTAGTATTAAGAACACTACTTAAAGATGTGGCAACAATAGAAGAATTTGATCCCCAGCTTGATACTAGAGAGGAAAGTCTGTCATTACATATTAGAATTAATTTGGAAGAAATTCGCAAAAAATTAGAAGAATTAGAACAGAAAAATGCCGAATTAAGAGAAGAGATGCAGCATACTAGATATGAAGAAAATGAGCGATAAGAGATAAAAGAAGGTGAGTAGTAATGTTTAAAATAGACAACATGAAGGCAGCTTTTGTATCATACAACACAGATGATAGAGAAGACCTAGAGAAACTAGTATACAAACAGCTTGGAAGCATTATTAAAGAATCTAAAAATGAAATAGACAGATTGTCTTCATTTAACAAAAAGTTCTTAACTTATGATGAAGTACTAAAACTATATGAATCAAACGAAGAGCATTTTGAATTTAAAGAGCGTATTAGTTCGGAAATGTATGATAATGGCTTCATATCTACTATGTATAAAGCACCTATTGGATTAATATATTCTGAAATCAAAAGCGACAAAGAAGCTTTTATAGAAATGCTAAATTGCATAAAGTCAAGAGATGGTTTGCTTATTTCTATTGATGATTTGAATGAATACGACATGAAGCATTATTTGCTACTTCTTGTAAAAAAATCACTTGAAATGTGCAATCTTGACTCTAATTTAATTGAAATGCTTCCATACAAAGAGTGCAATGAGACTGATTTTGACAAAAAAAAATACAGGTTTATGGAAGATAAAAAAATAGATTTAATAAACGATGAAATGGACTATGTATATATAGATTCTGCAGATTTTGAGGATGAAGCAAGAAAAAACAGATACGTAGATTTTATATATAGTTCTGATGAACAAGCGGTTAAGAAACTAATGGAAAGAAAACATCATGCGATATCTATTTATACTCATGATTTAAAAAAAGCATATAAACTTATTTCGGAGTTTCGAGCAGATAATTTCTTAATTAATACCAGTATTGAGTTTGCAAAGAATATGACACCTATAGATAGCGATTATCTGTCGAGTAGACATGTTGTGTTTGAATACCCTAAAATTCTGTGACAATAAGGAGATTATAACAAGATGAAAAAGTATTTTAATGTGTTTGCGATTATTATAATTACTGCTTTTTTTATAAGTGTTTCATATAGTGCAATGAATGTTGTTAGTCTCAAAGATGGTTCTGGCACTAAGCAAGTAACGAACAACATAAATGCATTTGTATATGGAATGTCGGAAGTTGTTAATAATACAAGTGATAAGAATAAACAAGTAAACACATCTAAATCTACTGAAGTTGCAAATGCTTCTTTGAAAACGTGCAAACATCCAAGTAAGGAGAGCGTATATGTTGATGTTGGAAATGCAAAAACGCACGAGGTTTGGCTTGCATGTAAGAACTGCAAAGCAAGAATAACGAGATTATCTGCGGCTGCAAACCATATATTTGGTTCGTGGTTGCCAGATAATGCTCCTGGTAGAAGCTATAGAAAGTGTAGTAAATGTCAATATAAAGAGATAACATATGCGACTTTACCAAAAAAAAATGATAGCGTGAAGAGTGGAACTAGTGGAACCTCTGGAGGATCATCAGGAGGTAAAACGAACACTGATAATTATATGTACGAAATACATCCTGCCTCGGGCAAAGAATACGCAGTAGGTGAAACATTTTCAGTATATATTATTAAAAATGGGAAAGGACAAGTAGCTGCAGAAAAGATTAAAGTAAGTTATGCTTCAAAATACTTGCAGTTGACAAGAAAATCAACTTCATGTCAGTTTAGAGTGTTAGATAAGCCTGAAACCGGAGCAACTTCGATTACGGTCACCTATAATGACAACGGAGTTATGTATACGAAGACAATCACAATAAAAATTAAGAGATTGGATTCACAAGAGACACCTATTCAAACGCTGAAACCAACTTCAACACTGTGTCCTCATACTGCTAAAGAAAGTGTTTATGTTGATGTTGGAAATAGTAAGTCTCATGAAGTATGGATTGCATGTAAAATTTGCAAGCAAAGAATTACAAGGCAGTCTGCTGCATCAAATCATGTATTCGAATATCAAAAAAGTGAAACACAACATTGGAAGAAATGCAGGTTATGTACATATGAAGATCCGGTTAAAATAAATCATTCATTTAGAAACAGAACATGTTCTATATGTAAATATGATTGCAAACATACTAGCAAAGGGAGTGTATACGTAAATACAGGCAATAGAAATTCACATGAAGTATGGTTAGCATGTATGAACTGTAAAGTAAGATTTACAAGGCAATCAGCAGCTTCTAAACATAATTTTGTTGGAGGAACGTGTACATATTGCGAATATAAGTGTCCACATTCAAGTAGAGAGAGCGTGTATGTTGATGTTGGTAATAGATACTCACATGAGGTATGGTTAGCGTGTAAGAATTGTAAAGTTAAAATAACAAGACAGGCAGCAGCATCAAAACATAATTTTAAAAATAAATTGTGCGTATTTTGTGGATATGAATGTAAACATGAAGATTTTGGCTTTGTTTACTATAAAGCAGATGATAATGCAAATTATTTGGAATTTATGCCTAGTGAATCTAAGGCTGAAATTACACAAGGAAATTTGAGAGAGTATCACTTAAAAATAAAAAAATGTAATGCTTGTAAAACGGAGCTAATTGAAGAAGAAGGTACAATTGAAAAGCATTCATTTATACCAAATGAAAAGGAGCAATTAATTCATACTTGTGCATACTGTCCTGCAAGTCATGATTTGAGAGAGTCTAAAATGTTTAGTGAGCCTACTGAGCCTAAGCCAGCTAATTGTATGCATGGTGCAATAACATATAAAATATGTAATGTATGTGGGATTGATTTTGATGAAAAGGATGATGGCAAAGTAGATAAAAATAAGCATGTAATACTAGAAGAAGATATTAAGGAAAAAGTACCAAGTGGTTTTATGTTAGGAGAAAGCGCTGGAAATACATTTATTTTTGGTAAACACAGAATTACGGGAAATTGTAGTGTATGTCCAGAAAAGAACGTGACAATAGAGGAAAGCTGTGAGGATTATATAGTCGCTGAAAAATATTATAATGGTGATTATGCATCTGATGAAATTAAAAAAGGCAGTGGAGGGTTCTATTATTATACTACTAACGATGAAAAATCACCTAAATTTGGTCACTTCACTATTTTAATGTGCTCAAAGTGTTCAGGCCCTGGAAGAAGAAATAAAGTTGTTAATCATAATTCAGAGAAAGTTGCGGGTACTAATATTACATTTTTGAACTATTCAAGACTTACAACAGATGAAGCTAAAAGTAAGCATAAAGCAACATGTAGTGCATGTAGCTGGTCTGGCAATCTAGATCATCCTACGGAAACTGCTGGAATTTCAACAATTAAAATGGATTCAACTCTTACAAACTTAAGACTAGATGGAGAATACTATTATTTGGACCATATAGTAAACCAAACAGATATCAATGAACATAAGCCTAGCAAGGTTAAGATAGGATATCACTCACGTCCAAGTATATGTAGGCAGTGTAGTTCATTTTTCTTTGATGATAGCGGAAAATGTAGCGATAGCTTTGGAGATGGCTTTATATATAAATATCAAGAGATTAAGGTTAAACAAGGATTTAGAACAGGAAGTTTTGTGGAAGAAAAAGGTGCATCCCATGATTGCATTAAGCAGTGCGGAAATTGCCGATTATATTATAGGGTTAAGGGGATGTGTGATGGAACAGTTAATGATTATCCAAGTGATAATCCAGCTAGATCAGTCGAAGAAGATCATACATTTATTGTTTCTTGCAAAATATGCGGAGATCATGGATTTAAAGTACATTATTTCCATAGATATACCAATAGAATAACTACCGCAGAAGCAGAAACGAAGATATCTGATGGAAAATGGCCTGAAAAAATATATAAAGTTTCTGGAGCTCTTCCGAAAGATTCTGATACTTTGGGGCTTATTGAGGTAAGTAGTTTTTATTAGATTATCGTGAGATTAGTATTCTATGCTTGCCAATTTATAATTCATTTCGTATAATGAAGGCGAATTATATGTTTCTCATCCCCTTACAACTTACTAATAATAAGGAGGATTTTTGAAAGAAAAGAGGAATTGTTATGTATGATACGATAAACATTGAAAAAGAAATTCAGACCGCACAATCTAGTGAAAGAATGTCTGAAAATGATTTTCTTAACAGAGTTGAAATTGGTGGATTTGTTTATAAAAACATGTGCTCTAATTTTAGGGAACTAATGATGACTTGTGGACCAAGAGTTCGTCGAAATGTAACTTATAACCTTTTGGGATTAAGGCAAGAAAAATATGAAGGCACAATTTATAGAGGAAGAGGTCCAGAAAGGAAAGAACTTAGCAGGGACATAATATGTTGCGAAAGAGATGGCAGATTTTTTGAAATAGCGCTTATGACCAATTATTCTCCTAATGGTTCTGCCGGCCAGATGTCAATTACAGAAGTGGATGAGTTTTTTGAAGAAGACATTACTCATGTTCCTAAGAAAGATTGCACATTCAGCTTGGTAATTGATGAAAAAGGACATTTTAGTTGCCCTGCATTTTATTTTCAAGCAAGTGGATTTAAAAGTAAGGAACCTAGTACAGCGTCTGCAGAAAGAAGGTTTTTCAGAGAAGCTAAAGAGCCCGATATTGGAAGGTAAATAAATGCTTTATGGAATATAATAAAAATCCGATGACTAAAAATGTCATCGGATTTTGTAATTAATCTCTGTCTATTTCAGCTTTTGAAGTAGGACTATTATCAATCTTAGGCGCTTGCACTGAATTTTGTGATGCATAACGATCTTTTTGTTCCAAGTAACTTTTTATTTTAAGTCCACATTTGTCATAATAGCTTTTAACTGCTTCAAGCACATTTTTATCTTCATCATTTGAGCAAGTTCTAATCATGCTATCAAGTTGTGCAGGCAATTCATCATAGAAGCTTTTTCCTAACCTTTCTTCAAGTGTTTCAAGAGTTAAAGCTGCCTTGGCAATAAATTGATATGCACTATTTTCTTTAAGTTCAGGATAAATCATAGGAAGTGCACCTAAAAATCCATTTTTAATTAGGCAACTCTTTATCTCTGGTGTCACAACGATTCGCTGACCACAAGTGACAATATCTTCCATTTCTTCAAAATCATCTTGATTGCAATAGGATTCTCCTAATATATATGCTAGTCCATCATCATCCATTGTCAACTTTCATATGCTCTATGATAAAATTTAAAGACTTTAGCTTGCTATCTGTTGATTCATTTCGTATAATGTAGGCGAGTTATTTGCTTTTCATCCCCTTACGATTTATTAGTGATAAGGAGGATAATAGTATGAACCGGTGGTTTGATAAATTTCCGATTTTGGGGAAATATGTACCTGGCAAAATTACATTGAGCTTTTTATTGGTGCTATTATCGTTTGCTTTTTTTATTATATTTGGTACGCGTGATAGAATGTTTTGCTTTTATGCAATGATGTTTTCTTTTATTGGAGATTTTGCTTTGAATTATTCAACAAGTCCAAGTGAAAGACCTTTCGAGTGGTTCTTGGTTGGAGGAGTAAGTTTTGTAGCTGCTCACATATTCTATTGTATTTCTTATATCATAAAAGCATCTATAAAAGGAATCTCATTTTTTAACGTTGGAGCCTTAATAGTCTTTGTTATGATGATTGTTATAACGATATACTTTTTGGTTAAAGCAAAAGAAATGAGACGGTCAAAGCTTTTTATATTCGCAACGATTTATTTGTGGCTTACGAGTGTTAATTATATGGTGGTTATCTCGTATGCTGTCTCAATTAAGTCAATAGAAAGTATTGTTGCACTCGGAGGATTATCATTTTTGGCATCAGATGTGATTATCGGACTTGAACAGCTTACTGGTTTAAAATCAAAAACTGCGAGAGAACTTGTTTGGTGGCTTTATCCGATAGGTCAAATTATTCTTATCATTATGGCATGAAAATAGCCGCTTTTGCTTATTTGCAAAAGCGGCTTTAAAAATTTATTCAATAATAAAATGTAAATTATATATTTGGCATAATATATGTATTTTAGAAAATTGAAAAGAGTAGCGTACTATAATATAATTGATAATAATATCTAAAAAGATTATTTTTAGAGTATAATATATCGATGTATCAAGGTTATTTTGCATATAAAGAATATGTGAAATGTTAGAGAGGAAGTTACCTAATATGTATAAAGAAATTAAACCTGATAATAAAATACTAAACTGTGAAGAATTTCAAAGGGACAAATATAAGTTCAACCTTATTATTAAAAATCTATCAAGTCCAGAACTAGAATTATATAGTGATGAGGAGAACTATATTATTTGTAGAGGAAAAAAGGAGTATCCTACTTGGATATGGACAAAGGATGGTTTCGACACCTCATGCATAGTAGAAATTGAGCAACTTATGAAGCAGTATTTAACTGATAGCGAAAAGGATAAGTTTACATGCAAAAAAGATTTATATGACATGCTTGTTGCTAGAGGTTTTAAATACATAAATAAAGATGACTATTTTGAAATGGGATTTTTAATATGCCATCAAACAGTAAAGCCAAAACAATGTGATGGAATTTTATCAAAAGCACAGGAAAAAGATAGAGAAGTTCTAACTAAATATTGGTATGATGATAGCATGGAAATGAATGGAGTAGAGCCAATAACAATGGAGCAAGCGCAAAAAGATGTGGATGGTTTTATTAATGGTGATAATTTCTACGTTCTTAGAAACCAAGGCGGTAAAATCGTTTGTATGGTTAATTATGGGGTGGTGGGAAATCAGGCTAGATTAAACCACGTTTATACTCCTCCTGAAGAAAGAAAAAAGGGATATGCTGCTAATCTAATCTATTTATTGACAAATGATTTGCTTGAAAAAGGACTAGTTCCTTTATTGTATACAGATTATAATTACACCCCATCCAACAAAGCATATATAAATGCAGGTTATGAAGACCAGGGGATCTTAATTAATTTTAGTTGTAGTAACAAATAGAACAATTAGATTAAAAATGGGGGAATAGCATGGAAAAAAAGCTTTCT
Organism: Bacillota bacterium; assembly: GCA_016280725.1. GTDB lineage: Bacteria > Bacillota > Clostridia > TANB77 > UBA1234 > RGIG6105. The sequence continues at coordinate 64,563 of JAEEHF010000049.1, read as the reverse complement.
TTTACTGAGGCAGCTATGCTAATTGCTGGAGCTGGAATTGGCACTGGTTTATTAACCTTGCCATACGCAATAAAACATATTGGTGCTTTTGGAACACTCTGTGCTTTGGCAGTAGCATATATTGTTACAGCAATTATTAACCTATATATAGCAGAATTGACACTTAAATCAGATGGTGCTACAGAAATGCTTGGAGTAGTTAAAAACCATTTGGCAAAGGGAAAATTAAAAAAATTATTAAGTGCAATTTTCTTTATAATGATATCTATAATTCTTCTCCAGAACTTAATTATATATATTATATGTGCTTCTGAAATTATAACAGAAATGTTCGGATTGTCAGAACTACTTGCCAAAGCGATTTTTTATTTTGTAGCATCTGGAGTTATACTTTTAGGTGTAAAGGGAATTGGTAAAAGCGAAAAGTATTCGGTTAGTATGATTCTAATCACAGTACTTATTTTAACAACTATTGCAATAGTTAAACCAGAAAGAATGATTATCTTCTCGTTTGGAGAACCACGTATTGTGACGGCGGTGTATGGTTTGTTTATGTTTGCTTTTTCATCATTTTTTTCAGTTGTTCAAGTCGCAAATAATATAGAAAAAACAGAAAAAATAAAGAGTTCAATTTTGTGTGGTCTCGCAATTAATGCCATGGTTACTCTTTTATTTGCTTTTGCTGCGATTGTTGGTTCTAAAGAAATAACAGAGGTTGCGACTATTGGAATTGCAAATTCTTATGGTGTAGCATGGGTAAAAATATTATGTTCGGCGCTAGTTCTTCTCGCCGTTCTTAGTTCTTTTTGGTCGGTAGGAAGAGCATTTACAGACATGATAAAGGAACAGTTTAAGATTTCAGATAAGTTGGCATGGATATCAGGGACAATACCTACTATACTAGTTGCAATTTTCTTTCCGTTATCAGTTTTAAGATATGTTCAAACTGGCGCGGGATTATTATCGATTGCACTAGGAATTATGATTATTCCAGCATACTATAATTTAACAAAAAATACTGATAAAAATTTACTTTTAGGAAACTTAGGAAAAAGCAAATTGCTTATTGCCTTTGCGAGCATAGCAATGATTGTTATGGCAATATCGTCATTTATTACGATTGGCTAAAAGCCTACTTGTTTGAGGGTGATACTGATGAAAAAAATCTATGGTGTATGTTTGATTTTGATACTTTTTGTTATGGTAAATACATCGCTTGCTGTATTATTTTATGACGTTCCGAGTAATCATTGGGCATATTCTGTAATAACCATGATGTCTAACAAGGGAATTGTTTCTGGCTATCCAGATGGAACATTCCTTCCTAACAATAGCATTACTAGAGCTGAATTTGCAAAGATTCTTACTATATCTTTTAATCTCTTTGAAAAGAGTAACTTAAAGTTTGAGGATGTTTCAAAAAGCCATTGGGCACAGAATTATATCAATGTTGCAAGTAGTTATATGGACCATTATTCAATGGGAAGTAAGCTATTCTTTTTCCCTGATAGAAAAGCGGTAAGAGAAGACGTAATCATGGCAATTGTTTATTCTCTTGATTTAGAAAAAGAAGAATATTCATATTCTTCTTTATCTAAATTCTCTGATAGATATGATATTTCATCAAATAGAGAAAAGTATGTCGCAATTGCTGTTGAAAATAATTTGGTTAGAGGAAATGCGGATGGAACCTTCAATCCAAAAGGAAGCCTTACTCGTGCAGAAGTATGCCAATTAATAGAAAACGCAACTACATTTAAAAATAATAAAAAAGTTGAAGTAGTATCTAATGATTTGCACACGCATAAGTGGTCTTCATGGTTTGCGTATTCGAGTGAAATGCATATTCGTTATTGTTTACTAAATCCGGCGCATAATGAGCAAAGACCACATAGTTTTGAATATGGCTATTGTATAGAATGCAATTACAATCCATCAATTGGTAGAGAAGATATTAGGATAGTTCCAACGGAAACTGCTAAGCCAATTGATAATGATTATAGATATCCTGCATTGACGCTAAAAACAGAAGGAGATTTTTATTATAAAGCGCTTAATAACACGCAAAAAAAGATATATGACGAAATGAAAAAGGCTTGTTACAAATTGGAAACTGTAGCTCAGCTTGATCAATTTGAAATAAGTGATATGCAGGTGGCACTAAATGCTTTGCGAGGAGATTTCTCTCAGTTTTTTTGGATTAGAACTAATGTGTCATATACGTACAATAAGTTTGGAAAAGTAACTAGTGTTTCTTTTTCTATTCCAAGCAATGCAAAGGATATTGTTGATAAATTAGATGCAAAAGCAACGCAAATTGTAAACGGTATAACAGGATCTGATTATGATAAGATTAAAAAGATTTTTGAATGGATAATCGACAATACGACATATGAAAGAACAACTACTGAGCAAGATGCTTACGGCGCAATATTATATGGAAAGGCTGTTTGCGGAGGGTATGCTAAAGCATTTAAATATCTGTGTGAAAAAATGGGAATTGAATGTGCTGTGGTAACTGGAAATACAGATAGAATAGAAGATAACTACCATGCGTGGAATCTTGTTAAATTATATGATAAGTACTACTGGGTAGATTCTACATGGGGCGATGGAAAGATATGCTTGGATGACAATCAAGAGGAAAGTTTTGCCAATTATAATTATTTTCTTGTTTCGGATAAAGATTTTTTAGTCAATCATTTTCCAGATAATGGCTTTAGAATGAAAAGCGATAAACTGATTCAGCTAAATTTATCGTTTCCAACATGCTATGATGATTCTTATAATTATTTTAGAAATATAGGAGCATATTTTGACTATTTCGATACAAACAAGATTACTAATTATTTAAAAGATACAATTAGGAAAAATCCTCAAAAAGCAATAGAAATAAAGTTTGGAAATAGTGACGCATACAGCAGATTTATTGAAGAGTTTTTTACAAACAAAAAAATATTTGATGTTATTAGAGATGCAATTGGTAAAAGAAATACATATGTAGAGTATTCATATGTTGATTGGGAAGAAATTAATTATTTGCGAATAACTGTTAAGTGGGAGGATGTATGAAAAAGATTTGTATACTATTATCAATTACTTTAATATTTGCAATTGTTGGAGTTTGCATGGCTGATGTTATAAACTTTAGCGATTTGACTAGTGAACATTGGGCATATAATACAATTGTTGCAATGAAGCGTGATGGACTTATAAATGGATACCCTGATGGTTCATTTAAGCCAGAAAGACAAGTAACAAGAGAAGAATTTGCACAGATGATTTACAATGTTAAAGACTTAAATGGTATATATTTGAAGGCGGCGGGGGTTGAAAACTATTTTGACGTTAATGAGTCAAGATGGTCGTACAATGCTGTGCAAATGTTTGGTGGATATATTAAAGAGACATCTGATGGATATGTATACTACTTTCCAGAACAAGCAATTAGTAGAGAAGAAGCTGCTAAAATGATTAGTGACAGTTTTGTATTAGAGTATTCTAAAAATACTGATACAAAAGATATGCTTTATTCAGAAATGAAAGTTATGGATACTAATCTTATTGACGAGAAATATACTGATGCTGTATACAATGTTTATAAAAAAGGATTTATGAATGGGTTATCTGAAAGTGAATTTTCACCAAAGAGTAGTCTTACAAGAGCACAAGCTGCAACGCTTCTATACAGAATGGTTAAAGGAACAGGCACGGTTTTACCAAGGGAAACACCTGTAGTTACGCAAACTGCATTGCCAATTACTCCTGCTCCGACAACTACATCAATTTATGTGCCATCAAAGATTGATATGGATACAGAATTTATAAGAATCGAAAATAAAAATAAAAACATGGTATATAGTCCACTTTCGATTAAATATGCATTAAAAATGCTTTCTGATGGTGCTGATGGTAAAACTAAAGAACAAATTGATAGCTTAGTAGGAATATATAATCCTGCAAAGTATAAATCATCAGAAAATCTTTCTCTTGCAAATGCATTTTTTATCAAAGAAACTGATACAAAATTAATCGCGGAATCATATAAGTCGCTTCTAGAGGAAAAATATGGTGCAGAAATAATAAATGACATGTTTAAAAATGCAAATAACATTAACAGTTGGATTTCCAATAAGACATTAGGAATTATAAAAAACATGTTAGATGATAATACTGTTGAAAATGCTACTGCGATACTAGTAAATGCACTTGCTATCGACATGAAATGGCAAACTTCTATGGAAAAGCCACATCCTGAAATCTTTTACAAAGAGGATGGAACTCAGGTTGAAGTAGATATGGTTTCAGATACAGCAATGATTAATAAAGAAAGAAGTTATAATGTTGCTGAACCTGGATGGTATTCTGACGTTTACGAAGATGATAGTGTTCAAGTTTTTGCAAAAAGATTAAAGAAATATGATGAATCGCAATTAGAGTTTGTAGCGATAATGCCAAAAAAACAAACTCTTTCAGATTATCTAAAAAGCCTAAGAATAACACAAATAAACGAATTGCGAAACAAGGCAAAGCCAATAAGTGAAGTTGCATATAATAGTGATGGAAAAACAAAAGCATTTATTAAAATTCCAAAATTTAAATTTAATACGGACTTAAATCTTAAAAATGACTTAATAAAGCTAGGACTTACAGATGTTTTTGGGGCAAATTCTAATTTATCTAAGATGCAGAATATAATTTCTTCTGAGAAATTATATGTAGATGATGCAAAGCATAAAGCAGATATAGAATTTACAGAAGAAGGAATTAAAGCAGCTGCTGTTACGACTATTATTATTGAAAAAAGTTCGATAGAACTTATAGACCATACATATACTATGACATTTGATCATCCATTCTTATTTGTGATAAGAGATGTTGACAATGGAGAAGTGTGGTTTACTGGAACGGTTTATTCACCTAATATAGCTAAATAATAACAAATAAAAAATGCTTGAATTATTCAAGCATTTTTTTGACGTTGATCTATAGTTTTATTCGGGTATGTATCTTAGAGAATAAACACTCATGATAAAGCGATGTTCTATATACTTCTAAATCAAAATCCCTAGCCCATTTCTTTTCATCTTCACTTAACTTAAAAAAGCGTTTTTCATATATATGCATTAAAACATAAGGAAGTATGATGATAAGCAATCCAAATACAAATGCAAGTATATCACTTAAGCTGTGCGAAGAAGAGTTAATTGCAGCAGATATAAATCCATACGTACATGCAATTTCCAATAAGAGAAAGAGAATAACTATACATGGAAATAACCACGGATATTTTATTCTCAGGTTTTTGTTATATTTCATAATCCTTTTTTCGTCTTTCTTTATTTCATTATTTGCTTGTTCAATTGCTTTTGGATCATTTTTTAGATAATGTCCCGCCAGTTCGCCAGTCTGTCCATTAACTACTAGATGGCAGGGTATGTTATGTTGAGGTATTTCAAAAACCCAAATTGGAACCAAATAGTATTCAGGTTTTCTTGTTTTACAAAAACTATCTACAAATTGCTGAGTTATTAGGTATGCAATAGAATTATCTAAGTAGATGGGATTAAAAGGTTCTATAGATTGTTCTGAAAAGGGTGCTATCTCATCTAAAACTTCTTTGACAAATTTGTTTGAAAAAAGAGAATTATGTTTTGTGTTTCTATTATGATATTCGTTTTCAACGAAGAGATCTTTTTCAACAAAGAATCTATCTTGATATGAATATGGAATAAACATGCTATCCGCTTTTGAACTTTCAAATGCGGAAATAAATTCAGGTAATGCATTTTCTTGTATTAAAGATTGTCTAGCTATTTCGAAAGCCGTTTCTTTATCAATTTTAAAAGGAACTATTCCTTTGCAAGTATACTTTGTTTTTGGAGTTCCTTCGACATACGATTTGCTTCCACAGTATGGGCACCTATCAAGCTTTGCTTCACCTTCAATAATCATCGCTCCAGCACCACAGGAACTGCATATATAATCATTAGTTTTAACCTTTGAAATATCAAAGTCTTTTAAATTGAAGGTTGATTTACAATGCGGGCAGAACAGGTCAGATGTTTTAACTCTGTACGACAGCGTTCCACCACAATTATCACATTTTAATGCCATTAGAAGTCTCCTTTTATTATAATTCTATAATAACATCATATCATATGCAGGCAAATAAAACAAATATAGCAAGTCAACTTGACTATGGGGTTATGAGGTTATAAAATACGGGGACATAGATATCTTTATGTTATTATTCAATAATTTGACTAATAAAAGAGAGGAGAATTTGCATGAATCGAAAGCGGTTTTCTAAGGGCGAAAAATTCGTTTGGACAGTTATAACTTGTTTAGTAGTTCTTTTACTATTATATTGGGGACTTAACGAACTGGGGCTTTTGCCAGAAGCCTTAATCACTACTGAAAATGAAAATCTGACAGGAACTAGTGAAAGCTCGAACCCAATACCGGCAAATATTGACTATAGTCAAAGTGATAGTAAATTAGAGATATACTTTTTCGATGTTGGACAAGCGGATAGCATTTTGCTTCGGCAAGGCGAGGCGGTTATGCTAGTTGATACGGGAAATGCTGGTGATGCAGAAACATCATATAAGGTGACTAACAAAATAAATTTGTCACATGAACTTCAACGACTTGGAGTAAAGCGAATTAACTACTTGATTGCTACCCATCCTCATGAGGACCATATGGGATCAATGTATAAGATAATCAACTTGTTTGATGTTGAGAATGTTTATGCAAATAATATACTGCCTGAAGGTGAACAAGCGGGATATTATAAGCGATTTGTTTCGGCATTGGAAACTAGCAATTCTCATTTTATTGCACATACCAATCTTTCGGAAAATGAAATACTTGCTAAAATAGCAGAATATAATGCCAATGTTCCAGAAAGTCAGCAGGTTAGTTATAATCCGGCAGATTACTTTAGAGTTGGGGATGTTATAGGGCTTGGCGAAGCAAGCATTACAATTTTAGCTCCAAATTCTTCAAGCTATTATGACACGAATGATTCCTCAATAGTTCTGATGGTTGAATTTCAAGGTGTAAGGATATTGCTTACTGGAGATGCGGGATTAACATCTGAAGCCGATATTATTCAATGGTCAAGAATGAATGGATTTAGTTTGAAGGCGGATGTGTTAAAAGTTGGACACCATGGAAGTCGGACAGCAAGTTCAGAAGTATTTATATCACTAGTTAATCCTAAATATGCAATAGTTATGGTTGCAGAAAGTAATTCTTATGGTTTGCCAGATGAGGAACCAATTGAACGCCTTGAGAGACACGGTGCGACCGTCTATATGACCAAAGATGTAGGCGACATTAAGATGGTTGTGCAAAATGGACAAATATCATTTGACTTAGGCTTTTCGCATGAAGAAAAGGAAGCGAAGTGAGTACTATGTGTCAAAGATCTAAACTTCAAAATGCCTTTGAAATATTTGTTGATAGAATAGAAGGGCGTTTTGCAGTGTGTGAGATGCCCGACGAGACAATGTGCGATATTGATTTGTCTGCTATGCCTGATGATGTCAAAGAAAGGGACAGGTTTTTGGTAAGACTTGGTACTAAAGGGAATATTGAAATAATAAATAAGATTTGCCCTAAAAAATCAGAGCATACGTTGCCGGTAAGACTGATTAGATTTTAAATTATAGAAAAAGAACGAGTTACTCGTTCTTTTTTTTGTAATTATAGGGAAGAAACTCGGAAAACGTATGTTCGTATTTGTTGCAAAAATGAAGAAAAAATGGTATAATATTACTAATATCGGCTCAATGAAAAGCTTGATAATTTAAGTTTTTTTTACAATACTGTTTCAACTCTTAAATCTACTTTTTTATATGGTAAACTACATAAAGGGATATTATGCCATGGATTATTAATGATGACTATAGTTAAGGAGGTGATTGTGATGAATAATAGTAAAAAAGGTATTTCAATGATTTCACTTGTTATTATCATAGTTGTTACTATTATTTTGCTTAGTGTCGCCATCACAGCCGGCTATAGATATGTTGAACTTGGTAGAAAAGCAAAAGCTCAAGCACTTAGCCTTACAATCGGAAATGCGGCCTTAAGGAGACAAAATGATTTGTCTTCAGGGGTAGCTGAACGTTTTTATGAAGGTTATGTTTTTGATTTAGAGCCAAGTGTATTGTACGACGGAGAAAATATAAACAAATATAGTTTGATAGAAGGATTACCGGATGAGTTCCCTTCTGGTGATGCTGATATTGATGGAATTCCAGATGTTCTACAAAGTCCAGATGCAATGTGGTATATGGTTGATGCTGAGTCAGCAGCTAGTTTGGGAGCACCGGGAGCCGAGGAATTATTAACAAGAAATATTTCATATAATTCTGCAACAGGCGATACTAAGGTAAACATAGTATTAGCAGATTATATCTCTGGTAAAGCATTCTATGTTACTATGCCAGCCACAATTGCAGAAAAATCAGTTAATATGGCTGGAGGTACTTGCCCAAGTCCTGCTAGCTTTGATGGAAATCACAAGTTTACAGTAGTTACTTGTACAGAACCTTCAAAATGTATTTACTGTGGATATGTTGTTAAGGAAGCATTGGGACACTCATTTGTTGAATCAACTTGTACAACGGATGGCTATTGCAAGAGATGTAATTTTATAAATCCTGATGACTTAGCAAAGGGGCATTTATTTATTACTAATATAGACATAGCTTCGGATCCTGACCTAATTGAAAAAATTAATAACAGAGGCGATATGCTTTTGCCAAACACGGATGATTCATCAAAAGCTTGGGTTGCTAATGCAAATAGACACTGGCACGAGTGTTTAAGATGTGGACTAAAAGTTGAATTGGAAGAGCATATAATTGACGGCTATATAAATATAACTGATACACACCATCAACAAGGATGTAGCAAGTGCGGATGGAGCTCAATTGAAGCAGAACACAATTTTGGAGATCCAATTTCAGTTACTGAAGATACACATAAGATTGTTTGTATAGCATGTCTAAAAGAACTTGTTCACGATGAACTATCTACTTCAAATCCTCATACAGGAATATCTACAACTTGGTTTGCGGATTCAGAAAGCGCACATTATAGAGTTTGTAAAGATAGAGACGCTTGTAACAAACTAAAGATATTAGTAGATGATGGTTCGCAAAAGGATGTAGCTATTAAAGAGGCACATATCGATAGTGATAAAGATTATTATTGTGATAAATGTGGAAGAGGTGTTGACCGCAATCCACCAAAAGATTTTAACGATGAAGACTATGGTACATATGCTAGATTCAAATCTTCTACAACAAATTCTATTACAGTAGAAGCATATACAATTGATGAAGAATTAGGTGTAGATTATTATCAATTTGGAATATATGATAGTGTTGCTAAAACAATAGCATGGATAGAAGACAAGGTTTATCCTTCAGCACCTAATAGTCCTGTTGAAAATACATTCACTGATTTGGAAAATTCTAAAGACTACGTATTCTACGTTAGAGCATATGATAAAGAAGGAAATGTTAATAATCCTGCTATGATTACAGGAAGAACAAAAGATTTCCCAGAGTTTGCAGGACTAATAAATATGCCTACACACGTTGTCAAAGGACCAGTTGAAGTTGGAATTAAAGAAGTAAAAACAGATTTAACAGATGTTTACTTGCAATATAGACAAAGCTATAGACAAGATAATGGTGAATGGAGTTCAAATAGTGAATGGAGTTCAAATATAAATATAAGCAATATTCCTACAACAAAACTAACATTAACTCATGAAGATGAGAAGCTAGAGTTTAGATTTATAGATTCAAGGGGTAATACATCATCTGTTGTGACATATACTACAAATTATTTAGATAATACACCACCTGAAGTAACAATTGCTTCAAAGACAGGAGATACTCCTTCTGAATCTGCAGCACAACATTTTGCAACGGTAACGATTGCTGATACAAAAGGACTTGAAGCGAGAGCTGGAATAGCTCCAAATACTCTTATTAGATATGCTTGGTCAACTTCTAATACTGAAGCACCAACATTTGATAAAGAAACTACAACTAAAAATACATCAACAGCTTCGTCGACTTCTTTAGATATAGAAACTCCACCTAATGTAAAAGGAACATATTATTTGTGGATTCAAAGTGGAATAGTTGATGCTGTTGGAAATGCTACAACAAGCAATAAATGCAGTGAGTTTTCATTTAATGTCGACGATATCCAAGCTGAACTTACAGAAATCACAATGCTTAACGTTACACCAGATTCCAAAGTACCAAATGAACACCTATTTGTTAAGACAAATGGAGAAGTAACAGTTACGTTTAAGGCTGATAAGGCTCTAAAACAAAACCCGATAGTTAGAATCAATGATGTTAACATGAATGTTACTTCTGAAGGATTAAATTATACATGCAAGTTGATAATTGATAGTTCATTTGCTGAGGGAACGTTGCAACTTTATATAGGAGACGTAGTAAGTCAAAACGGAAGACGCAGTAATAAAACATATTCAAATGCAGATATAGTAACTGGTCAGGGACCGGTATACTATGACAAAACATTACCAGTATTAGAATATGTGCCAAAGAATACATAATAATAGCACTCTTAAAGTTACATAACTTTGAGAGTGCTTTTTTTTGCTTTTTCACAATATGTTTACAATTCTAATATTGTAAAAGTATATATCAAGAAGTATAATGAAATGGCTTGTTAGAGCAATTTAGATTTTTATGGAGGAAGTTATGAAAAGTAAAATGATAATTGCTTTAGTAGCATTGTTTATTTGCATATTTGGAGTTGCATATGCTGCTAATAGTGGAGAAGGTACAAATGATGATGTTATTACTATAGATAACTTGGATGATTTAGGTTTGATTTTAAACCAAACGGATACAGCAGAAAGTGAAGAAGACACTGCTGGGAAAGAATATTTTGAGCAATATCAAAATTATATTAAAGAATATTATGCGTCTTATGAAAGACCAACTCTAACCAAGGCAAAAGTAATTGAAGCTGGAAATTCAAAATTTAAATATGATACATCAAGTTATTATTCTGTTTCTAGATATTATGTTCAAAAAGTTAAATTAGAGCTACTAGAAGGTGAATTTAAAGGTAAAGAAGTAGATGCAGAGTATATGAGAACCGGAGACTCAATGGATAATTTACATTTTGCTCCACTAAAAGTTGGTGATACTGTTTTTGTAAATGCTCAAGTGGATGATAATGGAAATGTATCTGTTAGTTTTGCAAATGCATGGTCATCGGTTTCTAGGAGTTCGGTTATATATATATTAGCAATAATTGGTATTCTATTATTGATCATATATGCAGGAAGAAAAGGATTAAATGCAAGTTTAATTGTTATCTCAATTGGTTTATTTTGCTTCATTATATTAACAAATTTTGCTTTTCATGGACTTGGAATTTTAAACGTAGGAATACCATTTATATTCCTTTTAATTGCAAGCATTGCATTAGCGCACTTTGGAAGAAAAAAGATTGCCTTGAAGGCAATGATGGTTTCAGCTATAGTGACTGCTATTTGCTTTGTTTTACTATGGTTTGTAAGTTTCATTTCAAGAACAGTTGGTGTTACATTTGAAATTGCAGCTATATCGGAGAGCTTGGTATTAAACCCAATTAACTATCAGGCATTGTTTAATATAATTACACTGGTTATTTCGAGTGCTTTTATTACAAATACGGTGTGCTTGGCAGTGAAGAAGATGGAAAGAGAAAGTGCACAGAATTTTGAGGAAAGAATCGAATTATGCAAAGACATTTTATTATCAAATATCGTTATGCTTGCTGCAGCATTATTTGCGCTATACATACCAAACCATTTGCTATTATTATCAAACAAATTTAATGAAATTGAGATATTAAATTCAGAAGTGTTTGTTGTAGAAATAGTTAGATTTTTAGCAATTGCTATTTCAATGATTCTTGCTGTTCCACTTTTGTCACTTGAAAAACTAGGAATCGGAAGAAAATATTTAGCTGAAAGCAAAGATAAAGATGTTGATGTAGAAAAATAATCATATATGATATATAATTTTACTTGAGCTATTTAGGATTTCTTGTGGAGGTATTCATATGAAAAAAATAGGTATAATTGCAATTCTGGCATTGATAGCTTTTAGTATTACTGCATGTGATCCGGGAGATGGTGAAAACGAGACAACACCAATTCCTACAGTTATTGATACAAGAACGCTTGTAGAAAAAACAGAGGTTAGAACTTCTGAATATAAGATAAGTGGGAAAAACTTCAACTGTGAAATTTATAGGCCAGAGTTTTCAAACCTTGAAGATAAAGAAGCACAATATGCAATAAATGCAGAAATCAATAAGTCTATAGAGCCATATATTAAAGAAATTGACATTGTTTCAGAAGGTCTTACTGATATAGATACTCAAAGTGCTGATTTTTCGACTAAGAATTATTCATATAACGTTAATTACAACAGATATGATACTAATCCATATGTTTCACTTATTATTAGTCAAGATTATGATACAGGTGGACTTCGTTCCAATAAATGGAAAGATATGTACACGATAGATCTTGAAACAAACAAAATAATATCAATTAAAGATTTATGTGAAATAGATGTCTTTGCTAACTTTAAAAGAAGGATAGTTGACGAGATTAACAAACAAGCTGAAGCAGCAGGAATTTCACTTTTAAATGGGGCTGGACTTTATGAAATTTCAAATAGTCAAAAGTTTTATCTAAATGAAGGGAAATTATATATCTATTTTGAAGCGGGCCTAGTGGCACCGTATCAGGCAGGAGAACTATCATTTGAGATGCCGTTTAAGCTAAATGGAAAATATTTTGAACCATAACATAACGAAAGATGTGCTTTATATAAAGCACATCTTTTTTGTTTGATAAAATAGAAAAGCCTTGTAATCGATTGAGTTTATATTGTTGTAACATTTCTGTAATATGTAACTTTTTTGTGTCTTTATAGGCTTAACAGTTGATTTCACTATATTCTATTGATAAAATTGTTATACGAGTAATTGTGTTTAAAATTAGCTAGTACTGTTAATTGTTATTGGAGGACATAAATGATAGAGTTTAGAAACGTTACGAAGGTATATTCTACGGGCGTAGCGGCGGTTAATGATACAAGTTTGTATATCGAAAAGGGCGAATTTGTTTTTCTAGTTGGCCCAAGTGGTTGTGGAAAATCTACTCTTATGAAAATGATTATGAAAGAGGTAGAACCGACATCTGGGCATATCTTTGTAAACGGAATTGATATAACTAAAATTTCAAAAAGAAGAATTCCTAATCTAAGAAGAAGTATGGGAATTGTATTTCAGGATTTTAGGCTTTTGCCTGATAAAACAGTTTATGAAAATGTTGCATATGCCATGAGAGTTATTGAGGCAAATCCAAAATTAATAAAAAGGCAAGTTCCAAATGCATTGTCATTAGTTGGGCTTATGGATAAAGCAGACCAATATCCAGATCAACTATCTGGTGGAGAGCAACAAAGGGTGGCTGTTGCTAGAGCAATAGTGAATAACCCTTCGGTTCTTATAGCAGATGAACCAACTGGAAATCTTGACCCTGATACAGCATGGGAGATAATGTCATTATTAAGCGATATTAATAGAAGAGGAACAACGGTTGTAGTTGCTACTCATGCAAAAGACATTGTTGATAGAATGCAAAAGAGAGTAATTGCAATTGAAAAAGGTAATGTTCATAGCGATAAAGAAAATAGCGGATATTCAGAAAAAGAACCGGAAGAAGAAAGCGAAGAGTCAAGATATATTAAGCACAGCTTTTCATTTGGAAAAAGAAGGGCGGGTGTGTAGTATGAGTTTAAATACGATGGGATACCTTCTTAAAGATGCTTTTTTGAGTATGAAGAAAGACATTAAAAATACGCTTATTTCTTTGGGTACAATGTTTGCTGCTATGTTATTAGTTGCTGTAGCGTACCTTGTTTATATGAACGAAAACAAGCTTATAGACGACACAAAAGATAGAAGTTCAAATATTGTTGCTTATGTTGGAATTAATCTTACTGATGATGAAGCGGTTTTAATTGGCGACAAGATTGACCAAATATATGGAGTAGCAACGAGTACCTATAGAAACAAAGATTACGCAATAAATCTTGCAAAAAGTTTAAATCCTATTATGGTAGACGGATTTACTGATGAGGTACTTAGAACTATTTATCCAGCATATTATGTTATAACGTTTGATGATGTTCGCGCGGTTGGCACGATAGTTAATGGCCTAACTAAAATAAAAGGGCTTGAAGATATTACTGTTAATCAATATGCAGCTGAAAAGGCAAGGGATGCAGAAGTATTTAAATCAATTGCTATAGTTGCTATTATTTACATTGTGGAATTTTCGATATTCTTAATGATGAATATTACAAAACTAATGATGTTTGCTAAGCGCAGAGAAATATCAATTATGAAATATGTTGGAGCGAGAAATAACTTTATTAGAGCTCCGTTTGCTATACAAGGAATTGTTATAGCTGTTGTAGCAGTTGGACTTACCATGCTAATAATCAACTTTGGTTACCCGGCATTTGTTAAGTCTATGAATACATTAGAAAGCGGATTTAGTTTTATTACGATTAATTCGATGTTCCCAGAATTGCTAGGAATTCTATTCTTTATAGGTATCTTAATTGGAGTAGTAGGAAGCTCAACATCTATGAAGAAATATTTGGATGTTTAAAGATAAGAGGTGAAATAACTAATGAAAAGGCTTGCAAGTTTGGTGTTGGCAATAATTATGCTAATTAATTTTTCTTTTGCTATAGCTGCAACTAAAGAGCAACAGCTAAAAGATAAAAAAGAGGAAATATCTAAGACTCAAGATCAGATTATAGAAAATGAAAAGAAGCAAAATACTGTTAAAGACGAAATAAAACAAATTGACGTAAATATTAACAACACAAAAGAAAGCATTGCAAATACAAGAAGCGAAATTGCAAGCGTTGAAAACGATATAAAGCAAACAAAAGGCGAAATAGAAGTTGCGCAAGCTGAGTATGATGCAAAGTATGAACTTCGAAAAGAAAGAATGGTAGCATACTACAAAAATGGCACAATTTCTATAGAAGAGCAAGTATCGAAAATAGAAAGTGAACCAGATAAGATGTATATGGAAAAGGCAATTGGAAGAGTTGTTAGCTATGATACAAATCTTATCGATGAACTTGAAAAGGCAAGGTTAAAACTTGAGGCTAAAAAAGCAAAATATGAAGCTGAAAATAAAAGACTTAATGAGTTAAAAGCTGAATTAGAAGTCAGACTAGAAGATTTAAACAAAACACTATCAACCAGAGAAGCATATCTAAAAGCATTAGAGGAAGATCATTCAGCGTTGGAAAAAGCCGAAGATGAAATGAAGGCAGAGGCAGATAAACTTACTCGAGAGATCCAAGAAGCGGCAGCTGCTGCAGCTAGAGCAAATAAAACAAGTTCAAAATATACTGGTGGAAAAATGACATGGCCACTTCCAGGGCATTACACTATTACTTCCCCATTTGGAATGAGATTCCACCCAATACTTAAACAGAACCGTTTGCATACTGGTGTCGATATTGCAGGATATAACTGTAATGGTTCAAAGGTTGTTGCAGCCGCTGATGGTGTTGTTATTGTTGCTAAATATAGTTCGTCATATGGAAACTACATAGTTCTTGACCATGGTGGTGGAATTACTACACTATATGCGCACTCAAGCAAGCTAGTAGTATCTGTTGGCGATAGAGTTAAGGCCGGGCAAGAGATAATGAAAGTTGGCTCTACCGGATATTCAACGGGACCTCATTTACACTTTGAGGTTAGAGAAAATGGTAACTATGTTAATCCGTTAAATGGATATATAAGTGCAAAATAAATAAAAACACGATCACTATAAAATAGTGATCGTGTTTTTTATGCTATGATTTTATTTCTTCTGGCAACTCTTTCTCACATGTATCAGATAATCTTTTAGCATATACCGCGATTGTAATTGCATATGCAATAGAAAGAAATGGCAAAGAATTCGGGAATGCTTCTTTAAACAAATAATTTGAATATGTTATTAATGAAATTGTTTGCAAGACGAATGGTACAAATAAATTCTTTTTGTATGATAAAAATACTAAAACAGATAGTACTTCGCCCATATACAAATATCTTTCATGCATACAAGGTAAAAAGAATGTTGTAAGCATAATAGATAATAATCCTAGATTTAAAATGTTTTCTTTTGTCATTTTAATCTTCTTTGATAAACAATAAACCAATAATAATCCACAGATTGAAACAGCTAAAACTATTCCCATGTGTGAAAATACAAGCATATCGTCTTTTCCGCTAAGAATTGTGTACAAGTTTGGAAAGTTTAGTGATAAATAAGTTGAAAACTCGCCAGCTTGATTTAGATAAATATTAAATAGCTTTAATAATCCCATTCCTTGGACTAGAGAAGGAATAGAAAGGACTATCAGAGATATAGGTAATAACAAAAAGTATAATACAGAGAAGTCCTTTTTTCTAAGGTATACTATCAAATAAAGCGGTAAAATAAATATAAATTGTAACTTAAATGAAAATGCAATTCCCAGGAACAAAAATGATCTAAAGTATTTGTTTTTAAGCAAATAGATTAGTGATAATATTACAAAAAAAGTATATATATTGTCGCATTGTCCCCAAACGGATGAATTTAGGAAAACTAGTGGTAGAAATAAAACTACACCATAAGTGATTGTGAACAGACTCTTAGAATAATTCTTGACGGCATTCTTTACTAATTTTCCACACGCAATTGCAAGCAAAAAGTCAAATATTATTGATACTATTTTAATTGTGTACAATGTTGACCACGGTAAATGTGTCAATAAAGCAAGAATAATCATGTAAGGTGGAGTATAGTCACCTGGATAATTTCCAAGAGAAAGGACACCTCCGTTATTTGCCATTTCCTCTGTCCAAGGGCCTAAGAATTGATGATAGTCCCAAGACTCATTACTAAGTGTTTGCATTCTTAAAGCAATTGCTAGTAATGAGATGAATATTATTGCTAAAAGGTTAATGTCTTTTGTAATAGTAGTTAAGAAACTTTTTTCGATGCCACCAATATGTTTTTTAACATATACATGCTTCTTTTTTGCATCTTTTTTTGCTTCTCTCATGAATTTTGGTAAAACCATCATTCTGCCAGCACGAGAAGGATTTTTTATAAGTCTCCAAAACCATTCCATATGAGTTTTAATGAATAACTTTGGTGCTCGTTTTACCGTTCCGGAAAGAACATCAAGTGTTCCGCCACATCCAATTGCAATTTTAAATATATTTTCATTCATTAATTCCGCTATAAGCTTTTCTTGCTTTGGAAAGCCAATCCCAACTAGGAGCACATCTGGACGGATTTTCTTTAAGTTTGTAATTATTTCGGCCTTTTTTTCATCATCAAAATATCCATCTGAAGTACCTAATATTTTAATATCAGGATACTTTTCCTCAAGTTTTTGCTTTGCTAGTTCTGCGATTCCAGGCTTTCCACCCCAAAAATAGAAGGTTCTAGAGCCGTCTTTATATTTCTCTAGAAGATTACAAATTAAGTCATAACCGGCAACTCTTTCTTTTAGGGGCGTTCCATACATCTCTGATGCCTTAACCACGCCTATTCCATCAGGAATAACAAGAGAAGCATTGTTAATTATCTCTTTATATTCTTCATCTTCGTTAGCTTTCATTACGATTTCAGGGTTTGGAGTGACAATCATATGACTAATATCTGCATAATTTAGCATCACTTCACAACGTGAAATTGCTTCATCCATAGTGACATTGTCAAAATTTACACCTAAAACTTCGATTTTTTCCATAAAAGGCTCCTTTTTTGATAAATTCTAAGGATATTTTAATAGAAAGTGGGAAAAAAAACAATATTAGAGGAGACTTTTGGGGACACGACATTGAGGAGAATTTTTTCTCCTCAATGTCGTGTCCCCAAAAGTCCAAAAATTCTTGAAAAATTGCGAATTTGTGGTATAATTACTTAGATTTTAAGGCAAAAGGAGGACCTTATGTTTGCCATTGGAAGTGACCATGGAGGTTACGAATTAAAAAAATATATTATCGAAAAATTAGGAGAAGACAATTTTAAAAATTATGGTACTTTTTCAGATGCACCTTGTGACTATCCAGATATAGCAATTCCACTTGCTAAAGATGTTGCAAAGGGTATCGTTGAAAAAGGTATTTTGATTTGTAAAACAGGTATAGGAGTCGATATTTGCGCTAACAAAGTTAAGGGTATACGTTGTGGTTTATGCTATAATAAAAAAATCGCTGAGTACGCAAAAAGGCATGAAGACGTGAATATTATAGCGATTCCAGCTGAATATGTTACAAAAGAAGAAGCTATTGACATTATTAAAATTTGGACAAAAGCAAAATTTGAAGGCGAAAGACACCAAAGAAGAATAGATAAAATTAAGGAATTTGAAGAAAGATAGGTGTCATGAATGTCATCGACTGATTGGTTAAATTTAATAATGTCGTTTGTTATAGCTTGTGTTTCTACAGCTATACTAACACCATTTTCAATAAGATTAGCATATAAAGTTGGAGCGGTTGATATACCTAAAGATGAGAGAAGAATTCATTCTAAGCCAATGCCAAGAATCGGAGGAACAGCTTTTATCATAGGATTCCTTGTTTCAACTTTAATAATGTTTTTGTTTTGTAGCATAGATAGAACGGCCAACTTCACAGAGGTTAATTTAATTGGATTTTATCTAGGAGCAATCATTATATCTATTGTTGGGCTTTTAGATGATATTAATATATCTAAAGAGGGAATTAAGCCAATGCTAAAACTACTTGGACAGGTTTTAGCAGCGTTATGTGTAGTTTGCAGTGGAGTAAGAATTCTTTATATAGATATACCATTTTTAGAAATATATGGATTAAATGAAGTATTATCTGTTATTATTACTGTTTTATGGGTCGTTGGAGTAACTAATGCAATCAATCTTCTAGATGGGCTTGATGGTTTAGCTGGTGGAGTTTCCGCTATTGCAGTACTATCATTATTGGTTATATTTGTTTTAAATGGATCGCCAATTATTGCATTAATTATGGTTGCAGCACTTCTTGGAGGCCTATTAGGATTTTTGCCTTATAACTTTAATCCGGCAAAAACATTTATGGGAGATGTAGGAGCAAACTTTGTGGGCTATACATTAGCAGCTGTTTCAATGATAGGTATGGCTAAGACATATACACTTATGGCAATTATATTGCCTGTTATTGTACTTGCACTTCCTATTTTTGACACTTTATTTGCTATTATTAGAAGGCTTATTTCTGGAAAATCTATAATGCAAGCCGACAGAGGTCATTTACACCATAGGTTAGTTGACTTAGGCCTTTCTCAAAAGCAAGCCGTACTTGTTCTTTATGCAATTGCCGCAATGTTTGGTATTTTTGCAATTGTGTTAATGCAAAGTTCAATTTGGAAAACAATTGGATTTTTGGCCATAATGCTTATATTGATGCTTTTAGAAAGAAGAAATATTATCATTAAAAAGCGTAAAGGTTTGAATAAGCCAGAAATAAAGAACTATACAAATGGTGGTTCAAAACTTAGAGTAATGTTAGTTTTTGGAACTAGACCAGAAGCTATTAAGATGTGTCCGCTTGTTCTTGAATTAAAAAAGCGAGATGACATTGAGACAATTGTTTGTGTTACGGCTCAGCATAGAGAAATGCTAGATCAAGTTTTAGATGCATTTAATATAAAGCCAGATCATGACTTAAATATTATGAAGTCAAGACAAACTCTTACACATATTACTTCAGAAGCTCTTAATGGAGTGTTTGATGTTATCGAAGAAGAAAAGCCAGATATTGTTCTTGTCCATGGAGATACAACAACAACTCTTTCAGCAGCTGAAGCAGCGTTCTATTCTAAGGTTAAAGTTGGCCATGTTGAAGCTGGTCTTAGAACATACGATAAATATTCTCCTTTCCCTGAGGAAATGAATAGAAAAATTGTTACACAACTTACAGATTTATTCTTTGCACCAACACAAAATAATAAGGACAATCTATTAAAGGAAAGTGTTAATGAAAAAGATATTTTCATAACAGGAAATACTGTTATAGATGCACTTAAAACAACCGTAAAAGATAATTATGAATTTACTCATCCAGTGCTAAAAGAAATAGACTTTAAGAAAAAAGTTATTTTCATGACTGCTCATAGGAGAGAAAATCTTGGAAAGCCACTTGAAAATATTTGTGAAGCAGTAAAAGAAATTGCAACTACAGTTCCAAATGTTGAAGTTATTTATCCTGTTCACTTAAATCCAGCGGTACAAGAAGTAGCACATAGAGTCTTAGATGGGTTAGATAATGTTCATTTAATTGAACCTTTAGAGGTTATAACAACACACAACTTAATGAATAAGTCTTACCTAGTACTAACTGATTCGGGTGGTATCCAAGAAGAAGCTCCTTCACTTGGAAAACCAGTATTAGTTCTTCGTAATGAAACTGAAAGACCAGAAGCAGTTACAGCTGGTACTGTAAAGGTAGTTGGCACAGATAAAGATGTCATTGTAAAAGAAGCAAAAACATTACTTCTTGATAAAAAGGCTTATGACAAGATGAGCAAAGCAATAAATCCTTATGGCGATGGAAATGCATGTGATAGAATTGTAGAGGCTATAAGGTATTCATTTGGATTAACAAAAGTACGTGTTAAAGACTTAAAATAAAAAGGAGATGGAGCATTGCAAGACGCTCGAGAAATTGCTCTAAATACTTTATATAAGATTGAAATTGGAGAGGGTTATTCCAATATAACATTAAATAAGGAACTAACTAAGGCTAAGGCTTTGTCAAAAAATGACAAAGCCTTAGTTTCGCAGTTAGTGTATGGAGTTATTACATGGAAACTTACCTTGGACACAATTATTAGAAGGTACTCAAGCATTAGATTAAAAAAGATTTCTTCTTGGATAATTAACATTTTAAGAATGGGAATATATCAAATATGCTATTTAGATAAAATACCAGAAAGTGCAGCAGTAAACGAGAGCGTAAAACTTGCAAAAAAATATGGGCATGAGGCTTCAGCTAAATTTGTAAATGCAATACTTAGAAAAATAGAAAAAAATGAAATAGAGAAATTACTAGATTATATAAAAGAACAAAAACTCACATATGAGGAAGAATTGTCAATAACAACGTCACATCCTTTGTGGCTTGTGGAAAAGCTTTTAGAAGAATTCGCAGATAAAGATTTTGTAAAAGGACTTTTAGAAGCCAATAACCAAAACCCAAGAATAGCATTAAGAGCAAATAGGCTAAAAATAACTAGAGACAATCTTGTTAAGTTACTAATTGAAAACGGAGTCGATGCTGAAAGTGGAAACTTAAGCGATAGCATATTTATTATTGGCTACACCAATCTAGATGATTCATTGTGTGTAGTTCAAGATGAAGCGGCTCAATTATCAGTGCTTAAACTAAACCCAAAAGAAAACGATATTGTTTTAGACGCTTGTTCAAGTCCTGGTGGAAAAACGACGTATATTGCAGAGTTAATGAACAATAAAGGAATTGTTGATGCGTGGGACATTCATGAACATAGAGTTGAATTGGTAAAGAATGCATGTCAAACTCAGGAAGTAACTATAGTAAATACAAGTGTTATGGATGCGTCAGAATACAACGAAAATCTTAAGGAAAAATATGATAAGATTTTGCTTGATGTTCCATGTTCTGGCCTTGGAGTTATTAGAAAAAAGCCAGATATTAAATGGTCTAGGAACGAGGAAGAACTTAAAGATATAGTTGTAATTCAAAAAGAGATTTTAAATACCTGTTCAAAGTACCTAAAGGTTGGTGGAACTTTAGTATATAGCACTTGTACAGTGCTTAAAGAGGAAAATGAAAATCAAGTAGAAAAGTTTTTAGAAGAACATAAAGATTTTAGACTTGAAGAAGAAATAAAACTATATCCAAACATTAATAATACAGATGGGTTTTATATAGCAAGATTGACAAGAATTTAGAAGTAGAGGGGGGTGAAACCATGAAAAATATTAGAGATTTTACTTTGGCAGAATTAGAAGAGGAATTAGTAAGCATTGGAGAGAAAAAGTATAGGGCAAAACAAATTTTTGCCTGGCTATTTAGAGGTGTTACTAGTTTTAGCGAAATGACAGATCTTTCAAAAGAACTGATAGCAAAATTAAGTGAGAATTATTACATTGAAAATATTGTAGATTCAAAGAGCCAAAAGTCAAAAGATGGAACAGTTAAGTTTTTATTTATACTTAGAGATGGAAATGCAATAGAAAGCGTTATGATGAAGTATAAATACGGAAATACAGCATGTGTATCAAACCAAGTTGGATGCAGAATGGGTTGCAATTTTTGCGCATCTGCAAGGATTGGATTTGTTAGGAGCCTAACTTCGGGAGAAATTATTTCACAAATACTTGAAATAGAAAGACAGACTGGCGAAAAAATCTCAAATGTTGTATTCATGGGAATAGGCGAACCTCTTGATAATTATGATAATGTAATGAGGGCAATAAAGATAATAAATGACCCAAAAGGATTTAATATTGGAGCAAGACATATAAGTATATCTACTTGTGGAATAGTGCCTAAGATCAGGCAACTTGCTGATGAAATAGAGCTTCAATGTAATCTATGCATATCGTTGCATAGTAGTAAGGATGATGTTAGAAGTTCAATGATGCCAATAAATAAAAAGTATAGTATTGCTGAAGTAATAGATGCATGTAAGTATTATATTGAAAAGACAAATAGAAGAATTACTTTTGAGTATGCACTTGTTGATGGTGTAAATGATTCAAAAGAAGATGCACTACATTTGGCAAAACTATTAAAGGGAATGCTTGCACATGTAAATTTGATTCCAATTAATAAAATTAAAGATGGGATTTATGAAAAGAGCTCAACAGAAAAAATAATGTCATTTAGGGATACACTTAATGATAATGGTATTGTAGCAACTATTAGAAGAGAACTTGGTTCGGATATTAGTGCGGCATGTGGACAACTTGTTAGACAGCAAAAACAAGACGTGTAAATAGCATAACCAAAATGATTGATATTAGAAATTATTAAATATATAATGGTGATGTAAGTTGTGTTATATAAACAAGTCTGTTAATTATTTTGTTTGGCACAGAATTAATTAAAATGAAGGCAGAGGTGAGCAATAATGCGTTTTTGTGGACTTACGGATATTGGACTGGTTAGGGAACTTAACGAAGACACTATTAGCGTTCCTAACGAAGATGAAAGCATGAAGCTTTTTGTACTTGCAGATGGAATGGGTGGTGTAAACGGCGGTGAAGAAGCAAGTAAAATTGCGTCTAAAAGTGCAAGGGATTATATAAAGAAGAATTTTATAAAAATAGAAAGAACAAAAGTTGGTTTGGAAGAACTTATTCGAAATGCTATGAATTATGCTAATTCAAAAGTGTTCGAAGCAGGTAATAATGACCCTAAGTTAAAGGGAATGGGCACAACGCTTATTGTTGTCTTGATATATAGAGGACGAATTCATATTGGTCATATTGGTGATAGTAGAGTGTATAGATTACGACAAAACGTTTTAAGACAGATAACAAAAGATCATTCTTATGTTCAAGAACTTGTTAAGCAAGGCGCAATTACGGAGGAAGAAGCTAAAACGCATCCGCAGAAAAACGCCTTAACAAAAGTTCTTGGCTGTGAAAGAAGGATTAAACCTGATATTATTACAAAAGGTTTTGTTAAAGGGGACATTATTCTGATGTGCTCTGATGGTCTAACCAATATGGTTGATGACCAATATATTTACGAAATAATAATGAAAAATATATATGATATAAATATTGCATGTAAGAAACTTATTGAAAAAGCAAACAAAAACGGCGGAAAAGATAATGTTAGTGCAATAATTATTTCAAATTAAAACTTCTTTACTTGGGGGTAAAGTCATGGAATTGGTAGGAAGAACACTTATAAACAGATACGAAATTCTTGAAAAAGTTGGCGTGGGTGGAATGGCCACTGTATACAAAGCTAGAGATAACAAACTAAACAGGTATGTTGCCATTAAAGTTCTTAAGGATGAGTTCGCAACTGATCAAGAGTTCATTAAGAGATTTCAAATTGAGGCTCAATCAGCTGCGTCATTATCACAACCAAACATCGTATCTATATATGATGTTGCCAATGATGGCGATGTTCATTTTATAGTTATGGAGTTAGTTGAAGGTAGAACTCTAAAAGATATTATTCAAAAAGAAGGGAGACTTGACTGGAAAAAAGCTGCTAAAGTTGGCTCGCAGATTGCAGCAGGTCTTTCTACGGCTCATAAAAATCATATTATCCACAGAGATATTAAACCACATAATATAATTATTACTAAAGAAGGTATTGCTAAGATAACTGACTTTGGAATAGCTAAGGCTGCTTCATCTAGTACTATAAATGCTAAATCAAGTTCATTGGGAAGCGTACACTATTTTTCTCCAGAGCATGCTAGAGGTGGATACACTGATGAAAAATCAGATATTTATTCATTAGGTATTGTTCTTTATGAGATGGTTACAGGTAAACTTCCATTTGACGGTGATAGTGCAGTTGTTGTTGCAATGAAGCATCTTAAAGATGATGCAGTTGAGCCTAAAAAACTAGTGCCAGAAATACCTGATGGATTAAATGACATTATTATGAAGGCAATGAGTAGAGAAGTAGTTAGTAGATACTCAAATGCAATGCAACTTTATAATGACTTGCAAACAATAATTAAAACTCCTGATGCATCAGGAGTTGGAAGAGAAGCTGATGAATCTCTTTATGCAACACAGAGAATTCCAACAGTTAGCAAGCCAATTAATAAAAACATGGACTATAGTAAAAGAACAAATTCTATTTCGTCAGATAAGAATAATGGTATAAATATGAAAAAAGCTAGAAAGAAAGTTAAACATTCTTCAGGAATAGTTGGACTATTATTAAAAGTTATACTTGCTATTTTATTTTTTGCTCTAGTTGTTTTTGGAAGTAAGCTAGTATTTGACACATTAATGGAACCTACTAAAACAGCAGTAGTTCCAAATGTAATTGGGTCAAGTGAAGAGAAGGCAAGACTAATTTTAAATAACTTGGGCTTTGAAGTTCAAATAGCCGGATATTTAGATAGTGAATTTCCAAGAGGATATGTCATAAAGCAAAAATTTGTTTCAGGTGAGGAAATTACAGTTGGTACTACAATAGACCTTACATTAAGTGCTGGTCAAGAAAAAGTTACTGTTCCAGATGTATCAAACTTTTCAGTAACAGCTGCAACAAAAGCACTACGAGATGTTAATCTTGATATTATCGTTATAGAAGAAGAAAATGATGAGGTCGAAATTAATAAAGTAATTAGGCAAGATCCTAAAGCTGGCGAAGAAACATACACTGGAGAAAAAGTTAGCGTATATGTAAGTAAAGGGCTTCCAGAGGACATGGTATATATGCCAGACTTGTTTGACGTAAAAGAGGCTGAAGCTAGAAATATTCTGGATGGACTAGAACTTGTTCCAGTAATTAAGTATTCAAGTTCTCCAGATAAAGAAGAAGGAGTATTAATTAGTCAAAGTATTAATGCTAAGGAAAAGGTTAAAGTTAAAACAGAAGTAACACTTGTTTACAACAAGATTTCGCCAGAGGATACAACACCTACGCCAGTACCTACTAATAATCCTACACAAGCTCCTACATCAAAACCAGTTGTAACTTTTTCACCAACACCGATTCCTACTTTAGCACCAGTCGGAACGAAGAGCTTGACATTAAGCTTAGTAAACAAAGGAAGTAGAGAAACATTTAATGTTAGAGTTGAATTAAACGGAGATATAAAAGGAAGAAAAGTAGTATATAATCAAGAGCATAAACGTGGAGACCAACAAGTTATAGTTACTTATCCTGCCGATGCAACTGGCATGATAAGAGTTTATATTGATGACGTATTAGATTCAGAACTTATGATTCAAGATTAGGATGTGAGAAAAATTAAAGGAACTGTTGTAAAGGTTAATTCAGATCTTTATAAAGTAGATATTGGGAATGATACTATTGATTGCAAAGCTAAAGGATTATTAAAATTCAAAAAATCAAATATCATTACTGGAGATGTTGTTGAAGTTAAAGGTGATGTAATTGAAAAAGTCTACGAAAGGAAAAATGAATTCATTAGACCATCAATTGCAAATATCGATCAACTTGTAATTGTCGTTGCGACAACAAATCCAAGTCCAGATATGGAACTTCTAGACAAGCAACTAATAATGGCGGAAAAGAAGAATGTGATGCCACTTATATGTATTAATAAAATAGATCTTTCCAATGAGTATGAAGAACTAGTTAAAACCTATGAGAAAATCGGATATCAAGTTGTAACAACTGATGCTAAAAATGGAATAGGAGTAGAAAAACTTGCATCATTTTTGAATAACAAAATCACTGCTTTTACTGGCAATTCAGGAGTCGGCAAATCGGCACTTACAAATAATCTTTTCAATGATACTGTTTCTGAAGAAGGAGAAGTTTCTGAAAAGAGTGAACGTGGCAAGCACACGACAAAGTTTGTGGAATTATACAAGATTGCACCCGGAACATATATAGCAGATACACCGGGATTTTCAACTTATGAAATACAAGATATATCTTGCACAGAACTTGATAAATTGTTTATAGAGTTTATTCCATTTATTGGCAATTGTGAGTTTCGAGGATGCTCTCATATAAAGGAAAGGAAATGCGCAGTAAGACAGGCAGCTGAGGATAGAAAAATAGACTTTGGTCGATATGCAAGGTACTGTAAATTTTATGAAAATATTAAAGAAAATAAGAAGTGGTAGAAGTAAGAGGGTGAAAAAAGAAATGAGTGATAATATGCTTTCTGCATCAATATTGAATGTTAGACAACTTGAACTCCACAGTAAAATTGCTGAGCTCAAAGATGTAATAGATTACATTCATATAGATGTAATGGATGGTATTTTCGTTTCAAATAAAACACCTGGTATAGATATGTTTAAAAATGCAAAAAGGTTTGAAACAAAACCACTTGATGTTCATCTTATGGTTGAAGAGCCAGAAAGAGAGTTATCAAATTATGATGGTGCTTCAATTATCACTTTTCACATAGAGACAATAATTGATACTAAAACAATGACAGTCAATATGGAAAAATTTGAAAGAATAGCCGCGGAAATACGAGGATTTGGAGCAAAAGTTGGAATAGCGATTAAACCAAATACTACAGAGAACCTTCTTAGAAGTATTCTAAGAAAAGTAGATTTAATACTAGTTATGACAGTAGAACCTGGTTATGGTGGACAAGCACTGATTCCTAGCACTTTAGACAAGATTGAAAACGTCAAAAAGATGGGATTTACTGGTATCATTGAGGTTGATGGTGGAATAACAAAAGAAAATGCCAAGGATGTTAAAGAACGTGGAGCTTCACTAATTGTTGTAGGAACAGGCTTATTTGAAGATGAAGATCCATTAGAAGCCGGAAAAATAATAAAAGAATAATGACAAAAAGCGCACTTTCAGTGTGCTTTTTTGAACTTTTGAATGCAGGTTTTTGGGGACACGACGGTCACACCTGCTCACCAGGTTTTTGGGGACACGACAGTTAGACCTGCTTACAAGGTTTTTGGGGACAGGTCAGGTCCAGGAAACCCGCTACAAATTGACATAATCAAGCCAAAGTGGTATACTTAAGCGATTAAAAAAGCAATAATGAAAGTAGGAGCAGATTATATGAAAATAATGCTAAAAATGGTGGCAATTCTTACTCTTGTAATTATGATTGCAGGATGTCAGGACACTTCATTTGATGATTCTAAAGTTAATATAGTTACATCGTTTTATCCAATGTACATTCTTACTTCTAATATTGTAGATGGGGCAAACAATGTTGAACTTACAAACCTTACGTCAAATCAAGCAGGATGTTTGCATGATTATCAAATAACGACTAATGACATGGTAAAGCTTAGCCATGCAGATGTTCTAATTGCTAACGGCGGTGGAATGGAAAGTTTTATAGAAAAGGCTACATCACTTTATAAAGATTTAAAAGTAATTGATGCAAGTAATGAGTTCGAGTCACAAATTGTTAAAACTGATGATGACAACTCACATTATTGGGTGAGCATTTCTTTATACATTGAACAAGTAAAAAGCGTTTCGAAGGTATTATGCGAAATCGATCCAAGCAATGCCACATTGTATGAAAAAAATGCAAAAGAATATATATCAAAACTTGAAACATTAAAAAATAAAATGCATAATGCGTTAGATAGTATATCTAGTAAAAATATAATAACGTTTCATGAAGCTTTTTCATATTTTGCAGATGAATTTAATCTAGATATTGTTGCAGTTATCGAAAGAGAGCCGGGCACGTATCCTAGCAGTAAAGAAGTAGCAGATATAATTGAATTGGTTAAAAGTAAAGACGTTAAAGCAATATTTGTTGAGCCACAGTATTCAAGGACGGCTGCAGATACTATTGCTAGAGAGACCAATGTAAATGTATACACACTAGATCCTGTTGTTACAGGTGAGTTCAATAAAGATGCATATATTACGACAATGGAGCAAAATTTAAATACACTTGTCGAAGCATTATCATAAAAGAAAGGATGAAATTATATGAGCGGAAGCTGTGGAGACTGTTGTACAAAAATCAATAATATTTCATATACTGCTGGAAGCGACTTAATATTAGATAACGTTAGCCTTCACATTCATTGTGGAAGCTTAACAGTTTTAATTGGGAAAAACGGTGCTGGAAAATCTACGCTTTTAAGAGCGCTTCTTGGCGAAATTAAACACTCTGGTACTATTGAATACAAAAACAAAGTTGATGGAAGTAGGACAATAAAAATTGGGTATGTTCCACAAAAGTTAAATATTGAAAATTCACCTATGACTGTATATGACATGGCAGCTTCTCTTTGTTCTAATAAGCCAGTTTTCTTATACAAAGATAAAAAACTTCATGAAGAAATAAAAGAACATCTAAAAGAATTTGGCGCGGATAATCTTATAGATAGCAAGGTGGCTAGGCTTTCTGGAGGAGAACTTCAAAGAGTTTTAATGGGTATTGCTACAATCCCTTATCCTGATTTATTGATATTAGATGAGCCAATTTCTGGGATGGATATGAAAGGAAAAGAGCAGTTTTATAGCAGAATAAATGAGCTAAAAAAAGATCACGATTTAGCAATTATACTTGTTTCGCATGATTTTGGGTATGTAAAGAAATATGCAGATAAAGTTGTAATGCTTGATAAAAAAGTGCTTTTAGACGGTACACCTGATGAAGTGTTTAGTTCTAAAGTTTTTAAGGATACATTTGGAGAAGTATAAATCATTAAAGAAAGGAGAGAAAACATTATGAATATGTTAGACTATGATTTTATGCGTAATGCATTAGTTTCAATTCTAATTATTTCACCACTTTTTGGCTTAATTGGAACAATGATCGTAAATAATAAAATGGCATTTTTCTCTGATGCATTAGGTCATAGTGCATTTACTGGAATTGCAATTGGAATGTTACTTGGCATATCTAATAACACTATTTCTATGGTTATTTTTGCAGTATTATTTGCCATTTTGCTTAATAGAATAAATGATTCAAGAATTGCATCTAAAGATACAATCATAAGTGTTTTCTCATCTACAGCAATTGCTCTTGGCCTTGTTATTCTTGCTCAAAATGGAAATTACACAGAAATATCAAATTATTTAATTGGAGATATATTAAATATTCTTCCAAGTGAAATTATTTATTTATTAATAATTGCGGTTGTTTTAATAGCATTCTGGGCAATTTGTTTTAATAAACTTCTGGGAATATCTGTTAATCCAACACTTGCAAAAAGTAAAGGAATAAAGGTTAAACTCATTGAGAATATTTTTGTTTCATTAGTAGCAATAGTAGTAATGATGTCTATAAAGTGGGTTGGAATTTTAATTATTAATTCGCTTTTAATACTTCCAGCCGCATCGAGCAGAAACATATCAAAAAATATGAGAACATATCATTTGTGGGCAGTGGTTTTTTCTGTTGTTTCTGGAGTTGCAGGGCTTATAATCTCTTATATAGCTGGTATTTCAACAGGACCAACAATAGTGCTTGTTTCAAGCATTATATATTTCGTTACTTTTGCAATGCGTAAGCTTTCCATAGACTAATAATATTTTTTGACTAAAAATCAAGGTATGGTATAATTTTCTTTGAAAAAAGAAGTTGTACCATTTTTATTATTTGAAATATCAAAGAGGAATAAATAATGTGGAAAAAAATATTATATATATTACTTGGAATTTTTATATGTGTCATATTTGCTCTCGTTGTTTTCTTTAACTATGACAAAATCGAATCATATATTGGTGGCGCAGATTGGATTTATATTGAAAAAAGCAACGATATAAAGGATAATACTCCAATCGATATTACAGGTTGCAATAATATTATAGTTGCTACTAACAAAACAATTGGAGTTTATTCTAAAGCAGGAACTAAAGTAGACAGTGTTGATGTAATATCAAGTGAGTTTTTGACAGACTCTTGTGGTGATTATTCGGTAGTTTATGCTAAGGACACTAATACAATTTATATTTATAAAAATCAAAAAATAGTTTCAAAAACATCAATAAATGTAGAAATAAAAAGAATTTCAATTGGTAAAAATGGTGATGTTGTTGTTGCATTCACGCAAAATGGATACAGAAGCGGAGTAAAAGTATTATCTCAAATAGGCGAGGAAAAGCTTACAACATATCTTGCTACTTCGTACGCTACCCAAGGAATCATTTCTGATGATGGAAAGATGCTTTATATTGCTCAAGTAGATACGTCTGGCCTAAAAATAAAGTCTTCCATAAAAGTTGTAGAAATGAGCAAAATAGGAAAATCTAGTTCTCAGGAAGAATATATGAAGGAGTATGAGCTCCCAAAAGATGAACTATTAATTAAACTAATACTTCAAAAAAATCAGTTAGTTGCGTATTGCTTGGATAACATATACACATTTAATGTTGAAATAGGATTTGAAAAAATAGTTGAATTAGATGAGTCAGAAGTTCTTTTTGCCTCTGCAGATGGAAAATGTCCGGTGGTTATTCGAAGAAATAAGGCAGGAAATATCGCTTTGGAAATATACGATGACGAGGTATATGAAGTGGAGGTAGAAAATATTCCAGAGGATTTAAAAGCATTAAATGACAAAATATGTGTTGATTTTGGAGATGAAATTGCAATATTTAACACACGTGCTAGAATAGTATCTAAGATTAGATTGTCTAACAAGATTGAAAAAATGCACATATACAATAATGGGAAGAATTTGGCAGTTATGTACAGGGATAAGGTTGAATTGTATGATATCTAGGAGGTATTATGTTTAACTTGATGGACATAGTTATAATATTAATAGTTGCACTTTTTGGCTTTATAGGTTATAAAATAGGGTTTGTGAAGACGGCTATAAATATGTTTTCCTTTGTCGTAGCTGTTGGACTTGCACTTTTGTTTTATAAGCCTCTAGCAGTTATACTTACAGAACAAACTTCAATAGACGATTGGGTTATTGAAAAAGTTGTTGACTATAAGTATAAAAATGAAGAAGTTAAACAAATAGAAGTCGAGTCGTCTGAAGAAATTGAAGAAGATACTATTATAGACTCGCTTTCAAAACAGCTCCCAAAGACAATTCTAGAGGGAGTAGATATTGAAAAAACCAAGCGAGATATAAAGCTCGAAATTGCCCAGAAAGTTTCTGAGGCAATAATGAAAGTGCTTAGCTTAGTAATAATCTTCTTGGTTGTGAAAGTAACACTATTTATTGCAAGTATAGTTCTAAATGGTATAATGCAAATTCCAGTTTTGAAACAACTCAACGAAACACTAGGTCTTGTGTTTGGCCTTATTATGGGAGTTGCCGAATTATATATAGCTTTTGCAATTATAACGTTTGTTGCTTCTATTACAGATTTGTCATTTGTTGTAGATCCAATTAAATCATCACTAATTGCAAGTTTTATGTTTGATAATAACATTATTTTGAAATTACTTTTTTAATGTAGAGAAGGAGATTGTTAAGTTACAATGAAACGTTTTTTAAATATTTTGCTTAGAATATTAATAGTGCTTATTGTTATAGTATTACTTGTTGTTGCAGGCGGAGCAGCATACATTTTTTACACTAGAGCTCAAAAAGAAAGAACAGAGACCGTAATAAAAGTTAGTGGAGATAAGGATGTAATTGTAAGTAACAAAATAGAACTTGAAAGAACAGTTACTGGATTATGTTTAGGGGTAAATGATGGCCTTACAGACTTTATTATGCTTGGAAAGTATGATCCTAATACAAGAGAAATAAATCTTCTTTCTATTCCTAGAGATTCGAAAGTTAACGGCACAATTGATGGAAAAATTAATTCCGCATATGCAAAAGGTATGAATCCAATTAATACGGTAAAAATAGTTGAAGAAATCACAGGTGTCAAAATAGACTACTATGTAGTGTTTAAGACAAAGCTATTAAGAGACATTGTAGATGCTGTGGATGGTGTTACAGTTACTGTTCCACAGAATATGAACTATGATGACCCAGTTCAAAACTTACATATTCATTTGAAAAAAGGAACATACAAATTAAATGGTAGCCAGGCAGAACAATTTTGTAGGTTTAGACGTTATCCAAATGGAGATGTAGATAGAGTTAAAGCACAACAATCATTTATTAAAGCAATGATAGCAAGATGTTTGGAACCTCAAAATCTTCTTAAGGCTAATGACTTAATTAAAATTGCAATGGATAACACTAATACAAATGTAATATATGATGTTATAACACAATATATCGATGATGCGATTGCCTTTAAACCTGACAGAGTTAGAATCGAAACTCTTCCTGGCGCTGGTGGTTATGCAGACAATGGAATCTCATATTTCTTTATTAATGAGAAAAAAGCCAAAGAACTGATTGATGAAATGTTTAATAAAGAAGTAAGCGTTGAAGAAGTAGAGGAAATTCAAAAAGAATTTGATGAAGAACCTGAATCAGGGACAAAAACAAAAGAAATCAAAGAAAAAATTAATGCTTCAAGTGGTGAAAAATTAAGAATTGAAGTTATTAATAATGGAACTTCAGTTAAAAACTTTAATAGAACGGTAGAGATCTTAAATAAATCTGGATATGATGTTGTTAAAGTAGAAACAACTAATGATTCGAAAAACCAAAACTCAAGAATTATTTGCTATTCTAAAACCGATGTTATGCATTCGCAAATGAAAATAATATCTAAAGTTGTTGGAATTAGTACAATGGAAGATAGTAAGGATTCAAATCCTGATATAGATTTTACAATAGTACTAGGACCAAAATATGTGGCAGAATAATTATATGAATTTGAGTTCTTCGTCCGCGAAAAAGGGTACGCTTCTCTTTCTTCGAAAGAAGAAACATCCCCATTTTTTACGCACGAAGAAAGCAGCACGAATGGAGGAAGAAATATGAAAAACCTTGGAGTTATATTTGGAAGCGTTACATGTGAGCATGATGTATCTGTTGTATCAGGCCTACAATTAATCGAAAACGTAGATAAATCTAAATATAATGTATATCCAATATATATTCACTCTAATGGTGATTGGTATACAGGAGAAGAATTGCTTGACCCTTCGATATACAAGCATTTTGATGATATAAAATCAAAACTTAAAGAAGTAACAATTCAACCTAATAAACAAGGACTTGTAGTTTTTAACAAAGGGATGTTTTCTAAAAATGAATTTATAAAACTTGATGCAGTAATTCCTGTAATGCACGGAATGAATGGAGAAGATGGCACTCTTCAAGGGCTTCTCGAGCTTTCTAATATTCCATATTCTTCTTCTGGTGTTTTAGGTGCAAGTGTTGGAATGGATAAAATTCTCATGAAAAAAGTTTTTGAAGCTTATGATTTGCCAGTACTTCCATATGTTTATTTCATTCGAAAAGAATGGGAAAATAATAAAGATGAAGTAATTAAAATGGTAGAAGAAAAGCTTAATTATCCAATGATTGTTAAGCCATCTAATTTGGGCTCAAGCATAGGTATTTCTAAAGCAAAAGATAGAGATGGACTAATTCAAGCAATTGAAGTTGCGGTTTCTTATGATTCAAGAATAATAGTGGAAAAAGCAGTTACAAATATTAAAGAGATAAATTGTAGCGCATTAGGGTATGAAGATGATGTTGAAACATCATGCCTTGAAGAACCAGTTAATTGGGAGGGCTTTTTATCATTTGAGGACAAGTATTTAAGAGGAGCCAAAAACGCTAAAGGTGCACCTTCAAAAGTTGCTGGAACAAAGCAAGGTACTATGGAATCGATGGATAGAAGAATTCCTGCAGACATTCCAGATGAACAAACAAAATTAATTAAAGAACTTAGTGTTACAGCATTTAAAGCATTAAATTCAAAAGGCGTTGTTAGAATAGACTATATTATTGATGGCGATGATAATAAGGTATATATCAATGAGATAAATACAATTCCAGGTTCTATGGCGTTCTATTTGTGGAAACATGATGGAGTAGATTATCCTGAGCTTATTGATAGATTAGTAGATATTGCTGAAAAAGCAAACAAAGACAAAAATAGAAACAATTATACATTTGATTCAAATATTATTGGTAATATAACTAAAATCGAGAAATAATTATTGAAAAATGGGGATGTTTCTCTTTAGCGTACCCTTTTTTAAAAACAATTCTTATTGGTATGAGAGGAAAGTAAGTATGAAGGTTCTCCTTAAATCTAAGCAGTATTATGGAACACATGAAGAAGAAATATTTGAAGAGTTTGAATGTTCCGTTACTAATACAAATGAGCTAATTAAAATCGAGTTTGAAAACGGATACATACAAATTGAAGATGGTAAGATGATTCACGAAAGAGGAGAGAATAAATTTGTTGTTGAAGAGGGTAAAGATTCTGAGGTTGATTATGATACTGAGCGAGGGTTAATCGTTTTAGATTTAAAAGGAATTGAAGTTATAAAAGAGGATACAAACATTGGTCTAGTTGGTCATGCAAAATATGAAATAAGCGTCAAAGGCATTGAGCCATATGTGAACGAGATTTTGATTTATCTAACAGACTAACTTAATTAATTTGGGACACTCTTATTTGTTCTAGCAAATAAGGGTGTCCCATTTTTTGATGTTTTCTCGTTTTTTCTTTTCCAATCTTCCGTAGCACTTCAGAAGTATTACAGCAGAATTACGATAGAATTACAGCATTGTGACGTTAACATAATGTTTTTACAAATTTTAAACATTTTAATGGGCTAAATGAAATAATAAGGTGACGAAATGTAAAAAAAGTGTAAATTCCGTAAACGTTTTATAAAAGAAGTTGACCATAGATATTGTAGTGCTAGAATTGAATCAACGAGATAGGAAGAACATGGATTCAAGTTCCATAATTCTTTCGCCCGTAACGGTTAGATAAGGTATGAGAGAGTAGAACGTAAGGAAACTTGTCTAACTAAGAGTTTTTCCTTACACAAATTATTAATTTTACAAGGAGGATACTTTAAATGAAAAGAATAGTATCATTATTACTAGCTCTTTCAATGGTTCTTAGCCTTTGCGTATCTGCATTTGCTGCTAATTATTCAGATTTAACTGGCAACAATTTAAAATACGCTAGTGCTGTAGATGCATTAACAGAGCTTGGTGTAATCGACGGATTCCCAGACAAAACATTCCGTCCAGAAGAAGACCTAACAAGAGCACAAGTTGCTAAAATGTTAGTAATTTGTCTTGGCTTAGGTGATTCAGTTGAATCACTTGCTACAAAGACAGTATTTTCAGATGTAGCTGCTAGCCACTGGGCTTCAGGATATATCAACGCTGCTGCTCAAAGCAAGATTATCGTTGGATATCCAGATGGAACATTTAAACCAGATAACAAAGTTACTTATGCTGAAGCATTCACAATGGCTCTTAGAGCTCTTGGATATGGTAACGTTGTAGAAGCTGAAGGAACATGGCCAACAGCTTACCTACTAAAAGCAGTTGAATTAGAGTTAAACGATGATATGGATCCATATACAGCTGACAAAGCTGCATCAAGAGGAAACACAGCTGTTCTTCTATGGAACATGTTAAGAAGACCAATGTGGAAGATTTATCAAGAATCTCAAGGCAATGGTATGACTCTAGAAGCTAGAGATGACTTTATGCTAAACGTTAAATTCCCTAAATATGCATATGTTGAAAATGTATATCTAGATGAATACGAAGTTAGCAACGATGCTGATGCTGGATTAAAAGTTAGAGCTAAAGTTTCTGACTTATTACCAGTAGCTGATGAAAATCATTTCACAATGACAGCATATGTTCGTCCAGATACAGATATTTCTAGATTTGTTGTTGGAATGAAAGTTGCTTCTCTAATCAAAGATTACAAAGATGAAGAGAAAGCTACATTCTTAACATTAACACCAGAATATTCATTTGTTGAAGGTCTAGTTACAAGCGTTGAAAAACTAGATGATGGAAGAGTTGAAATTGAAAACACAGAATATAAGCTAGAAGAAGATATCGAACTAGCTGAGAACGTATTCGTAGTTGCTGAAGTTGATGGTAAGAAGATTCTTAACATCAAGACACTTCCAAACGAAGGTAAAGAAGTTGCTAAACCATCTACTCTAAAGAGTAAGATTGATGAAGATGCTCTTGTAATTATCGATGGAAAATGGGCTACAAGAGATGACATCGAAGAAGGCGACGTATACACAGAACTTAATAAAGATAACGACCAAGTAGACGGCGATGCTTACTACATGGTAGCTAGAGAAAGAGTTGCTGGAACATTCGAATCATTAACATATGAAAAAGATGATGATGAGAGAATGTACTTCGAAGTAGACGGAGCTGAATACAGAACATTTGAATCTAGAATCAAAGGTAACGTATTTGAAGGCGAAGACGAAGAAAAAGTAGAAGATGAAATCATCAAACTTACAAAGAAGAAGAAAGATAACGATTACCTAGATAAAGAAATCGAACTTGTTATGAACTATTTAGGACAAGTTGTTAAAGCTTACTTCGGAGACGTTAAAGGAAACGGAAAAGGAAATAACTTCTATGCAGTAATGTCAAATGGTGTTTGGGACGCTACAGATCCTGAAACAGGAGATTCTGCATTAAAGATCAGATTAGCTAATGCTGAAGATGAAGATGGAAAACCATATCAATTCACAGCTGATAAAGTAGATTCAGATTTTGATGGAACAAAACTTGAGCATGGCGAAGTATACAAGAACGCTAAAGGCGAGAGCGGTGAAGGCGTATTTGTATGGGCTAAATTAGATGGAAATGGAAAAGTTAAGACAATCCTTCCTCTAGAAGCAGGCTTAGAAGATAACGAAGCTTACGATGATGATTATGCATTCGTTGAATTTGCTGAAGGATATGACAAAGGAACAGGATATATTGAAACAGAAGATGGTAAGTTCAAAGTAACTTCAGCTACAACTGTATTCAAACTAACACCAGAACTTGATGAAGATGATGAAAATGTTGTTGGATTCAAATTCGAAGTTGCTGCTGATCCAAAAGCTGCTCTTCAAGGAGTTGAAGAAGGATTAGTTGCTTATGATGTAAACGACAAGATTAACAAGAATGGTCAAATTATGACAGCTTCATTCGTATTCATTATGGAAGATGCTATCTCAGCTGACCTAAATGTTGGTGTTGTAGACAAAGTTAAAGAGTCAAGAGGTATCTCTTACGTTTATGTTGATGGCGAGTGGAGAGAAGTTGACACAGATAGCAAGAAGTCAATCGTTGAAGATTATGCTGATGTTAAAGAATTAGATAAATGCTTCATCGTATTCCAAGTAACTGATAGTGAAAAAGCAGTTGTAAGAGGAGTTCTTGAAAGTACTCAATTAGGAGATGCATCTGTTGTAACAACAAGAAGAGATTCAGTTGTTCAATTAGATAAAGGTCTTGTTGAGGGAGAAGAAGACTTCGACCTAGAGAACAAAGATGATGTAACAGTTAAAGCATTCGATAATTATCAAATCGTTCTTGTTAACGCTAGTGTTAACAAAGACAGCGAAGTTGAGTTCGACGATGGTGAGAACCTAGGAACAGGACTTCCAGCTGGTAAGTATGAAAGAGGTTACAGACTAATCGTTGATGAAGAACTTGAAGTATTATTCATCGTAGCTGTTGAAGGTGTTGATGAAGAAGACACAATCGACGAAAATGGCGTAGTTCACTATGCTGACGAAGAAGAAGATGACAACGAAGATAGCGGAGAAAACCTACCAGATGATAGTGGCGAAACACTACCAGATGACAGTGGTGAGCAATTACCACCAGAAGGTGACGATAGCGGAGACCAAGGCGACGACAGTGGAGACCAAGGCGACGATAGTGGAGACCAAGGCGGAGCTGCAGCACCTGTAGCTGGAGACGACGATGAAAGCGGCGACTCTGGAGAAGGTTCTGGAGACTAATCAGAATTTAAAGTATTCTAAGCTATATAAAAGGCTGACCAATTTTGGTCAGTCTTTTTTTAACAATTTTTATTTCAAATCCATTACGGCTGAACGTATTTGGAATAAAATTGCAACATTCTTAACATAAAATTAATATGTAAATTGCCAACATTTTTAATTTTTTATTAACATACGGAAATGCGGACATGCAGGTAATTTAGATAAGAATGTTAATAATTATGCGAACATGTGTTTTGAAAAAACTGTGAATTTTGATTAAAAAACTTGCCTTAGACTTACGCATATAGTAAAATACAATTGGTTTGTAAGCAGCCGATATTTTAAAGGAGATGAAAATTTGATTAGAGTTTCTGGTAAAACTAAGCAAGCTTGTGGAGTCTTTGGAAAAGTCGTTTTGGCAGTTCTAGTTAGTGCACTATCTATTGTTGCTATTGTTCTTGCAACATATAAGCCGGTTTATTCAGTGCTAATAGATGGTGAGTTTCAAGGCTATGTTTCGTCTAAAACTAAGCTACAAGACGATATAGAGACATATTTACAAGAAGGCGATAGTGATAAAGTTGGTTACATTCTATTGAAAACTAGACCCGAGTACGAATTTGACCTTGTTAAGAAAGATGTACCTACTAAAGATGATGAAGTTCTTCAATTAGTTAAAGAATCATGTGACATATACTATAGAGTATATGCTATAAATGTAAATAATAAGGATGTTTGTTTGGTTGAATCTTTACAGGATGCACAAACAATTGTTGATTCAGTAAATGCTGCACAGAAGTCATATACAAAAAAGGCTACTGTTATGATTTCTGAAAAGTATGAAAAAGAGTTTAATGCAGTTACAGATTTAAAATCAGCTGCAAATGATATTATAAAGCCAATTAAGGACGAAAATGCAAAGCTTGTTAAAAAAGTACAAACATATGCAGCAACTAAAACTGTTCCTCAATCAGTATTAGATGCATTAAAGTCACAGAGCGCAGATTTAAAGTTTGGCCTTCCAGTTTCTAGTTATGTAATTACTTCAAGATATGGCTGGAGGAGAAGTGGATATCACACAGGTTGCGATTATGCAGCCCCTATGGGTACTCCAATTCATGCTACTGAAGATGGTGTTGTAACTTGTGCTGAGTGGAAAGGCAACTATGGTTATTTAGTTAAAATTCAACACGTTGGTGGTTTTGAAACTTATTATGCACATTGTAGCAGGTTTGCTGTTAGTGTTGGTGATCAAGTTAAAAAAGGAGACGTTATTGCATATGTAGGAAGCACAGGTAATTCTACCGGTCCTCATTGCCATCTAGAGATTAGATATGATGGAGCAACAATTGACCCTGAGTCTCTTGCTTCTGCAAGTAACAATGTATAAATAGTATGTAATTAAAAACACGCGAATTTGGTTCGCGTGTTTTTTTGATGTGCATTTTTGGATTGGTACTTTTTGAGATTTGATAATGATATTATGGTGAGCTAAAATGAATGCTGAGGTCACAAAAGTTCTTACTTTAAAACAATGTAATTATGTTTCAATTATTAACAAAATAATTCTTGTATAACGTTGACATTTCAATTTCGTTAATGGATAATTAAATAGTACTAGATTAGTATCCGTGAGGAGGAAATAAGTAACATGAGTAAGAAAATATTAATAGTTGATGATGAAAGAAATATAGTAGATATTCTTAATCACAATTTAGTAAAAGAAGGTTATGCTACATGTCAAGCATAT
This sequence comes from Bacillota bacterium, assembly GCA_016280725.1. GTDB lineage: Bacteria > Bacillota > Clostridia > TANB77 > UBA1234 > RGIG6105. The sequence continues at coordinate 24,160 of JAEEHF010000049.1, read as the reverse complement.
GACGGTGAGCAAGCTGTTGAGGTTGCTAAAAGCGAAAAACCTGATTTAATACTTCTTGATGTCATGCTTCCAAAGAAAGATGGTTTTTCAGTTTGTAAAGAAATTAGACAATCATCAAATGTTCCTATTCTTATGGTTACTGCAAAAGAAGATGTTGTAGATAAAATAATCGGCTTGGAATTAGGAGCTGATGACTATATTACAAAACCATTTAGTGTTCGTGAAGTTATGGCAAGAGTTAAAGCTAATCTTCGTAAAACAGAAAAATATGAAAAAGAATATGGTATGGGTAGTCTTCCTCCAGAGCTAAAATTTGGAGCATTATCATTGGATGTTGATAAATACGAAGTTAAAGTTAATGATAAAAACGTTGATCTTACACTTAGAGAATTTGAGCTTCTAAAGTTTTTAGCAACTCAAAAGGGTCAAGTATTTTCTCGTGAAGAGTTACTAGAAAAAGTTTGGGGTTATGAATATTTTGGTGATGTTCGTACAGTAGATGTAACAGTTAGAAGAATCAGAGAAAAGATTGAGCCAAATCCTAGTGTACCTGAATTTTTAGCAACGAAGCGTGGAATAGGTTATTATTTCAATGGTCAAGACAACTAAATTTTTCTTTTAATATATCTGCCCCCTGAGCTTCTCAGGGGGCATTAAATGTGGTGATAATATAATGAAAAGCTTACAATCAAAAATGATTCTTGTAATGTTTTTATTCATTTTAATAGTTGTGGTTTTTTCAGCATTTTTTTCAATAGTTAAAATGGAGCAAGTTTATTACAACGGATTTGCACAGGAAATGCTAAATACAATATCAAGTTTTGGCTTAAATACCGAATCTTATGGTGAAGAAAGCATAAATGCAAAACGTAATATCATGCAAACCGACTTTATAAAAAACTTTAGTATTTATTTTTCACTTAATAATACCGCTAGATTTGGAAGTATCTTAGATGAAACTTATAATGTGGTTTATACAAACAAAACAGAGCAAATTTCAGACGAATTATTTGTTCGAATAAAAGATATGGCAGAAAATAGTCCGAATAGATTTGAGCTAATAAATGACTATAGGACGAATGAATATTATTTTATGTATTTTGTTAGAGATAATGCATCATCTCCAACAAGATATACACTTTTAATTGAGCAAGATAAAACGTATATTAACAATCAATTAAGAGAAGTAATTATTATTTATACTGCGAGCATAATTGTAATAGCCATTATGGCAGTTATTGTTGCAGGGCTTCTTGCTGCTAATGTTACTAAACCAATTGAGGTAATTAGAAAAAAAGCGCAGCTTATCGCTGCTGGTAGTGATATTAACGAGATTACACTAGACGATTCACAAAGGTCAGAGTATGAAGTAGTAAGACTTGTTGAGTCATTTAACCTTATGATAGGCCAAATTAAAGACAACTTAAATGAGATTTCAAATGAGAAGAATAAACTAGAAGCTATACTTCTTCATTTAAGTGATGGTGTTCTCGCATTTAATACAAAAGGAGAGCTTATTCTTGCTACTCCGGTTGCCAAAGAACTTCTTAAACTAAATGAAGAAAACACATTTGAGGAAATATTTAAAAAACTTCAAATAGATATAAACATGGAAAAAGTAATGTATCTTGATGATTGGACATCAACAGAACAAAGTGTTAAGTTTGAAGATTTAATTTTAAATATGTTCTTTGCAAGCTTTAAAAATGAAAAAGATGATTTTGGTGGCTTGGTTTGTGTTGTTCATGATGTAACAAAACAAGTTCAATTAGATGAAATGAGAAAAGAATTTGTTGCAAACGTTTCTCATGAGCTTAAAACACCGCTTACATCGATTAAAACTTATACCGAAACATTATTAGATTCAGAAATGGAATTAGATGATGATGAAAAGAATAAGTTTTTAAATGTTATTCTTACTGAATCTAATAGAATGACAAGACTAGTTAGCGATTTACTTCAACTTACAAAATTTGACTATAAAAAAGTTGCGTGGAATAAAATCTTCTTTGATCTTGGAGAACTTGCTAAGCAGATTTGTGAAAAGCATAAGATTCAGGCTGAAACGAAAAATCAAAATTTAGAATGTTATATCACATCTAACGTTCCTATGGTGTATGCAGATAGAGATGGTATTGAGCAAGTAATCACGAATATTTTAACAAATAGTATCAAATATACTGGCGAGAATGGAAATGTTAAGGTATACGTTGGATGTGTTCATGATGATGCATATATCAAAATAATTGATGATGGAATCGGAATACCAGAGCAAGACTTACCGAGGGTTTTTGAAAGATTTTATAGGGTCGACAAGGCTCGTTCAAGAGAAATGGGAGGAACAGGTTTAGGACTTCCAATTGCCAAAGAAATTGTTGAGGCAAATGGTGGAAGTATTGACATGAAAAGTGTGGTTGGAAAAGGTACAGAAGTCGTAATTAAGGTACCTGTAAAGACTGAGGAAAACTTGAATTCTCAGTAAAAATGTAGTATAATATGCACTTGAATTAATACTGAAAGGAGAGTATGGTGCTTAGCACTTACATAAATAACATGGACGATAATAAAGAAGAAATCAAAACTGAAGTAAGTAGTGAAAGTGTTATTAAACAAGAAGAAAATAAAAATGTTGAAATAGATAAAGCAGAAGAATTAAAAAGTGATTCTGAAAAGCAAAAAAAGAAGTCAAAAAAAGTGGAAGTCAAGAAGTCGTTTGCACGTGAATGCATGGAATGGGTAGTATGTGTTTTGTCCGCATTCGCACTTGCAGTTTTTATAAAGTACTTTGTATTCACTCCTACTCAAGTTAAAATGAGCTCTATGTATCCTACGATAGAGCCCGATGAAAGAGTATTTGTTAATAGGCTAGTTAGAACATTTAAGCTAAAAGTTAATCGCGGTGACATCATCACATTTGAGGCACCAAATAACAATGACCTTCAATACAGAGAAAGTGGTGATTTTAAAGCATCATATTCTGAGAGAACCGGCTGGAGCTTTTTTGTTAATAATGTTTTAGAGATGGGACCAGAAAAAGTAAGTTACATTAAAAGAGTAGTTGGCTTAGCAGGAGATAAAATACAACTAAAAGATGGCTTCGTTTATCTAAATGGTGAGCTTCTTGATGAAACATCATATCTTCCAGACGGAACTGTAACTTCTCCAACTAGATTTGGTCTTCCAGAAGAATTTGTGGTTCCAGAGGGTTATATATTTGCTATGGGAGATAATAGACGTGGTTCGAAAGATTGCAGAGCATTTGGTTGTGTTCCAGTATCTAAGATAGAAGGTAAAGTATTATTTAGAATCTGGCCACTTACTAAATTTGGTGGTATTGGAAAAGCAGAACTTACAGCCGAGGATGTGAGCAATAAGTTAAAATATTAATTGGAGAACTAGTTTGAATAATATATATGGAAATACTGATATCCGCAACAAATTATTTAAATCAGTTGAAAATGGTATAATCGGCCATGCATACATGTTTTGCGGAATAGAAGGAATAGGTAAATTTGAATATGCAAAAGAGTTAGCGAAAAGTATACTATGCTTGAATCGAACTGATGGTAGAGCATGCGATACCTGCGAAAGTTGCATGGTTTTCAATTCTTCACCAGATTTATTTGTCATTGAGCCTGAAGACAGTATTATTAAGGTTGATAAGATTAGGCAATTAATAGATAAAGTTTCATTTAAACCAACGGTTTCTGAAAAAAGCGTATGTATTATTCGAGACGCAGATAGTATGAATGAATCATCACAGAATGCACTCTTAAAGGTTCTTGAAGAACCACCACAATATGCTACGATTATTCTTACAGTTCAAAATCCTGGCAGAATTATCAACACAATTCATTCTAGGTGTACAAAAGTAAATTTTAATAGTCTTTCTTTGGAGGACATTAAAAGTATATTGAATAATAATGAAATTGATTCTGAACTTTATGAGTATTCATGTGGCAGTGCAGGAAAAATGCAAAAAATATTAGATAGTTCGTACATAAATCTTATCAAAGATTTAGAAGAAGCTATTTTTAAAACAAATTTACTAGAGATGAATGATGCTATTTCTAAGATTAAAAGTCAGTCAAATATAAAGGAAATTATCGAAGATGTTTTTGAACTATTAATTGCAAAGTTAAAAACTAGACTGGAAGATAATCCATTATTAATAGCTAATCAAATAGAGACAATAGAGGAAACTAGAAATAATATTTCAAGAAATGCTAATTTAGATACTGCGTTAGACTACATGATGGTTAAACTATGGGAGCAGAACAAGAGGTGAATATATTGCAAGAAATAATTGGTGTAAGATTTAAAAAGGTTGGGAAAATATATTTCTTTGACCCTAATGGAATGAAATTTGAAAAAGGTGGCAGTGCAATCGTTGAAACAGCCAGAGGCATTGAGCTTGGAGAAGTCGCTGTTGCTAATCGTATGATAAATGAAGAAAAGCTATCAACAGCGCTAAAGAAGGCTGTTAGAGTAGCAACCGAAAAAGATCTTAAGACATATGAAATGAACGAGAAAAAGGCTAAGGAAGCATTTAAGGTTTGTGAGGAAAAAATAGCAAAACACAACCTAGAGATGAAACTAATTGATGTTGAATATACATTTGATTCATCAAAGCTTTTATTCTATTTTACAGCGGATACAAGAATTGACTTTAGAGAGTTAGTTAAAGACTTGGCTGCTGTGTATAAAACAAGAATTGAATTAAGACAAATTGGTGTCCGTGATGAAGTAAAAATGCTTGGTGGATACGGTATTTGTGGAAGAGAATTATGCTGTTGTAATCATCTAACAGATTTGAATCCTGTTTCAATTAAAATGGCAAAAGAGCAGGGTCTTTCACTAAATCCTACCAAAATATCAGGCTCATGCGGAAGACTAATGTGTTGCTTAAAACATGAGCAAGAAGTTTATGATGAAAAGCTTTCTAGATTACCAAATGTTGGAGCTGTTGTTAGTACTGCAGATGGAAAAGGTACAGTTGAAGATATACAGGTGCTTAAAGAAATCATTACTGTTAAGTTTGAAAAAGACGATGAAACATTTAGAAAGCAGTATCCATATAGTGAAATAAAAATAATTAAAAATTCAAGGAAGCAAGAAAATAAAAAGCTTGATGATACCGAAGTAGACGAAAATGAACTAAAGCAACTTGAAGAAGGATTTAAGCGTACTGAAGATATTTAACTATTATAGAAAAAGAGTGAAAAATAGGAGGTGAGTTTTATGTCATATACAATAAGCGATGCTTGCATTAAATGTGGAAGATGTGCAGAAAATTGCCCAATGAATTGCATTAGTGAGGGAAGCTATAAATACGAAGTTAACGCTTCACAATGCATTGACTGTGGAACATGTGCTAATGTTTGCCCAGTAGGTGCACCACGTGCACGTGCATAACAAATTTTAAGAGACTTGGGGAGATACCCCAAGTCTCAATAATTATTTGGAGAAAAATATGGAAAAAGGAATATTATATCTTGTTGCCACACCAATTGGCAACTTAGACGATATTACATATAGAGCAATAAATACTTTAAAAGAAGTGGATATTATTCTTGCAGAAGATACAAGAAAAACTCTAAAACTATTAAATCACTTTGAAATATCAAAAAAATTAATTAGTTTTTATAGGCATAATGAAGGAATAAAATTAGACTATGTTTTAGACTTGCTAAATGATGGCAAGAACTTAGCTGTAGTTTCTGATGCTGGAACTCCAGGAATATCTGATCCTGGCGAAGATCTAGTTAGAGCTTGCATAGAGCAAAATATAAAAGTAATACCAATTCCAGGCGCATGCGCCTTTGTTCAAGGACTTATTTGTTCTGGGTTTGATACTACAAGGTTTGTTTTTGAAGGCTTTTTGCCAATGAATAAAAAGGGTAGAAGGCAACGACTTGAAAAACTTAAAGACGAAACACGAACCATAATTCTTTATGAAGCACCTCATAAGCTTAAATATACATTGGATGATTTAAAAACATATTTTGGTGGGGATAGAAATATTACACTTGCTAGAGAACTTACTAAAATTCATGAGGAGTTTTTAAGATTTTCTATAGATGATGCAATATCTTATTTTGATGAAAATGATATTAAGGGTGAATTTGTAGTGCTAATTGAGGGCACCAAGGAAGATGTATCAAATGAAATAGCACCGGAAAGCGTAAAAGAACTAATGGATAATCTTCTTAAAGAGGGAATAGACAAAAAAGAAGCTATGAAGATAGTTGCCGAAAAAAAGAAAATGAGAAAAAGTGATGTATATAAAGAGCTACTTAAATAATTAAGTAGCTCTTTTTTATTATATAACCCAGCCTCCATTTGGAGATATTACTTGACCGGTAATGTAATTGGCATCATCACTGGCTAAAAACAATGCTGTTTTTGCTATATCATCCGTAGAACCCACTCTTCCAAGAGGTATTTGAGATGTAATGTTATCTAAATCTTCAAGAGATAAATCTGATGTCATATCTGTCATTACGATTCCGGGTGCTATGCAATTAACTGTTATATTGCTTGGACCAACTTCTTTAGCTAAGGCTTTTGTAAGGCCTATTACTCCTGCTTTTGTCGCTGAGTATGCAACTTCATTTGAAGCTCCCACCATTCCCCAAATAGAAGAAATATTAATTATTTTACCAGATTTTTTATTTATCATTTCTGGTAATACGGCTTTGCATAAATTGTAGACGCCTGTAAGATTTGTGCCTACTACTTGATTCCACTCATCAATTGTAATGTCTTGTAAAAGGCCAGTACATGCTATTCCGGCGTTGTTAATTAAGACATCTATTCCACCAAATACATTCTTTGTGTATTCAATCATATTAATTACACTTTGTTGGTCTGAAACATTTGCACCATACACTTTTATATTTGGAAGCTCTTTTGCAATTTCATTTGCAAGTGCTTCAGATTTATTAAAATTTAATAAAACGTTATATCCAGCTTTTGCAAAGGCATAGACCATTGTTTTTCCGATACCACGTGTACCGCCTGTTATTAATACAGTTTTATTGCTCATAAAAACTTCCCCTTTATAAATGTTTTTTACAATAAAAAATGTAGTGGCGCACATTGTGCGCCAAGAATAATTAATATATTTTAAATGCGTCTTTTTTTCTTAAACAATTTAGAAAATAATTTATAGAAAGTGAGCTTTATCTTGTTTTTGATGTGATAAAACGTTTTTAGTGTAGGAATTTCCATATATAGAGCATCTAAATTTGGCGTGCATAAAACCGGTGCTGGTTCAATTGGAATAATAAAATTAGATCTATGGTTATTATCCCATTTTCCGATTAGAAGATCTAAAGCAAAAGTTAAGGTCATCAGATTTTATAAAGGTAATGTCGCCTTCATATCCATTTGGCCCTTTTACAAGCTTTAATTCCTGCAAATTATCCCAATTATACCCGTATCCATAATGCATATAAATATTTTCAGGGCAATCATTACAAAGATCACCTTTATATATTATTTTCGATGTTTGGCCTGCAAATAGTTTTGCACCATCAAAGTGAATTACTCCTAGGATATTCAAAATTTCACCTCTTAACCCGTATTTTTTGCACTACTCACCTATAAATTATATAAAATCATATGATTATTTACAAGGATTGTTAATAAAGCTTAATAATTCAAGTAAAAATAAAGTTAAAATAGTGTAACAAATGTTTATATATTCTTGTTTTTAGGGTGTTCATGTGATAGAATACGATAGATTAAAAAATGCCTTTTTGGGCTTAAAAATAGGTAAAAATCTTTATAGAAAGAGGTTATCATATGAGTAGAATCATCCATAAAAGTGGGATTCCAAAACCAGCAGTAGTTGCAATAGGTATTTTAATAGTACTATTAGTTTTGTTTGGAGGAATTTTGGGCTTAGCTTATGCAAGAGCTAACTCTGGCAAAATATTAAGTGGTGTAAGTGCTTATGGATTTGACTTGGGAGACAAAACTGAAGAACAAGCACGTGCTATAATGAATCAGTACAAAAATGATTTGAATGAAAAGGAATTTACTCTTGTATTCAATAAAAATAAGACTAAATTTGTTGGAAAAGATATTGAACTGAAGGCTTCTTCAGCGGTTATTGATGATGCAATTGCATACGGAAAAAGCTCAAACTTTTTTGCTCAAGCGCAAAATGTTCTTAAAAGCTTTTTTGGGCAAAAATATGATGCATCAGAAGGTAAAGAAATCACAATAGATGAAGATGCACTTAAACAAAAAATATCAACAATTATTTCTTCATCTGGTGACACAGCAGTTGACGATACTTATGAAATTAGTGGCGATGTAATCATTATCACGAAGGGCCATGATGGAGTAGCAGCAAAAATAGATAATGTTTCTAAAAAGATTATTGAATCTGCAAAAGATGCAACGAATCCAGAAACAATTGAGATAGAAGCAACAATAAATAAGAGTCAAGATATCGATATTGACTGGCTATATAATTTGATTCACGTAGAAAAGGCTAATGCTGAATATACAACGGGTGGTGAATACGTTAAAGAAAGAGTTGGAGTTTCATTTAATAGAGCTGAAGCATATGCAAAATACAAAACCCTTGAGCCTGATTCGACGATGAAAATAACTATAGTTAGAGAAATGCCAGATGTAACTACAGAAAATCTTGCGCAGATTTTATTTGGAGATACTCTAGGTTCGTTTAAAACAAATTATGTTGCTAGCAACACCAACAGAAGTACAAACTTAAGAATTGCTGCGGAAAACATAGATGGCAAAATATTCTTGCCAGGTGAAGTTTTCTCATACAATAAAGAAGTTGGTGAAAGAACCGCGGCTCGTGGCTTTAGAGAGGCACATGTTTACTCAGGCGGTGAGGTTGTAGATGGACTTGGCGGTGGTATTTGTCAAATTTCTTCTACACTTTACAATGCTGTACTACTTGCCGATTTAGAGATTGTTGAAAGAAAAAATCATATGTTCTGGCCTGAATATGTTGATCCTGGTTTTGATGCTACAGTTCAATGGGGATCTATTGATTTTCAATTTAAGAATAATAGAAAGTCACCTATTAAGATAGTTGCTAGTGTTAAAAATGGTGTCGCTTCTATTTCAATTATGGGCAAAAAAGAGGAGAACGAGCCAAAGATTTCACTTAGATATAATAAATTAGCGGAATATGAGCCGACAACAATTCAAAGAAATGACGCATCTATTCCTGCTGGTACTACGAAGCAAATTCAAAGTCCAGTTAAAGGATATAAGGTAGAACCAATTATAGTATACAAAGATGCTAAGACGGGGGCAGTAATTAAAGAAGTGAAGCTTCCAATTGATTCATACAGCCCAACAAATAGAATAGTTGCTGTTGGAACTAAAGTTGTAGAAACACCTATTCCTATAACTCCAGAGCCAGTTGTTATAACACAAGCACCTCCTGTTATTACACCTAAACCAGTTGTAACATCTGCTCCTACAAGAATAAAGCTTACACCGGTTCCTGCAAAAACAAGTCAATCATATTGGCCTGTTGGATGGGATACACCAGATAATCCAGGTTATTAAAATAAATTAGGAGGCATAAATTGAATAAAGTAGTACCAATTACAGTGCTAACAGGATACTTAGGCGCTGGAAAAACAACACTAATGAATCATATATTAACAAATCAAGAAGGTTACAAAGTAGCTGTAATTGTAAATGATATTGGAGAAGTAAATATTGATGCAAAACTAATTGCAGATGGTGGTTTTATCAAAGAAGAAGATAAAGGAAATGTAGTTCCTCTTTCTAATGGATGCATCTGCTGTACATTAAAAGAGGATTTGGTTAATCAAATAATTAGTATTTTAAAAACTGGAAAATTTGATTATATTTTGATTGAAGCTTCTGGCATTTGCGAGCCACTTCCAATTGCTCAGACTATTTCTTTCATAGAGGATAGTCTTGAAAAGCAAGCTGGTAGAAAAATCTGTAGACTAGATAACGTTGTTACAGTTGTTGATGCGTTAAGGCTTGTTGATGAATTTGGTTCTGGTAGAGACCTTGAAAAAGAAAACTTAGATGAAGAAGATATTGAAAATCTATTAATTCAACAAATTGAGTTTTGCAATTTAATAGTTTTAAATAAAGTTAGTGATGTTTCAAAGGAACAACTCGAAGAAGTTAAAGCTGTTATTAGAAACTTACAGCCTAATGCTAGAATTTTAGAAGCAGATTATGCAAAAGTAGATATAAAAGCAGTAATCGATACAAATAACTTTGATTTTGAAAAAACTGCTGCGTCTGCTGGATGGGTTGAAGGGTTAGATAAAGAAGTTGAAGATGACGATGATGATCATGACCATGATGAGCATGAACATCATCATGAACATCATCACGACCATGAACATAATGAAGAAGAAGGCGAAGCTGAAGAATATGGAATATCTACATTTGTATATATGTCTAGAAAGCCTTTTAGCTCTAAGAAATTTGAGGACTATGTAAATAAAAAATTCCCAAAAGAAATAATTCGTTGCAAAGGTTTAGTATGGTTTGCAAATGATTATGATATGTCATATTTATTTGAGCAAGCGGGTAAGCAAATGAAACTTAATGAATCTGGTTTATGGCTTGCAACTGCACCTAAAAATGAATTAGAAATGATTTTAAAATCTCAACCTGACGCTATGAAAGAATGGGATGAAGAAGTTGGCGACAGGATGATAAAGCTTGTATTTATTGGTAAAAACATGAATAAGGAACAAATTATAAAGGATATGAACGAGCTTTTAGCATAAATAAAAATAAAAAAATGGTGGTCAATAATGACCACCATTTTTTAGGGGATTATTCAATTGTAATGAATTTCTTTTCTGGGAGTGCTTTCTTTTCTTCTTTCTTTGGAACATCAATCTTTAATGTGCCGTTCTTAAATGATGCTTTAATATCATTTTCTGTAACATCTTCACCAACATAGAAGCTTCTTGAACATTCTCCAAAGAATCTTTCTTTTCTGACAAACTTACCATCATCTTTTTCTTCATTTTTGGTCTCTGTTTTAGCATGAACTGTAAGGTAGCCATCCTCGATAGACATTTCGATGTTTTCTTTTTCATATCCAGGTAAATCCATAGTAATTTCAAATTTGTCCTTTAATTCCTTGATATCTGTTTTCATTAAATTAGTCTCTTCGTGTCTTGGAAAAGCATGGTGATTACCCCAAAATGGATCATCAAAAATATCATCCCATAAATCTAAATCGTGGTTTCTTCTAGGTATCATAAACATATAAATCATCCTTTCTATAGTTTATTTATTCGGCTATTTAGTAGATTTGAGTTAACACCATGCTCAAATAATACTAAATAGTGTTTGGTAATTTAGTTGTAAGTTAAGCGGTAGAGTGCTTGTAACTCAACGCTTTTTATTTAACTTACAACTACATTATATATCAAAAATTAGCACTGTCAATATTAGAGTGCTAATTTTCACAAAAAAGTCACAAACCTAATTTTTTGCTTTAAATTTAAGGCTTTTTTTGGTATTATATATATCGAAAAAGCAATTTATATCGCCTAATTTTAGAAAACAATATAAGTAGTATAAGGGAGAGATACAAATGAAAAAATTAATTGCAGCACTTATGGAAGATCCAATATGTAATGCGCTTTTGTCGCTTATTACATATGTGTTTTATGGAGCAGTCATTGGTTTATCTTTGACACCATCAGGACTATTTTTGTACCAAATGTCAAAGTTTTTACCTTTTAATGGGTTCTTAAATGTATTTTTATTTACTTTATGCGTTGGTATAGCGATTTATTTGTTTTTTGTAATTGCTGTAATTGTATTTGGCATATTTGAAAGGATTCTAACAATTGGCTTTAAACCGGGAAGATATTCGACTGGTTCTATTACTTTTGCAAGATGGATTATTTATTCTGGGCTTCATGTAATACTTTTAAATATGGTTTTACCTTATGTTTCTGGAACAATTTGGAATAGGCTTTTTTATAAGATTTTGGGTGCAAAGATTGGAAAGAACGTCTTCATTAATTCCCCTAAACTTAGCGATGCTTATCTTCTAGAAATTGGCGACAATGTTGTAATTGGAGGAGATGCAAGCATAACATGCCACATCTTCGAAGGTGATAAATTAATTTTGGGCAATATTAAAATTGGAAGCAATACTCTAATTGGAGCAGAAGCATATATTATGCCAGGTGCTGAGATTGGAAATAATTGCAATATAGGACTTAAGGCTTCTATACGTAAGAATAAAATAATTGAGGATAAATCTATGATTTTATCTTTTCCAGGTACTCCAGCAAAAAAGATTGCAAAGATACTAAAAGATGACGAATAAAATATAAAGGAGAGCAAGATAGTTTTGAATAATCAAGCAGAGAAAACGACAGATATAGTCTTAAATGATGGCATATATCTTCATGTAATGAATACGGATAAATTTAAAACGAATAATCTAGTGGTAAGTATTTTAACAGATTTAACTAGAGAAGATGTGACTAAAAATGCACTTATACCCCTTGTTTTAAGACGAGGTTCTGTTCATTACCCTAGCATGAAAGAAATATCTGTAAAACTTGAAAATATGTATGGTGCATCATTTGATGCAGCAACAGATAAAATTGGTGATCAGACGCTAATGCAGTTTATTATGGATACTATTTCAGATGAATACACTCTAGAACAAAGCAACGTGTTTGCTGACGCTGTTTCACTAATATCTGACATTATTTTAAATCCTATAATCGAAAACGGTGCATTTAAAGAAGAATTTGTTTCTCAAGAAAAAGAAACGCTTCGTGAAATTATTAGCTCTAAAATTAATGACAAAGCTGAATATGCTAATGATAGAGCTGTTGAAGAAATGTTTAAAAATGAACCATATGGACTATATAAATATGGATGTGAAGAAGATTTAGATGGTATCACGCCTAGTGAGTTATATGAGCAATACAAAAAAATTATTAAAAAATCTACGTTCCATATCTATGTTTCAGGAAATTTAACTTCTGAAGAAGCAGAAGAATTATTTAAGAAGTATTATTCGGGAATTAATAGAGAATATGATAGCAATGGTAAGGTGTCGGTAAGTCACGAGAAAAAAAGCTTATCAGAAGTAATAGATAGACAAGACGTAATGCAGGGAAAACTAGTACTTGGATATATGCTTGAAACCGAAGACGTAAAAAAAGAGTTTTATAAGATGGCTGTTTATAACGCAATATTAGGCGGAACAGCAAGTTCAAAATTATTTAATAATGTTAGAGAAAAGAAGAGCTTAGCATATACTATTCGTTCTCAGTACGTAAAACATATAGGAGCGTTATTTATAAGCGCTGGCATAGAAAATGAAAACTTCGATATAGCCAAAGAGTGTATCCTAAAAGAAGTTGACGATATGTTAAATGGAAATATTAGCGATGTAGAAGTAAATGACGCCAAAGTAAATCTAGCTACAAGATTTAAATCATATAATGATTCACAATCGGCTTTAATTGGTTGGAGTGTAGGACAAAGGTTACTTGGTATTACCGAAGAAATTTCAAAAACTATTGAAGAAATAAATAAGGTTACAAAAGAAGATATAATAGATGTTGCCAAGAGATTGCGACTTGAACTATCGTATTTTTTGACAAAATAAATATTATTCGTAGCGACGCACAAGTGGTTGAAAAATGGGGATGTCCCTTGCCCGAAGGGAAAGGGGCGTACCCTTTTTGAACTACGGAAATAATATTCGTATCAGTGCTAAGTGTGCGTCACGTAAAAATGAAAGGAACAATAATAATGGTACAAGAAAAGCTAAATGAAAAATTATACTTTGAACATTTAGATAATGGACTTGATGTGATTGTTATTCCTAAAAAAGGTGCTACAAATTATTATGCAACGTATGCAACTCATTTTGGTTCTTTAAATTTCAAGTTTAAAGCACCAGGTGAGACTGAAGTGACTCAGGTCCCCGATGGGGTAGCACATTTTTTGGAGCATAAACTTTTTGAAGAAGAAGATGACGTCAACGCATTAGACAAGCTTTCAAAAATTGGAGCTAATGCTAATGCATACACCTCGTTTAATCATACAGCATATCTTTTTAGTTGCAATTCAAGATTTGATGAGGCATTTGATTTGCTTTTATCATTTGTTCAAAATCCATATTTAACTGAGCAAAATGTTGAAAAAGAAAAAGGTATTATTGCCCAAGAAATTAGAATGTATGATGATGACCCCGATTGGCAAGTGTACTTTAACTTACTTCATGCACTTTATGGTGATAATCATGCAGTGACAAAAGATATTGCTGGAACAGTTGAATCTATTAGTGAAATAACGCCAGAAATATTATATAGATGTTATAACACTTTCTATGACCCTTCAAATATGGTTATATGTGTTTCTGGTGATGTTGATCCGACTGCGATTATAGATAAGGTTAAAAAGTCTGTTAAAAGCCAAGAAGAAAAATCTGAAATCGAAAGGTACTATGGTGAGATTACTCCGGGAGTTTTTGAGGCAAGGGTATCAAAGAAAATGGATGTTAGTATTCCTATGGCAGCAATTGGCTTTAAAGATGTTAAGGCAAATAGACTAAGAAAAGCAGGATATAGTGAGGATAATTTTGACCTAGTAAAAAGAGACGTTGCAATAGAGATTTTACTTGCAATGATTGCAGGAGACAGCTCAAAAGTATTTGAAGAACTATATCAAGATGGAACTATCACGAAGTCTATAGGTACAGAATATGAATTTGAAGAAGACTATGCGTTTAGTGCATTTAGTTTTGAAAGCTCTAACGTTGATAGGGTAGTTGATAGAATAAAAAAAGAAATAGAAGAGTTAAAACAAAATGGATTAAATGATGAAGAATTCAATAGAACGAAGAAAAAGCTATATGGAGGATATGTTAGAACATTTAATGATTCGACAAGTATGGCAAGAGCTTTTGTTTCCGACTATTTTAAAGGAATCAACTCATTCTCGTTTTTGGATGCATATAAAACAATTGAAAAGGAATATGTTGAAGAAGTACTAAAAGATCATTTTGATTTTAACAATATGGCAGTATCAGTAGTAATGCCAATAGAATAAAAAATATAAAAGGAAGCGATATTTATGGCTAATAAAGCTATTACAAGTAGAGATGTGGATTTTGCCAAATGGTATACAGATGTTGTTATGGCAGCACATCTTTGTGATTATTCATCTGTAAAAGGATGTACAATATTTGAACCAAATGGATACGCTATTTGGGAAAAAATGCAAAGAACTCTGGATGACATGTTTAAAAAGACAGGACACAAGAATGTGTATCTTCCAATTTTTATTCCAGAGTCATTAATGAAAAAAGAGGGAGAACTAATTAATGGATTTGCTCCAGAAGTAGCTTGGGTAACTCATGGTGGTGAAAAAGAACTTGAAGAAAGGCTATGTGTTAGACCTACAAGTGAAACTTTATTTAGTGATTACTATTCTCAAAAGGTTAAATCATATAGAGACTTGCCTCTAAAATATAACCAGTGGGCAAACGTTGTTAGATGGGAAAAAGAAACAAGACCATTTTTAAGAAGCAGAGAATTCTTATGGCAAGAAGGTCATACAATTCATGCAACAGCTGAAGAAGCAGAGGCAGAAACACTTCAAATGCTAAATGTTTATAAAGATTTCTATGAGAACTATCTAGCAATCCCAGTAATGACTGGTAGAAAAACAGAAAAAGAAAAGTTTGCTGGAGCAGAATATACATTAACTGTTGAAGCGTTAATGTACAATGGTGTTGCTCTACAATCTGCAACAAGTCATTATTTTGGGCAAAAATTTGCAGAAGCATATAACATTCAATTCTTAAATAAAAATAATGAGCTTGAATATGTTTATCAAACATCCTGGGGAACAACTACAAGAATGATTGGTGCTTTAATCATGGTTCATAGCGATGATGATGGACTTGTTCTTCCACCAAGAATTGCTCCAACAAAAGTTGCAATCATTCCAATAAAAGATGATGAGAAAGTAAGCAAGGTAACTGAGGAAATATATAATAAATTAACATCTGCAGGAATTGATTGCTATGTAGATAATACAGATAAATCAGCTGGATTTAAATTTGCAGAAGCAGAGGTAAATGGTATACCAGTTAGGATTGAAGTTGGACCAAGAGATTTAGAAAATGGTCAAATAACAGTTGCAAGACGTGATACAAAAGAAAAATTCCAAGTATCTGTCGATGAAGATATTGTAAGTTATACAAACAATTTAATGGAAACAATGCAAAAAGATATGTTTGATAAAGCATTTGCTAGAAAAGAAAAAATGACATATGAATGCCACAACCTATCTGAAGTAGAGGATATTATAAATAATCATCCTGGATTTATTAAAGCCATGTGGTGTGGTGACGAGGCTTGCGAACTTAAAATGAAAGAAATACGTGGAACTAAGTCTAGATGTATTTTAAACGGAGAAAAGATTGACACTAAGTGTATAGTTTGTGGAAAAGATGCAAAAGATCTAGTTCTTTGGGGAATTCAGTACTAAAAATATACTTATACAAAAGGAGAAATTATGAAACCAATTTTGTTTCCTAATTTAGGCATAGAAGCAAACATTAATAATGTCGCATTTACTATTGGTGAAAAATCAATTTATTGGTATGGCATTATTATCATGTCTGGAATAGTACTATCATTAATTCTTGCATACAGAAAAATTAATAATATGAGTCAAATTGATAAATCTTCAAGAAAACTATCATGGGACTTTATAATCGATTTAGTACTAATAATGCTTCCTTGTGGAGTAATATGTGCTAGGCTATATTATTGTATTTTTCATTGGGATTTTTATGGTAGCAATTTGCTCGATATTTTCAAAATCTGGAATGGTGGTCTTGCTATATATGGTGGAATAATTGGGGGATTTGTTTCAGGAGCAATTTACTGCAAAATAAAAAAGGTTAGTATTTTTGAAGTCGCAGATTTTGTACTCCCATATGTTGCTCTTTGTCAGTCAATAGGTAGATGGGGAAACTTTGTTAATAGAGAAGCATATGGCAGTGAAACAAATTCGTTTTTAAAGATGGGCATATATAATACGTCATCAGGCGCATACGAATATGTTCATCCAACTTTCTTATATGAATCTATATGTACATTTTTGATTTTTGTTTTGCTTTCTGTTCTTTATAAGAAAAAGAAGTTCTCAGGTGAAATAATGTCTTTATATTTTATTTTGTATGGAATATCAAGATTTTTCATCGAGGGTTTAAGAACTGATTCTCTTTATATATGGAATACTGATATCAGAGTTTCTCAACTTCTTTCTGCAGTTTTAGTATTTGTTTTTTTAATATTATTTATCATTCTTTTTGTAAGAAATAAACAGGGAACTATAGATGAAAAAAAGTAGTGAGGTAATACGATGGATGAAGATGAAAGAATTATTTGCCCAGGTTTATCGACAGAGGACAATGAAATAGAAAATAGCTTAAGACCAAAAAAGCTGGAAGATTACGTTGGACAAGATAAGATTAAAGAAAATCTAAAAATATATATTGAGGCAGCCAAGCAAAGAGAAGAACCTCTTGACCACACACTTTTATATGGACCTCCAGGACTTGGAAAAACAACACTTTCTGCAATAATAGCAAATGAGATGGGAGCCAATATAAGGATTACATCAGGCCCAGCTATTGAAAAACAAGGAGATTTAGCTGCGCTTCTTACGAATTTAAACCCAGGAGATGTTTTATTTATTGATGAAATTCATAGACTAAATAGAAGCGTTGAAGAAATACTTTATCCAGCGATGGAAGATTTTTCGTTAGATATAATTATTGGAAAAGGCCCGAGTGCTCGTTCAATAAGACTAGATCTTCCAAAGTTTACGCTTATAGGAGCCACAACAAAAGCTGGGAGTTTATCATCTCCACTTAGAGATAGATTTGGAATTATTAATCGTCTTGAAATGTATACAACAGAGCAACTTAAGTCTATTGTAAAGAGATCTGCTGGAATATTAAATATTGAGATTACAGATAAAGGTGCAGAAGAAATAGCTTCAAGAAGCCGTGGAACTCCTAGAATTGCAAATAGGTTATTAAAAAGGGTAAGAGATTTTGCACAAGTAAAAAATGATGGTGTAATTACAGATGAAGTTGCTGATATGGCATTAAATAGTTTGGAAGTTGATGAAATTGGCTTAGATAACAACGATAAAAAATATCTTGAAACAATTATCAAAAATTTTGCTGGTGGTCCAGTAGGTTTGGACACAATAGCTTCGATTGTTGGTGAAGATGTTGACACGGTTGAAGATGTTATTGAACCATATTTAATGCAAATTGGTTTTATAAACAGAACTCCAAGAGGTAGAATGGCTACTCCTGGAGCGTACGAACATTTAGGAATAAAATTTAACAATAAAGAAGAAAGTTCAGATCAGACTGCTATTTTCTGAGGTGATTATGGAAAAAATAAAAAATTATAAATATGAAATAACACTTTTTATCGTTGATGCGGTTGGGATGGTTCTTGAACTTGCTGCATCAAGAGTTCTCTCACCGTATTTTGGAAGCACAAATATGGTGTGGACTTGTGTAATAGCGATTATTCTTTTAAGTTCTAGTTTAGGACATTTTTATGGTGGTAAAATTGCGGATGCGGATAATCCAAAAAGAAGTTTAAAATATCTTCTTACAATTGCATCTGTATTAGTAATGGTCATTCCAATAATTTCTGATTCGGTGATTTCAAATGTAGCTAATTTAATTGGCGGAAACAGGCTGGGGGCTATCATTGCAACTTCACTAATATTTTTGCTTCCTTCTATTTTGTTAGGAACAATTTCTCCAATTGTGCTTAAATTGAGACTTGA
Organism: Bacillota bacterium; assembly: GCA_016280725.1. Taxonomy (GTDB): domain Bacteria; phylum Bacillota; class Clostridia; order TANB77; family UBA1234; genus RGIG6105. Next base: position 5,278 of record JAEEHF010000049.1, on the reverse strand, counting down.
TAATTTGAATGATGCAGGAAAAACTGCAGGCAAAATTTCAGCATTTTCTACTCTTGGAGGAATCCTTGGAACTGTTTTGGGAGGCTTTTTATTAATTCCTAATTTTGGAACTATGAATATCATTTTTATTTTAGCAATTACTGTAACTCTTACTAAGTTTATAGTTGACTTCAATATTAAAGAGAAGACCAATATTTTTAATGCTTTAGTTTTGATTTTGTCTATTATTGGAATCATTACGTATACGAATATTAATAACGGAGCAAAAGAGAGTGTACTTTCTGGCAAACTAGGTGAAACTGCATATTTTGACACTGAGTATGGTAGAGTATCGATATTTAATGCAATAGATAACAAAGATAAAATTAGGGTATTAAATATTGATGGTGGATTTGAGACAATTAGTTTTATTGATGAACAAAAAAAGTTTGAGCCACATTCCAAATATATAAAACTTTATAATACTATTTTTGATGTTAACAAAGAAACTGAAAATGTTTTGATGATTGGTGGCGCAGGATACTCATTTCCAAAACAGTTTATTAGTTCTAGAGATTCTGGCACGATTGATGTAGTTGAGATTGATGATAAATTAACTAAAATAGCAGAGGAATATTTTTTCCTTGATGATTTGGACAAAGAATATCATTATAAGGATAATAAAAGATTAAACATTATCAGTGATGATGGAAGAATGTATATAAATAATAATGCTAAAAAATATGACGCTATTTTGAATGATGCATTTTCGGGTCAGGAACCAGCAAAAACATTAACAACCATAGAAGCTGTTAGTAAGATAAAAAGTTCATTGAATGAAAACGGTCTTTATTTAACAAATATTATTTCCGCTCTTGAGGGAAAATATAGTAGATTTTTCTGGGCGGAAGGAAATACTATTAAACAATGTTTTAATCATGTGTATTATATTCCAATTGTATTTGATAATGAAAATAATTATGCTGAAACAGTTAGAAACATAATGGTTATTGCTTCGGATAATGAACTATCAATTGATGGTGCACAGGAATTTATAACTGATGCCAATGAACTTGTATTAACAGATGATTTCTGCCCGGTTGAAAGTATGACATATTTTGATGGAGTGTAAATTTATAAGATGAAAAAGATTTTAATGCACACTTGTTGTGGGCCATGTTCGGCATATGTAATAAAAAAATTACGAGAGGAAGGCTTTATTGATATAGCAAGCTATTGGTATAATCCTAACATTCAGCCTTATGATGAGTATAAACATAGGTTAGAGACTCTTAAAGAGTATACTAAACAAGTCATTATTCCTTTAATAATTCAGGATGAGTATAATTTAAAAGAATTTTTACAAAGCGTTATTAACTATAAAGGAATAAGATGTGAGTACTGCTATCGTATGAGGCTTGAAATGGCAGTAAAGTTTGCAAAAGATAATGGATATGATTGCTTTACAACAACTCTATTAGTGAGTCCATATCAAAAACACGATATGATAAAAAAAATATGTGAAGAGTTAAGCGCAAAATACGATATTAAATTTGTTTATTATGATTTTCGAGAAGGATACTACGAAGGTCAGCAAATGGCAAAGGATGCAGGCCTTTATAGACAAAAATACTGTGGCTGCGTATTTAGTAGAGATGAAGCCGAAATGCAAAGGGATGCTATGAAAAAGCAAGAGGAAGAAAAACATAGAAAAAATAGAGAAGAACAAGAAGAAAATAAAAGGACCAAGTTAGAAAAGAAAAACAATATGAAGCACTAAAGAGAAGGGAGGAAAGTTAATGGCCGATAAAACATCTAGAGAGACTGTTGAGGATATACTACGAGAACTTTCAAAGCATAATGATGCGGTGCAAGTTTTTGATAATTTTGAATCTATGCCACATGAATTACAATTTGTGATTCAACAGTATTATGCGGCAGTACTAACTATGATGCCATTAGTGTTGCCAAACGGAAAACATCCATATAACAGAGACTCAAAGGTTAAGACAAGACTGGAGAGAATTGGTCGAGAACTAACCTCATTGATAAAGCTTTATGAACAGTTTACTAATTTGGAAGAAAATAATCCAAAAGGAGAATTGAGTAAAAAGCGCGAAATAGCAACACATTTTATGATGTTAATAATAGATATACTAAATAATACTGCGCACGTTTATGGTTGCCCATATAATATGAAAGACTTAATACGAGTGACTAATAGGGGTAAGAGGACCATAGCACACTTTTGGAGAGAAAGTACTGATAGCGATGAGCAAGCTAAGGTTAAAGCTGAACAGATTGGTTCTTTTATTACCGAGGCCTTTGAAGAGCTAAAAAGAGCAAGTGACAATATATGGGGAGGCGATATTGACATTTCAGAATCAGCAAGTACCTCTTTTGAAAATGCGAAGGCTTGTCTTTTCTATTTAAAGGATAAGTATATTTTAAGTATTTTAGCAAATAAAAAAATTAATAGTGATAGGATTAGTAAAGATGAACCTAAAGAGCCATTTTATTATATATATATGATTGAGCCAATAGGTATTAAACCATCAAATTCAAATGAGCCACCTCGTATTATATTGATTGGCCAAGGAAACGTTTCTGCTGTTGCTGATTGGCATGTGGGAACAGTTCATAAGAAAGAAATATTTAAGCAAATTAGAGAGGAATCCAGAGACTTTATAGAAGCAAGTGAAAAAGGCAAACGTAATGGAACAGGTGCTCTTACCGTTAGAGAATCAAACGGGCGAGGTGCCATTCCAAACAGTGAATTAATTCTTCAGTCAATTAGATTAAGTAATCTTACGCAATCTGAGTTAGATTTGGAGCAGATTAAACCAATAATTGAGGGCGCATCAATTCTGGATATGTTAGGTCAGCAAAGGGTTTTGAAGAATAAAAGTAATACTATCTCAGGATTAGATAAGTTTATTAAACTTACCCAAGAAGCAATTGAAGAAGGAGAGGCTCGAATCAATAATATGTCGCAAATTAAAATAATAGAATTAGCAGGCTGGCCAGAATATGCAAAAAAACTAAGGTCATTAAATTTTCATCCATCAGGTGGGGAAAAGAGTTGACATAAATCTGAGCAAGGCGTAAAATATGTAGGATAACAAAATTGAAAGGAGATTGTTTATGATCTATAAGCAATTATATAGTGTAGATAAACTTCTAGCTTGTAGAGCGTATGAGGCAATTAGACTGATTATAGATGAACTCAGTTTAAATTTGGCTGAAATAAACAATAAATACTGTTCGTCAAAGTATAGCGATTTTGGTGAGGTTTGTTTAGGATTTCCGGCTTCTAATGATTATGGTACAGAAATTGAGCACATTATTCCTATTGAGCGTAAGATTATCTTGACTGCATATAAGGCCGAAGGAGATACTCAAGAAGAGTATAAGATTAGGATTCTGAAAGAGCTTATTACTATAAGAGAAGAATTAAAGAATGCTATGAGCAATATTTAATCAAAGCTGTGAACTATATTTGTAGTTCACAGCTTTTTGCATTTTTTATTAAAGTTAATCTATTGCAATAGTATGAGGTAGGTGCTATAATTAGCTCATTAATAAGCATTGATAAAAGAGGAGTAAAAAGAAATACTTTTTTAGAGAGAGGTATGGCTGCTGAAATTACCTTATTAGTTATCTTTTGAAGACACTTTTGGAGCTGACATATGAAGTAATATAATTGAAAAGTATGTCCGGCTTGCTACCGTTAAAAGCATTAGAGAAGTAATTTGGGTGGTACCACGTTGATATTAACGTCCCTTGGAAGTTTTTATACTTTCAGGGGACTTTTTGTATTCATAAGCAAAATGTCCACGTCCCAAAAAGAAAGGAGATTACTTTTATGAAAAGAACGTACATTAAAGACATTAAAGTCGGAGAGAAAAACAGAGTTGAAGGCTTTCTTGAAAATATACGTGACAAGAAAACCATGGCGTTTTTAGTTGTAAAAGATACAACTGGAAAACTTCAAATAACAATTGAAAAAGAAAAACATCCTGAAATAGCAGAGAAAATAGCTGGATTGTTACCACATTCAGTAGTTTCGGTTGAAGGTGATGTTTTAGCTAGCGAGTTTGTAAAATTAAATGGAATGGAGATGCTTCCAGATTCTTTGGAAGTATTATCTAAGGCAGAAGCATTGCCAATGCAAGATGATGCAAACATTGATACTCGTTTAGACTATAGATGGGTTGATTTAAGAACAGATAGAAATAATCTTTTATTTAAAGCACAAAGCTGCTTAGTTAATGCAATGAGAGAATATTGTGTAAAAGAAAATTGCGTTGAGATACATACGCCAAAGTTAATTGGAGCTGCTTCTGAAAGTGGTTCAGATGTATTTGAACTTACTTATTTTGATAGAAAAGCTTATCTTGCACAAAGCCCACAATTCTATAAACAAATGGCTATGGCTGGTGGTCTTGATAGAATTTTTGAAACTGGACCAGTATTTAGAGCAGAAAAATCATTCACAAATAAACATGCCACAGAGTTTACAGGATTTGATGTTGAGATTAGTTATATTGAATCTTTTGAAGACGTTATGAAGTTCGAGGAAGAACTATTGACTTATGCTTTAACAAAATTAAAAGAAAACTATGGAGATGCAATTAAAGAAGAATTTGGCGAAGAAGTTGTTGTCCCAACGCTTCCATTCCCAAGAATGAAACTTGCAGATGTGTATAAAGAGCTAGAAACTAGATATGGCTTTACTGTTCCTGAAGGTGAGAAAAATGACTTAACAACCGAAGCTGAAAGAATGTGTAAAGAGCTTGCAAAAGATATGTTTAATCATGAGTTTTTGTTTGTAACTGATTATCCTAAAGATAAAAGAGCTTTTTATCATATGAGAAAAGATGATATGCCTCAAGGATATGACTTAATTTGGAGAGGTTGTGAAATAACAACAGGTGCGCAAAGAGAGCATAGATATGACGTACTAAAGGCTCAAGCCGATGAAAAAGGATTAGGCGAAGACGTTAAGTTCTATCTAGAATTCTTTAAATATGGATGCCCACCACATGGTGGATTTGGCGTAGGTGTTGATAGACTTACAATGCTTGTTACTGGACTTACTATTAAAGAAGTTGAATTTTTGTTCAGGGGTCCAAATCGTTTGACACCATAAATTTACGTGAAAATCGCGCCTTGCTGTGTCGCCACGATTGCTCGCATCCTCAACGTACCATCGTACGCCTCCGGTGCTCGCAATCTATGCTCCTTGCAATGCATCGATTTTGACACAAATTTAAAACATTTGAATGAAAATCGCGCC
>JAEEHF010000048.1 GCA_016280725.1 Bacillota bacterium | reverse complement strand
AATGACCCAAGAACATATTTCTCTACTATGGGTTGTAGAACAGCCAACTTATTCGATATAAATGGCTTCGGACAATTGAAAGATGGTAGAGGTAATATTTGTCCAGTTACAATTATTATGCCAACAATTGCAATGGAGGCAAAAGAAAAGTTAGGTGAAGATGCAACTGAAGAGAGCGTTAAGAAGGAGTTTATGAAGCTTCTTGCTAAGAAAATAGAGGAAGCAAGAGATATGCTTATCGAGAGATTCGAATGGATTTGCGGACAATCTCCAGCTTCAGCAAAGTTTATGTGGGAAAATAATACAATGGCGGGATATGACCCAAAAGAAGGCCCACGTTCAGCTTTGAAACATGGAACTTTAGCTTTAGGGCAGCTTGGTATGGCTGAGACTTTACAGATTCTTATTGGTAAAGACCACACAACAGATGAGGGAATGGAATTTGCAAAGGAAATCGAAGAGCTATTTAGCTCAAAATGTAAGGAATATAAAGAGGCTTATAAACTTAACTTTGCAAACTACTATACACCAGCTGAAAATCTTTGCTACACAGCAATGAAGAAATTCAGAGACAAGTATGGAGTTATTAAAAATGTATCAGACAGAGATTATTTCACAAACTCAATACACGTTCCAGTATGGCACGATATGACTCCATTCGAGAAGATAGATATTGAGTCTAAACTTACAAGTTATTCTACTGCTGGTTGCATCACTTATGTTGAACTTCCAAGTACTACTAAAAACAATTTAGAAGCCCTTGAGACGATTGTAACATATGCAATGGATAAAGATATACCTTACTTCGCTGTTAACATTCCAGTGGACAATTGTGAAGATTGTGGATATAGCGATGAAATGGGTGATACTTGTCCTGTTTGTGGAAGCAAGAATATCAGTAGATTAAGACGTGTAACTGGATATTTAACTGGCGATTACAAGATTGCATTCAACAAAGGAAAGCAGGAAGAAGTGAAAGATAGAGTTAAGCACATCAAAAAATTTTAAAACAAAGTATGAGAATACACAGTATTACATATCCAGATGCCAATAATGGACTTGGATTTAGAGTAACACTATGGGTGTCTGGATGTGTTCATCATTGTAAAGGCTGTCAAAACCAAGAAACTTGGGATTTTAATAGCGGTAGAGAGTTTACAGATGAAGACAAAAACAAAATTTTTGACATATTATCTTTACCTTATATAAAAGGTATAACATTTTCAGGTGGCGACCCACTATGTTCTTATAATGATGTGTTATCATTAATGAAAGAGATAAAAAATAAATTTTCAGAAAAAGATATTTGGGTATATACAGGATATACTATTGAATTTATTAAAGAACATTTCGGTGAAATGTTAAATTATGTTAATTTTATAGTAGACGGAAAGTTTATTGAGGAACAAAAAGATGTTTCATTGCCATTCAGAGGCTCAAAGAACCAAAGAATATGGGAAAAAGCTGAAAATGGAGAGTTTATAAGGAGTAAAATAGAAAATAAGGCGGCTAATTAGTAAATTAGTCGCTTTTTTGCTTCTTTTTTTCAAACTTTTTTTGTATATTCACACATATTTATCTTTATAGACATTAAAAAATAAAAGTATTATGAAAATTAAGAACATTTCGTTAGCATTTATTTCTGCTTTGCTAATGGGCTGTATGGGTTTTGAAATGCCCGACCAAGATGCACAAACAAAGGAGAAAATAAATCAAAATGTCGAGAAAATTTTTGGTACTCAGTTTGCTTCAAATCAAACTTGGTGTACAACTTCTTCGGGTAGTATTGTTATCAGTAACATTCCAAGTGGTACTGATAAGGTTCAATTGTTGGCGTATATTGCTGAAACAGATACAACAACTTCTCTTACGATATTGAATGAAATTAATAAGCCAGCAACAGACCAAGTTACTATGAATTATGATATTCCTAGTGAAAATCTTGGTATGTATGTAGCTTTAATTTCTGAAAATAACTTTGTTCTACAAAAAGTAAAAGGTAATAGCGTTTCTTTTGCAAGAGCAATGATGACAAGAGGTGTTGATGATTTAACATTACCATCAGCTACCCCTACAATAGGTCTTATAGAAGATTCTTGGGCAGCTCAGCGTGGTTGGATTGAAGGAGAAAAGTTATATCAGCTTGCAGACTATTCTGTAATGAAGATACCAGTTAACAATTATAGTGAGACTGACATTGCTTCATTCAGAGCCTTGATTTTCTCTTATTTCAAGAATGGTAGAGATTATAATAACCTTCCATTGGTAACCGGAGGTGGATATTATAATGCAAATGCTTATCCAATTACAACTGGTAGTAAACCTATTATTCTTTCACCAATTTATAAGAGTGATAAGGCAAAGCAGTATGGTAACGAGGTATGGAATTCAGACCTTTATTACTATTACTTTAAGGATAGTGATATTGAAGGTAAGACAGATGATGAACAAGTTGCATTCTTTGAGTCATTGCCTAAGTATAAGGCTATCGAGTTCAAACAACACTTTGGAGAAACTGAAGATGATGTAATTGAAAAGAGAACTAGTTATGCTCTTATGTATTTTGGCGATGGAATTCCAGAAGTAGGTACAGAAGGTTCATTTGAATTTCCACAAGGTTATAAAGTTGGCTTAATGGTACGTGCCAATACTGAGTTCAAGGAGAATGGTAAACCAAGAAAACAAGGCGAACTATATGGTGATGGCCGTTTGAACGTTAACATTAACGGCTATAGTGAGTGTAACTTTAAGGGTTCTTTCAAGGAAAAGAAGTTGCCGCTTAACAGCCCACGTGTTGCTTGGTTGGTTCTCAATGGTAAGGTTATGATGTGTTGGGAGAGCGGTACTGACAGAGACTTTAACGATATAATTATTGAAGTAGAAGGTGGTATTGAACCAATTAGCATTATACCAGAACTTGACAACAACTATTACACATTCTGTTTCGAAGATAGAGAAATTGGTGACTACGATTTGAATGATGTGGTTATTAAGGGAAGAAGAATAGACAACACTCACGTTGAATATAGCATTATTGCTTGTGGCGCTGAAGATAGATTACAAGTAAAGAATATTGGTGAATTGAGTGGCATAGAAATTCATTCATTGTTTGGCTATGACAGATTCATAAATACAGTTCCTGGAGAACAATATTTTGAACCAATATCAACCATTGTTGAAGTAAGTTCTGACTTTAGTTTCTTGAATGCACTTTGTCAGCCTTATTTGTACGATGTGTCAACAAACAAGTATGTATATCTTTCAAAGGTAGGAGAAGACCCACACGGCATTATGATACCATATGATTTCAAATACCCAATAGAAAGATTATGTATAAAAGATGCTTATGAGCAATTCAATTCGTGGGGACAGAATAGCATAACAAGTAATGAATGGTATAAATTCCCAGTAGAGGGAAAAACATTCTAAAAGTCTTTTCATATAAATTATGAGAGCAGCCTAATAAGGTTGCTCTTTTTTTTGTTTACATACTCAAATAAAAAAGTATTTTTTAAATAATTATATAGAAAATTATTCGTATGGCAAAGCAACAACATTTTGGCTTGAAATTTCCATTTACAAAGGTTGATTACCAGAACTTTTTTGTTGATGTTAATACAACTCGAAAGGATAAGGTAAGAAGCCAAATTATGCATGTTATATTTACTCCAAAAGGACAAAGACTCAGAAATCCTGAGTTTGGCACTGATTTGATTAAATATATTTTCAGCCCAAACGATGGTGATTCGTGGGAAGGTGTAAAGAATGAAATTATTTCATCTGTGCAAAAATATGTACCTAATGTTATTTTAAACGATGTTAGGGTTGTGCAGAGTGATGATGAACGTGCTGAGATATATGTAAGAATGGATTATTCTGTAAAAGAAGGTAATAAAATAACTAATGATAGTATCATAACACAAATATAATATTAAGATGTCTACAAAGAAAATAAATTATTTAGCCAGAACTTTTGACGATTATAGGTCAGAGTT